>NZ_CP066339.1:0-305653 GCF_016406125.1 Alicyclobacillus sp. SO9 | reverse complement strand
TGCCCGGACACTCCTCCCATGGTGTAGGTGTTCTCATCATGGACAACCCCCACTTTGACACCGAGATTTGAAAACTCTTCCGTCGCAGCAATTCGACCGCGCAGCGTCTCGTCCGGGCAGTATGAAGTTTCGTTCATGCCGAGTGGGTGAAATACATTCTCCCTCGCATATTCGTCAATGCGCTGGCCGGTGACAGTGTGTATGATTTCAGCAAGCAAAATGAACCCGAGGTCACTGTAGACAACGCGGGTGCCCGCTTTGACATCAGGGGATTCATTTCGCACGAGACGAAGCAGTTCTTCCCGAGAGGAAACAATCTCATAGTAGTTCCGGTGTGAAATAAGGCCGGAAGAGTGCGTCAGCAGGTGGCGAATCGTAATAGCAGCCTTATCTCCCTGCGCAAACTCAGGGAGGAACAATCCGACAGCATCGGTTAACCGAAAGGCTCCTTCATCAACCAGTTTCAAGATGCTTGGCAGTGTGGCCGTGACCTTCGTCAGAGAAGCGAGATCGAACATCGTGTCCATGTTCATTGGACGCTGGATGCCGTTCCGATTCTCGGCGTATCCGACGGCGTGTTCATGGACCACGTTGTTGCCAATACCTGCGGCGTATACTGCACCCGGAAGTCGACCCTCATCGACCTCAGACTGCAGAAACGTGTCAATGCGCTTTAGTTTTACAGGGATGAGTTGCATGTCCAGCCTACCTTTCTGCGTGGTGTGAACGCCCGCATTGTCAGTGCATAAGGTTTCACACGACGAATTCTTGTGGTATGTTTTTTTAAGAAACATAGCATTAGTATAAAACATTTTTCATGAGAGTTGGTCAAAAAGACAAAATACTTGTACAAATTCCAAGAGGGGGACTAGCCCTTGGCACGAATTACTCGAAGTGCGGTAGACATCGTTGAACTTCCGCTCAGCAGCCCGTTTCACACCTCATTACGATCTGCTTACTCCGTAGTAGACATCCGAGTTACCCTCGAGACAGATGACGGTCTGATTGGCATCGGTTCGGCTGCTCCAACCCCTAAAATCACAGGTGAAACAACGGAGTCCATTCTGTGCGCCCTGCGAGAGTTCCTCCTTCCCGCGGTCGAATCAGCTAGTCTCTATGATGAAATTCCAACCCTTGAAACGGTTCAAAAGTCTGTCGTTGGCAACCCGGCAGCGAAGGCTGCTGTTGACATAGCCCTGCACGATATTTACGCAAGGAAACGCGGAACATCGCTGGCCCAGTATCTGAACGGGAGCCAGCTCCGGCCAATGGCGACCGATGCTACCGTCAGCCTCAACACTCCAGATGCGATGGAACTTCAAGCACTCAATCTCGCTCAAAAAGGCTTCCGCTTCCTCAAAATTAAACTCGGCGGACACGACGGTCAGGATGCTCTTCGGGTGCAACGTATTCGCGAAGCCCTTGGGCCCGACATGCCGCTGCGTGTCGATGCCAACCAAGCCTGGACCGTCGAAGAGAGCCATCACTTCATTGAACAGCTCGCTGCATTTCAGGTAGAGTTTGTGGAACAGCCTGTCTATCGCAGAGACCTCCTCGGACTGCGTGAGGTCACCAAGCGAAGTCCGCTTCCAATTGCCGCGGATGAGAGCGTTTTCGACGCTTACGATTTGGACCACATCCTCTTCTTGGAAGCCGCTCACATCATCAACCTAAAACTGATGAAGACCGGCGGACTGTACCCCGCCATCCAGATGGTGAAGACCATCCAAGACGCAGGGCTGCAGTGGATGGTCGGTTCCATGATGGAGGGCCCCGCCTCTGTGACTGCCGCCGCAACACTCGCAGATGCATTTGGCAGTCATTACAAGGACCTCGATGCTGCCTATTTTCTTAGCAATCCGCTTGCAACTGACGGTCCTTTGTACGAAGAAGGTCAGCTTCAGTTCGGTCCGCGAACTGGCCTCGGCATTACATTTACACACGGACATCCGGAAATCTCCCAACCCAACCTAAAAGACAAGGAGCAATCACTATGAACAGGACTTTGCTGACCAGTACCTTACCCAACGTCACCGAATCGATGTTGTCTGCTCAGTTTTGGTTTCAGGAAACGGGATGGACCCACCGAGCCAATGACAAAGTCGATGCTTCTTTACAACAAACTTATCAAAGCTACATCCAAAAGCACGCACAGTCTATGTTCGACCTCGTTGAACTGTGGGAGTCCGCGAAAGCAGGGCTGGGATGGGATGACAGCGTGCCCGTACCACCGGTTCCGCCTTCGCCGCGGCCTGTGTTGTATGGGGCAGACGGCGGCCTGCTGCCAGAAGCATTCTGGCAGGAAGTTTCCGAATCCATCGCAGCGGCAGTGCCTGTTTTGCACACGACGGCGGCCGACAGAACTGAGGATGAACAACAGCCTCTCAACACCCCAAAGGTTCATCCAGGCTTTTCTGTACGGCGGGCCGATGTCCGCAGATACCCAACGCAGGAGCCTGGTTTCAAAGGATCCGCCGATAAAGAGTTCGATCGCTTTCAGGACACGGCCCTCCATACCTTCGAACCGGTTCTCATTCTGCTTGGTACCAGCGACAATGACTGGTATTACATTGTCTCGACCACTTACACCGGCTGGGTGCATGCACGGGACATTGCCATTGCAACGGACGAACAGTTCCGGGAATGGGCCCGCTTCACACAAACTGGCCGGCCGTTCATCATCCCCTTGGCAAATAACGTATACACCCAGGCAAACCCGTATGACAAAACCGTCTCGCAGGTAAACCTTGAGTTTGCCGCATATATCCCGCTCGCCGAAAGCGAGCATGCAACCAGGGTCAGCGGTGAGCAGACTGCCGCAGAGGGACAACCTGTTGGGACACCCGCCAGAAATCAGCGTCCCGTTGGAAACCAGAGTCCCATTGGAAACCAGAGTCCCACGGGAAATCTCCGAGTGTATCTGCCTGTACGGAACGACGATGGACGCCTGGACATTCACGAAGCTTTTCTATCTGCGTTCAGCCCGGTTCATTTTGGTTTTAGGCCGTACACACGATTTTCTGTTGTCGAGTCTGCATTTCGGCTGTTGAGCGAACGCTATGGCTGGGGCGACCGTTTCGGGTGTCACGACTGCGCAAGTTTCATCATGGACAGTTACCGAACCGTTGGGCTTCAACTTCCGCGCGATGCCGGGCAACAGGAGGAAGCACTGCCAAATTTCCTCGAGGTTCCAGCTGAAGCCGAGTTTGCTGAGCGCACAGAATTACTGAAGGAGCTTGCACCGGGCGACCCGCTCTATATGCCCGGTCACACCATGATGTACCTAGGTTACTTGAACGGGCACCACTATATGATCCACGACTTTGCAGGCTACGTGAACAGCGAGGATGCAGCGCTGGCTCGAGCGTCAGATGACCGTACCACAGATGCTTCCATGTCAGAGACAGCCGCAGAGGTAACGAGTGGCGGAGACGGCGGTCTGAATGACACAGGTGTCCAGAGCATTCCCGTAAATGAAATCATGGTATCGACACTCGACATCTTGACCAGCCGCCGCCGCGCCTATATTGAGGAGTTGACTGGAGTCGGCCGTCTACTGATGTAGCGGCACCCTGAAGCAGGCTTCATCTTCCCACACGTCTCGCGCCCGCCATCACCTGCTGCCACTTCGAAATGGCCATCTTCTCCTGATGGACCGCTCGCAAGGCTCGCAGCACGGCTCCTGATGATGGGCGCTCTGTTAATGGTTCGCACACGACACCCGGCCAGACCCTGCGAAGAGAACTGTCGAAAGCGTCCCGCAAGACGGCTGTGTGCGTGAAGAGCCCGCCGGCAAGCACAATGCGGTTCGAAACTTCCTCAGCTAACTGTTCACGCACCGACACTGTCATGCCAACGAATGCCCTGGCACTTTCCTTCACAATCTCAAGTGCCACCGCGTCCTGAGAAACCGCCTCTAACACGTGTCTGGCGAAAGACGCTACGGCTCCGATGGAGTGAACAGAGTCATATATCCTAGGAATGATTTCCTGGGGTTCTCGAACTCGAAAAACTTCCTGTGCCACATCCCACAGTTGCGTCGACGGTCCACGGTGTTCAGCGTACTGAATGGCAGCCATGATACCGCGCCTGCCGATATCAAATCCGCTGCCCTCATCGCCAATCAGGTTGCCATACCCACCCGCTCTCGCAGTTCTCCCGCGCCAACTCTCCCCAGCAGCGATACTCCCTGTCCCCGCAATGACGACCACACCTGATGTCCCTCGTGTACCGGCCGTTAATGCAGCGAGCGCATCATTCACAACCTCCACCTTTGCATACGGGAACTCCGCTTGGAAACGGGACGAAAGTGAGGCCATCTGGTCCAGGCGATCGACGCCAGACATACACAGTGATAGACCGCGAACGCGCTCGGTCAAGTGAGCATCCAGAGATACCGGATGAGGCTGGTGCTCTCCTTTACATTCTGCCGCCTCAGTGCGATTCCCCCCTGCTGGAACTCGTTCTATCTCCGCAAGTGCCCTGCAGACGAGAGACATCACTACCGATACGGCGTTATCGATACCCACTGTGTTTGGGTTGCTTGCCCTGCCCGTTATAACAACCGCGGTTTGCCCATCGGGATTGTACAGTGTCACCTCCGTCTTCGTTCCCCCGCCGTCTACACCGATGTAGAGTTCCAAATATACCCCTCCTGTGCAGCCGGACTGGGTGTCCACTGGCCTAATACAACCGGATAACCAGCTCCCGTCGCGCTTGGGACATTCGTCGCACGTCCCTTCACAAACTGCCACGCGAACAGTGCAAACGCCATTGCTTCCTTCATATCGGAGGGTATGCCTTGTTCTTCGGGCCGTACGAGTCTTTCCGGCTGTGCAAATTCTTGTATCCACTTCATGAGCATTTGATTCTGCCTCCCGCCGCCGCTAACAATCAACTCGAACCTATCCTTGACCGCCTGATGAATCCCGATTGCCACGGTCCGCGCAACAAACTGGGTCAGAGTCGCCATCTGATCGGCAGCGCCCATACCTGTCATGTCTCGCTGATAGTTCGACAAAAACTCCGTTCCATACTGCTCTCTTCCAGTTGATTTTGGTCCTGTTCGGTGCACATATTTGTCCCGTGCAATCCAGCCGTCAATCACTTCAGCCGCTGGCGTTCCCTGCGCTGCAAGTTGTCCATCGCAATCAAACGCCAGTTCCCCGTCTGACAGTGTCTGCGCAAGTGCGTCAAGCAGCATGTTGCCCGGCCCTGTATCGAAAGCTGCCACTTGGCCAATACCCGCCCCCTGCGGCAACACGGTGATATTCGAGATACCTCCGATATTCAGAACCACCCTTGTCTTGTCACGAGATGAGAAATAGGCGTAGTCGAAGTAAGGAACCAAGGGTGCTCCCTGACCGCCAACAGCCACATCAGCACGACGGAAGTCGGAGACCACTGAACAGCCTGTAACTGCCGCGATGACCGCTGGATTTCCAATCTGAACGGTAATACCTCGGTCCGGCGCATGGTAGACTGTCTGTCCATGGGATCCAATCGCGACGATATCCTCGAACTTCACGCCTGCTTCTGCCAGCAATTTTGCTGCAGCAGCACCGAACCACTTCCCAATTTCCACATCCATTTCAGCCACATAACGGGCAGAGACGGTTGGTTTAAACAGTTCAAATACTTGTCTTCGCTGCGCGTTGGAATAGGGAACATACAGACTTGAGATAAGTTCCATTTGAGGAAAGATGACTTGCCTCCCGTTGTTTCCGCCGCAACCGTTGTCAGGTGAATGCCCGTCCTCCGTAAACCGTACGAGAGCGACGTCCACACCGTCACCTGACGTACCCGACATCATGCCCACGACCAACCCACTGCGCAAGTGTAGACGCTGCCAGTTCAAGTTCCTCACCCCCACAATGCATTTGCCGCCTCAGTCAAAAAACTGTACACGTTTTGTCAGTGCTCCTCGGGGGACAGCAAAGGCTTGGGCACGTTTGAACCCTGCCGGTGCACCCCTGACAATGGTTAAAGCCTTATAATACTCGATAAAGGGAAAGCCATAGGTTTCCCCGCGGGCGTATGCATACACATTCATTGCTTTCACCCACGTTTCATACGCATCCTCTGGAATATCGACGAATACCTCAGGCTGAAAATCATAAGGGTCTTCCCAGTTATCCGCATAGAACAGATGCTTTGCGTAGTGGGCTGGCAACGCTCGTTCAATCGTCTGTAGTCCTGCGTAAAAATGTGCATCCTGAACTATCCAATGGGTGTTCTCATGGTCCTTATGAATGCTGCCCTTCCAATGAGTGATAATGATATCCGGCTTGACTTCCCGGATGACGTCCGCAACCTCATACTTGACTTCCTCGTTGACAGGCAGTTCTGCGTCCTTGTAGTCCAGGAACCTCACATTGGCCCCAACAATTTCAGCAAATTGATGCGCCTCTTCAATCTTCTGTTTCGCATAATCCTCAGGTTGCAAACGCGGATGTCCTTTTTCCCCGGGTGTCAGGTGGAGAAAGGTTGCTTTATGCCCAGCCTGCGTGTATTTCGCAATGACTGCACCTGCTGTCAAATCCAAGTCCCCCGCATGGCCGCCGACAGCCAGAATGTGATGCTTCGGTTCTGTCATGGCTTGCCCTCCTGTTATTTCAACTCTTTACGCATGACGTCAAAGTGCCTTGAAACAGCGAATCCAGCGCGGTAATAGAGGTATCCTGCCGGACTCTTCTCTCCTGTCCATAAAAACCATGCGTTATGAAGACCCTTGGCCTTCATGTCATACAGGCACTTATAGAGAAGAATTTTTCCTAAACCGGTACCACGCAGTTCCTCGTCTACACCAAAGGGTCCGAACCGTTCTCCGACACCGTCATAGGCTCCGTACATGCAAAACCCAACAACTTTTTCATCCTTATGCGCCACAAACATCCGGTTCCAGGGCACTCCTTGAGCCACAGCTTCACGAACAGCCCTCGCCCAGTCTGGATTGAACTTTGAATCGTTAAATTCAACAACCTGAGTCATGTATTTTGGCGTAAGGTACTCAAACACATAGCCTTCTTGTCGTCTGACCTCCTCCAGTTTCAACACATCGTCAGGAATCCTGTAGTTCACAAGATTTCGGTCCATTGCTGCCGGTGAATACAACAGTTTGTAGCCTTGTTTCTCCAGAAATGCGTGTGCCGCAGGATACCGCTGTGTGTCGATTCCGGGCACAAAATAATTCGGCGCATAAGATGCGAACAACACGAATTTTCGATCCCGTTTCTTGAAAAAATGTTCCGCTGCCGCGAACAATTGTGTGCCCATTTTGTTCCTTTGGTGGTCTGGATGCACGAAGAACGCGGTGATCCATCCATTCTCCGGTTCAATATCTAATCCGGAAAGCGGCAGTTTCCGGAGGATACACAGTGTGAACCCGAGGATGTTCCCACTTTCCTCATAGATAAGAAGACCCTCTGCATCAAAGTTGGGATCGACCAAAACCCGCCTCGCAAACAGGTCCATTGAGACTGGGTCTTCTGGACATGCCAGATTCCAAAGACTCACGATGCCGTCCTCATCACCGCTTCGATAGTGTCTGATCATCCTCTTCCTCCCCTGGCATAGATCTCGAAGGCCTTGACTTCTTCATTGAACCTCTCAAGATTAGACGCCGATTCGATGAGGTAGTCTGGCGCACGGCCTTGTACCAAAAGGTCACGAAACCGAGAAGTGCCTGCGAGCAAATCGATAAACGGTTTATCGCGCTCATTCAGACCAATGAACTCAAACGATGGTCCGTATAATTGAGCAATTCCCTGCATGAGGACAACTCCCGTCCTAACGGGTTCCAATGAATAAGCATCGGTTATATGAAGGGCAATTCCTTCGCATAACTCTCCAGTGTACTGAGAGTAGGTTGGCACAAAGTACACAGGGCGTCCTCTGACTCCTGGCAGTCCTTGTTGATTGAACCAGTCCGTCAGTTCATTCGCCTTAATAAATGGCGCTCCAATGTACTCGAAAGGATGAGCGGTACCACGTCCAACACTGACATTCACCCCTTCGAAGAGGCAGGTTCCCGGATACAAGAGACACATCTCGAACGTCGCCGTATTGGGGGACGGTGGAACAAACGGGATGGCCGTGTCCGGCCAAAACATGTCGCGATGCCAATCAACCAACTGTACAACCTTGAGATTGCACGGATGCTGTAATTTTTCGTTGATGAACAACGCTAGTTCCCCCATGGTTAAACCATGCCGGTTGGGAATGGCATGCATTCCGACAAAGGATTGAAACGCCATGTCAAGAATATTCCCCTCACGTGACACTCCATTGATAGGATTGGGCCGATCCGGAACGACACAGTCAATCCCATGCTCTGCACATGCTTCCAAACAGTAAGCCAGCGTGTTCATATTCGTGTAGTACCGACTGCCGATGTCCTGCAGGTCAACGACAAGGGCGTCCAAGTTACTCAGCATTTCACTTGTCGGTCGCTTGGACTCGCCATACAGACTGTAAGCAGTCAATCCGGTAGACTCATCAACACTAGAGTCAACAGGCTCACCTTCCTTGGCACTGTTCTTCACCCCGTGTTCGGGCCCGAACAGCCTTATCAGGTCCCAATCCTTCGTGTCTGCCATGAGTCGTATTACTGGCCGCAAATTGCTGTCTGTCACCGTGTAATTGGATACCAATCCTACCCTTTTTCCTTTCAGCAGCGTTCTTTGATTGGTCAGCAGTTCTTCAATTCCGAGTCGTATCATCTGCCGAACCCCTCCTAAGTCTCGATATCGGTCACAGGCAACCTGCTGATTCATCATGTATCGGGACAACGTCCGGCTGAGTTTCCCGGTTCCGCAATAACATTTTCATCAAGTGTAGGTCACGCCTGCAGAGTGAGTTGTAAGAAGTTTTTCATAATTAACTTCGCAGCAGCTTGATTGCGCTTTCACAAGCAGGTACTCTATGGAAAATCAAGTGATAATGTAATGCTAAATCAGCTAAACCGGATAAGTCAATCTTTTATTTCAAAATTGAAAGTGTAGTTATGAAACATTTTTTTAAACATGCGCAAAGTGATATGATGTTCATGGTGACAAAATGACGAATAAATAGTTAAGTTAATAGTTGAAGTACTGGTGTTTACTAGAAATAGTGTGAGTAGAAGAGAAAGTAGGGATGGTACGATGATGTACATGCCAGGCGGGGGACTTGTTCGACTTCAGGAATCCCTGAATAGTCTTCCCGAGTCGGAGGCCAAAGTCGCTCGATTCATCTTGGAGCGTCCAGGAGACTTCGTAAATATGACCGTTCAAGATGTGTCCGAGCAGAGCGGAGGTAGCCCTGCAGCAGTCGTACGCCTGTGGAAATCTCTCGGCTTTAATGGCTACTACGAATTCAAACTACGCGTGGCCAGCGACCTGCAATCACAGTCCACGACAAAATACATTGAACTATCCAGTGACAGTTCTTTTGGAAACATCCTACAATCCATCGAGGAAAGCGCTGTACATTCCATTCAAAACACGCTGCGCCTTCTGAGTGAGGCTGATGTTGAAGCGACAGCAAGCGCACTCAGTCGTGCACAGCGTACCTTGGTCATGGGCGTTGGTGCCTCCGGAGTGGTAGCAGACGACATCACCCAAAAGCTAATCAGAATTGGACTCCCGGTATCAACCGCCCACGACTTTCATCAAGGTGCCATGCTCGCTGCCCAACTGCGTACAAGTGACGTCCTGCTTGTTGTATCATACTCTGGTGCTACTTCTGACGTCATCGAAGTTGCTGAGGTGGCCAAGGGAACTGGTGCCACCGTGATTGCGCTGACCCGGTTTGGCGGAACCCCGCTCAGTCGACTGGCAGATATCTGCCTGCACATCAGCGCCATCGAGCCGCAAGTCCGTGTCGCTGCAACGGCATCCAGAATCTCCGCCCTCGTTATCGTTGACACCGTCTTTATCTATCTTGCCAACATGGAGAAGGATAAGATCTACGCCACCCTCGAAGCGACGCGAAACGTTACCGCACGACACAAGATAGAGTAGGAATCGTTGCGCACAAGTTGAGCGTGACTGACAATGGACGTTTCCGGTGGGCACCGGCTCACCGGCTCCTTCTATGTTCGTAACCGAACTGCGCCTACGAACCCACGAGTACCGATGCATCATCTAACGCGAAGAATTCTTTATGTAGTTCATTCACGCATGTTCCCATATGCTTTTTATCGACCAGAAACCACATTGCAGAATGAGAATCCCCAGATGAATGCACCTCTATATCCAATTTTAAAAATATTTCAATTACTCGGCGTAATAAATTCGCTTTATTTGCGAAATCAGTATATACAATAGCTATTTTCGCGCACTCTGAGGTTTTTTCAGGTACAATACCCTTTTCCTTCAGAGCTTTCAAAGATGGTTCCACGTATAACTCTGAAACGACAAAACTTAAACTCTCTTGATTGGTGCTGAAAAATTCCACACTCAAGCCAGATTCCACCACGGTGGACAGCACATCAGATTTGGATACGTGATGGCCATCGAAAGACATTTGCGTTAGGTCTGACTCTTGGGTTATACCTGTTATCTCTTGTTTCTCTGTTTCTTCTAATGGAGCATCTTCCGCAACTGAGGTGTTGTTAATAATCGTACCCCTGCTGTCAGACTTTGTCCCCCGCACCCTGATGGGAACGTTCTTTTGCATGGCCATTTGAACCGCCCGAGGATGGATGATTTGGGCTCCATGAGAGCACAACCCAAAACTCTCCGCATACGAGATATTAGAAATAACAGAGGCGTTCGGTACAAGTTTAGGATCCGCTGTCATAACACCATCTACATCCGTAAAAATCTCAACATAATCTGCGTTGAGTACAGCTCCAAGGGCCGTTGCCGTAGTATCGCTTCCGCCCCGCCCCAGAGTAGTGATGTCTCCATCTTCTGTCACGCCTTGAAAGCCCATCAAAACCACGATTTCTCGTCTTTGTAATGCATCTGTAACGAGGGTTGGTTGAATGTCAAGAATACGAGCATCGCCATAATCGTTGTTTGTAATAATTCCTGCTTGCTGACCACTTAGGACAGTGACTTGGTGCCCTCTGCTTCGAAGCAGACTTGCAAACACCACTGCACTGATAGCCTCTCCACAGGATATCAGCATATCCAAGTCCCGCTTAGTCGTCACTTGAGAATGACTAACTGTACCGAGCAGCGTATCTGTAGCGTAGGGATCCCCTTTTCGTCCCATTGCCGATACGATGACCGCTACTCCATAACCAGCATCGACGGCCTCCTCAATGTGCCTTGCTGCGGCCAGACGACTCTCGTGAGAGGCAACCGAAGTTCCACCGTATTTTTGGACTATAAGTTTCACGACTGATGTCCTCCCCCTATTCTTCTATATCCATTTCATACTGTAAATATGAAAGCCACATTAACTCTGGCCAACAAACTTGACTTGCATGACACCGTCAATTTCTTGAAGCAAGTCTAGTACATCATCAATATTGGACATGTCACGAGTCTCAATTGAAACAACCACCGTCGCCACATCCTGTAAAGGTAACGACTGATCAATGGTTAGAATATTGGCTTTGTTATAAAAGAGAGTATTTAGAACTTCGGAAAGAACACCAGGTACATGCCTTAACGTCAGCGCGATGGTCACAATCTGTCCTTGAACCGCCGAATAAAACGGCTTCACGACGTCTCTGTATTTATAATAGGCACTTCGTGACATTCCAACCTGACGAACTGCATCCTGCACGTTGGTCGCTTTCCCGAATTGAAGAAGTTCCGTCACTTGCACCGTCTTCTTCATGACTTCAGGAAGATGCGATCCACGAATCAGATAATAAGGATCCTCCAACATTAGAAACACCTGCACTATTCTGTTCTCTGTAGAAATACACCTGTTTACATGATACGGACACATTACCATGATAGAACACATATTTCAATGTTTTATTGGAAATCATCCCAACCCCTCACCATTGCCCCATATAAGACAACGGGATAGGAGTTTACACCTTCTGTTTTGGCCACTCATATTCTGTATCACTATGCGAGTGGAAGGATGGAAACGATGCAGATTCTGGTTCAAAAATACGGCGGCACTTCAGTTGCAACGGCTGATGCCCGTTTATCTGCGCTACATCATATTGAAATGGCAGCAGCCCAAGGCTATCGTGTTGTAGTTGTGGTTTCCGCAATGGGACGCAAGGGGGATCCCTTTGCAACAGACACTTTGCTCAGCACGGTAGACAACGTAGACACAGTAAATAAACGTGATTTAGATATTCTCTTATCGTGCGGAGAAAATATTTCGGCAGTAGTGTTTTCAAGTTTGTTAAAGAGCCATGGCCATGAAGTCACCGTTATGACGGGACAGCAAGCCGGAATTATAACCGACAATCAATTTGGAGAAGCAAGGATAGTTGATGTACGTCCCGACCGCATTTTGCAGCATCTGGAAAGTGGTGAGATTGTCATTGTTGCAGGATTTCAAGGAGCAACTGAAGAGGGGGACATTACAACACTCGGAAGAGGAGGCAGTGATACATCCGCCAGCGCCCTCGGCACGGCGATTAAGGCCGAAAGAATTGAAGTCTTTACAGATGTCGAAGGTATTATGACAGCAGATCCCAGAATTGTCCCAACCGCTCGCCCCCTACAACATATGACATATTACGACGTCTGCAACTTAGCTTATCAAGGTGCAAAAGTAATCCACCCTCGCGCAGTCGAAATTGCAATGCAAAACAAGATACCAATCAGGGTCCGAAGCACTTTCTCAGAGAATGCAGGAACAGAAATTACAACCAATGTTGCCATTCTCGAATGCTCTGTCATAACACAGAGAATGATTACAGGCATCACTCAGAAATCAAATGTAGTCCAAATTCAAGTCACAGGGGACATAGACCCATCACTGATATTCTCTGAGATGGGCAAAAACGAGATTGGCGTTGACCTCATTTCCATCTTACCAACCCACGTAACGTTTATTGTAGACAACACCAAAGCACAACTGGCAGTTCGTGTTTTGGACGAGATGGGCTATCTGCCTAAAGTCATTGAGGATTGTGCCAAAATATCGGTCATTGGAACCGAAAACATATCTAGTATCTATGGCATCATGGCCCAAGCTATATCAGCCCTTGCAAAGAAGAACATAGAAATCTTGCAATCATCTGATTCCCAAAGCACAATGTGGTTTTTAGTTCGGCAAGAGCAGATGAGAGATGCCGTCCAGGCGATACACGACGCTTTTGGGATGGATAAATGTTCTTGAAGGGGGCTTAAATATGCAGTTTAGCTGCTTTTTGTGGAGGCTCAATCCCCGGCTGCATTGCGTGTTTTGGCCACATGAGCGGTCAAGCCAGTCTCTCCCATAGCAATATGGCTGGCAAGTACATGACCGTCGGGATAATCGCCACCATTTTGAGGTCGAAATGGGATGGGTTCTTCCTCAAAAAGTCCCTTGAGACGTATCCGCCAAGCCTCCTTAGCAGCCGCTATCCTGTCTGCAGTGATGCGATCACCAACGGTCACTGACAGAATTGCCCTCTTCCCACTTAATCCTCCATCCCCGTACCTGTAGCGATTGCCTTCTCCTCTGTACCCGTATGCCAGCCCATAGGCGAAAACGCGATCGATCCAACCTTTAAGTATGGCGGGCATGCCGAACCACCAAAGGGGAAACTGCAGTATTAAAGCATCGGCTGCCACCATGCGACAGGATTTGAGCATGTAAACGTGGTATGATAAATGGAACTTCAACTCGGAAGAAGGTTCTACAGTGCGCAAGATGACCTATGAACAATTAAAAGCTCGCGCTGCCTCCCAGTTGGTGCTGGCAGAGCGGTTCAATCGGGAATTATCTGTGCGTAGAAAACCAAGATCGGCTGCGGAGAGCCGCCTGCTAGGTAAAATTATCTCAGACAGGGTGCGCAAAGCGAAAGAGTCCGGGGAGTTGGTGAAGGTTGGACAAAAACTCAAAATTCGAATCAAATAAGCTGCTTATTGAGGAAGCGAAGCGCAAACTCCTTCAGCTTGTGACTGAACCGGAAGGGCTCAAACGAACACTAAAAGCTATCGCAATCATCACGCAACTCTTTGAAGCATTTGGGATTCGTCCAATTTTAGTTGGAGGGCAAGCTGTTGAAATTTACACATTCGGAAGCTATACAACGAAGGATGTAGACTTGGTTCTTTCCGGCTTCAACTTGGCAGGAGAAATTCTGGTGGCGACTGGTTTCGAACCCAAGACACCAGGACACTCGCACTGGTATCACAGTGAACTTGAACTTCCGATTGAGATTCCTGACGACAGCCTTTTCGGCTCAGAAAACAGAGTTACAGAACTAGATGTAGATGGTGCCATAGTTTATGTTATTGGCATAGAAGACTTGATTCTTGATAGACTTCGTGCTGGAGTCTACTGGAAATCTACGTCTGATATGGAGTGGGCTAAATACTTGCTTGAAAGTTACTTTGACGATATCGACGCCGAATATCTAGAATCAGAATCAAAAAAACCCCAGAATGATGTATTTGAGACCTTTCTAAAATTAGTGTCGGAGATTCGAGCAACCAGATAAGACCATTTCAATCGGGCCAACATGCTTCTGCATTATCCATGTCACATTACACGAGTCCCGCCTGGTTTAACTCGCTCTGCAATGCGGGCAAACGCCGGTACTCCAGTTTCAATTCTGCAATCAGGTGCTGCCAGGCATCCAACTGATTGACCCTCATCCATGCGTCGCGGATGGCGAGAAGCCAGGTTGTGGCTTCGCGGTAAGCGGATCGGCGGCGTTCGTCAATGCAACTCACAGCCAACTTTAAATAGATGTTCACCGATTGTGCCAGATTGTGCCCCTCAGACTCCCTTAAGAACTGCACCAGGTCTGCGTCTGCCAAGTACGGTGCAATTGTTTTCTTGTTCAGCAGGTCCCAAGCCTCTTCAACCAGTCCAACGGTCCACAGCATACGACAGCGAAGTCCTAATGGAGTTTTGCTGGCAAGGGCGTTCGTCACCCACTCTTTTACAGTCGCTTGGCGTTCTTCGACGGACGGTTCCTCACGCTGCCACTGTTCAAAGCGCTGCCACGTGGGCCAAGTAAGGAAGGCCTGTTTTCTGGCTTGAATCGACTCTGGAATCATCTCAAGGGTTTTGTACATGTCTGCGGCCCACTCATAATCCTGCACTGTCGCTTTGGGATTGACCCGAATGGCTAGTCCTGTATAATAGGCTGCTTTGTGAGCATCATCATGACGTGCAAAGTATTTGCCAAGGTTTTGTAGAGTCACCACATCGACGGCCGGACCCGTTTCTGTGGAAGTGGCCTGTACAGCTTTTTCGGCTTCTGCCGAAAGCCCGTGCTGTAAACAGAGACGACACCACCAATCTGCAAGGTAGAGTCCATAACCAGTGTATTTCTTGCGGGAGTTATGGGAGATAGGACTGCTTGTCTCCATGTCATCTGTGCCAAGCTGCTCTGTGCCCAATCCACCCTCCCCCTTCTCCATATTCTCCATATTCTCAGTCAGCTCTGCGCTGAGAAGAAACGCTGGATGGCGGCCCACCAACCTGTGGTAAAACTGCATCAGGTGTGAGGCATCAAAGAGGCAGGAAGACAGCACTTCAGTCCAGTCAACTAAATACACCATGTCCTTACAACTATCTGCTATCCAATCCGTAAACATATTGTAGTAAGAGCGGACCTGCTGGTCTTGGACCATTGCATCTCGCAGTGTCCGCAGTGCTTGGTCGAGGGCTCGGGAACATGATCGCGGTGCTTCGAGCAGTTCTTGCTGCACAGCCTCAGGGTAGAACCGGGGCCAGGATGCCACCCGAGACAGAGTCAGAGCAACACCGATTACGACTGCAACGGCGGTCTCAGGTGTCAGGGCTGCCAACAATGTGTCACACCAGTTGCGGATATGGGCAATCCCCCCTTTGCAATGCCAAACGGGGGATGAATAAACCGGATCGGCCCAATCATCATATTGATCTAGCGGTTCATCCTCATCCCACATCGACGACTTGAACGTCTGCTCCGCGTCCCTCACAACAGCAGGCACACGCTTGTCAAAATAGCTGATGGCTTGCAGCGTATCCATCCCGACCAGCACACGCTTGATGCCCTGCCGAGTCTGCCAGCGACCAAACCACAGGGAGATGTGCTGGGCAAACTCAGGATTATCCTGCAAGGCCAAATCAATGACTTCCATCAGGCTGTCGTGAGGAAGCGTTGACAACAGAGCCATAACCCTGCCTTCTGAGGCTTGTACAGGATTGTCTCCCTCTATTTGGGCAGCATTTTCTTGTGCAGCCGCCGCATAGACAACAGCAACCATATGCTTGCAGTAGTCCTCGTAGGGGCAATTACACTCACTGGATGGAAAGTTCGCAATATGAATCGACGTCTGGTAGTGATCGGTGCTGCCTCGAACCACAGCTTCAATGAAGTCTGAGCGCACCTCAAGCCGCTCCACGTTGCCAAGTTCGTAGTAGTCGCGACCGCGCTGGATAATATGTGGTTCAACCCATCGCCCTAGACCATGGAGAAGGACTTCAAGCTGACGGGATGGGGTATTTTTGTTCATCGCTTTTGTTTCCTCTTCTTTTTGTTCTTGTTCTTGTGTTTATGATGCTTGGACGCTGCCGACAATCTCGATTTACGTTTCGAACCCATGTACAAGTCTGCAAGCTCGGAAAAGCTGCCAGGGTTGTCCAATTGCAAGTCAAATTCACGCACATCTGGGACCTGTTTTACATCTGACCCTGGCGCCAGCGCGGGCTGCCCATGCTGGGAATAGGCCTCATCGATGAGATGGTGAGGGGGGACAAACAAATTCAGATTGCCCATCATCATTGATATATCAAGAAGATTCCGCAGTATGACACAGGTTGCACCATGGAGTTCCGCTGGATCCAGACTCTTGTAGAACCTAGCGTGAACCAGTGCCAAATGGGAATGTCGGATGCAGGCTTCAAACTCGCCTATCTGATAGAGGATGTTGGCCAGTGATAAATGGGACTCTACCTGTCCACTGTCATAGCGAAGAGATTGTTCGAAAGCGACAGCCGCAAGCACAGGTGTACCTCCGCGTTTATATATGTTTCCCAAGCGATTCCATAGATAGGCATCGCCAGGCTTTTGTTCAATCACATCCAATAAGTGATCTTCTGAGTCCATCGCTGACTTTGGTTTGTAACCATCAGAGGAGTGAAAGGTTCCAAGCCGGGCCATCAATGTCTCACTTGCTTGTCCCGCTTGAATTGCCGCATATTCTTTCATCACAGCGGTAGTCAGGTATAGAATGAAATCTTTACCCACTGCCCAATCGTTTCCGGAGTTGCAGTGTGTGCAGCGAAAATACCCCGTGAATTGAATACCATCATACAGATTCCTCTCAAACTCACTTCGCGTAGATTCCCCTTGAAGCTCGTCTGATTGATGAACATCATCGAATTCTATTTCCTTCTTCTGACTGGCTGTTTGCGGATCAATCATAATGAAACCAATGTCGTACCAATCGCGATGACCACACCTGCGGCATTCCACCCGATGTTTGTTCTCCGGGTATTCTCGCTGAATCTGATGCTGTCTACGCTGGATGACCTCTGCATAGACACTAGGGAGTTTAGCAACAGGCACGTATCCCCCGTCGATCACGTCGTTCATGCGGCCCATACCGCCGGAGTCAGTACTGCCGCTATCACCGCTCCCACCACTCCCATCACCCTTGCCGACAGCGCGGCCAGTGCTGGCGCCATGCCTGTCAGTTTCCAGAGCTATGCCAAGGTTTGTTTGATATCCTGTTTCATGTCCTGTTTCAGGGACTGACCCCGGCGGAAATTCAGATACTGCGCCAAGTGCCGCTGCCAGCCGTGGGTTTATCTGTATAGTTTGAGGCTGATCCGGTTGCGACGCTTTTGAGTTGATCGTTTTGGTTACATCGCGGCTCGTCATTGGCGGCTTCTAACCCTTTCTGTCATGTGAATATGTGTCCATGTCTCTTGTCGACATTGTAGCATGAGAGGACATCGACTCGTATCCTTCAAGCTGTTTCTGCACGATTCACGTTGGCAGTCTTACGGTTGCCATAAAACCGTATAAGCTCAGCTCCGATGAGTCCTATCAAAAGCATTTGGATGAAGTCCGCCCCGAACCACGGTGAGTGTAAAGCGAACATCCAGTGCCGCAACGATGGCTTCCAGTCAATCACACAGTGCACGAAGGCACCCCACAGAATTGAGCGGCTGCGCCAGACAATGATGCTCAACAGAACTCCAAATGAGAAATCAGTGCCTAGTGCGATAAAGTGATAAGCTGTCAACGGCGCTTTCCCGTCAGCAAATCCAATCACTGCCCAGTGAGACAGAGCAAACAAGGTGGAGGCTATGAGCACAGCCCATATCATACCAACACGATGTTTAAGTACCCGTGTCATCACTCCTCGAAAAACCCATTCCTCAGACAAACCTACAATCATGAATGTCAGCATTTCTATACCGTTGCGCACCGTGAACACAGCTTGAAATCGGAATAGGGCAGCAAAGACAAGCAAGATGCAGAGCAGTACAACTGTGGCATGTCTCGCTCCATCGGCTTTTTCGAATAAAGGACGCAAATGGAATGGTCGGGCGACCATGAAATAGACGATTGCGGTCTCAACGGCGTAAACCAAATACTGCGGGATTTGTCTCAAAAATAGGAGTAAGTTACCAAACAGCCAAAGGTTAGTGTGAAACAGCAAAATCCTGTCAGTGTACTGATACATTAGAAATGCTAAGGTAGTAACAACCAGTGAATTGATTAAGTATGCTATCATCATCCGTCCAATGGGTGTATTCCAAAATTTCCGCATATGTACCCCCTCAATACGCTCTTAAGCAACGGCCTTTTGCAGCCGCTTGTGAGCAAGACCGCTTGTCTTAGATACTGTATCAGTCAAGCCACATTCTCCTGACACCGCAACCTAAACGTTTTCATATACGTTCTACCCAAACCATGTACCAATGTTCCTGCTCTGCCTCATCGTATTCGTTGTGGGCAAACACGTGGAACGTAGGTCCCTGAAAAGTATTTCGTCGAGTAAGTTCATAGACTAACGAGCTAGCAATTTTCTCATCCTCAGTCCGATATCCATCGTAAGTATGCCCAATTTTGCCGGACACGACTGAGGAAGCCCACTCCCATGACTCACGGTAGGTTTCAAACTTCATACTATCCTCGTGCCACCTTACATCTTTTGGGTAGAATGAGTTTTGTCGTCTTTCCCAGGATTGTGCAACCTGAAGGATTCGATTTCGGTCAGAAACTTCAGGAACCACCTTGTTTGAGGGATGGACAAACTCTCTGTCAACGATGGTTACCGCTTTGTTATGCAAATTAACTGTAGCAGTGATAGTTCCAACTCCGTAAATCGTCTCTGTTACGTGAACGATTTTATGGTTGTCATCAGCCCAGCGACATCTCATAAGCCTGTCCATAGATATTGACTGCCTCCCGAAATCTTCCTACATGCGATAGGCTATTTCCCCACTTATTGTATATCAATTTGAAGGAGTGAAACACACGTATGAACGAGTCCGCACTCTGCGTCCTGGACGCCCAGAACCGAGCACAATACAATTTATGGTAGAATTAATGCTACAAATCGTGAAAATGGACCGGCCGGGTTTGACCCGCCCGATTTGAACCGATTTGAACCGATTTGAACCGTGCACCCGCACACCTATGTGCCCGCGCACCCGTCAACACCTGTACGCATGAACGCAACGCCTACGTACGTGAATGCCTACGCCCGTGAAATAAGAGCCTGCCAAGTGCTTATTTGATGTTTTTACTGAATCGATACCAAATAAGCTCTTCACGGACCGTTATCACCTCAAATAACACGATATCCGGAGGATATCGCACAAATAGACTCCTCAGAGAGGCTTATTCTGCTAAATCACCGCAAATCTCGCCGGATAAGCTCCTGTGGGATCGCTATTCCGCTGCCACATCCCGTTCATCCCAGGCCCGCCGACCCAACCAGGCCCCCGTCTCCCGCGCCGCCGCAATTTAGTGATCCCATCGCGCCCTATTCCCGGTGCCGCCCTACAATAGTGATCGCAGGGATCACTATCACAACACCCATCCGAGATTTAGTGATCCCGTTGCGCCCTATCACCGGGCCCCCTCGTGGGTGCCGGTACCACTAGTGATCATTTGTGACCTTAACTTTTTAGCACCCGAACCATAGGGATCTTTGCGAGCACTATCCTTCAGAGGAACCCTGGATAGTGTCGTTTGCGATCCTTATTCCGGCCGACCCATCCTGGCTGCTCCCCCATTAGGCAATCCACTTACCTGTATGACAACCGAACTTGCCAAGCCGTGCTCCCCGCTTCAAAGGAATGAGCCCTTTAATACGGTTGCAACCTGACGAAGCCAACTATGGACTGGACTAGGGTATACGTCAGTGTCATATAGGACAAGATAGAGGCATAAAATACTTGTAGTTTAACTTTCAGTTTGGTTGCAATTTTACTTGCAGTTTCGTAAAATAGGAGGTGAATAAGACCATGGTTGGAGGTTCAAAGCTAATGACCACCGTAAAGGTCCGTGCGGAAGCAAGGGAATTAATTAGAACTATTGCTCAAAAAGAGGACCATGAAACTCTTACACTTGATGTTCGCTCGTTGAAGAACTTAGTCGAGTTACTGCGTGATTATGCCATTATTACTCATGCAAGCGATGCACAATCTGAGGTAGCTGTTGCAGCCGAGAAGCTAATCGACTATGTGGACCTAAATGATGAACCCGATATAGAAGAGTCGGCGGGCGGTACGTTTAAAACAACATACCTAGCTAGTGTATTCGGAGTTTCCGTAACTGCCATTAATAACTGGATTGACGAAGGCAGATTCGTCGGCTATCATCGAGCCCGTAATAAACATGCACGGATACCTCACATCACACCTTTTAGACATCGAGATGGGCGGGTTGAACCTCTTGGACATATTATTAATCGATACAGGCACCAAGAGAATGAATCGTTCGCAGACGATGACGAAAAGGCAATGTTAATAGAGGAGATTAAAAGTCTTAAGCAAAAATATGGTGGAAAAGACTTTGAAGAGGCGTTCAATTTTGAAGCTCCAACGTCAGACCAAGAAAGTGACCTTTCTCGATGGAGGTTCTATCGGGAGAGGCTCAAGGAGTTATGAGCAGATACAGCGACTATGTGGAGAAGCATATACCAAATCCGCTCCTCGTCCCCACCGACTGGGATTACGTGGAATGAGTTCGCCGACATCATCGATGGCTATATTTCCACCAGCATGATGAGCCAAATCCATTGAAGACAAGTCACGGAAGAGTCTCTAATTTTGCCGCCCGCGATATTTGCTCGGTCCTTGAAACCATCCGTGTAGCCCTTCGTGTCTCTGGCAAGCTGCCTTAGATAGAACACAGCTACTCAATCTCGACAGTGCGAGCCACTTCGTGATTGCATACAGGGCAATTCCCTCGCAGGACAATATCCGGTCCTGACGGTTCAACAGTGTAACGTGTCAGACCCCGAACGTCCAAGCAGCGGGTACACCATACGTTGTTCAAAATCAAATTACGGGCGTACTCCGGAAAAGACTTCCACTTTTGCATCGCAGCAATGTGCGTGACGTTCTCCTCTTTCATGGCTTGCTTGTATTCCCTATCAGCCTCTCGCTCACCGCGTCTTGTTTCCAAAAATAGTTCGCGGTCTTCAATCAAATCGTCAATCAATTTCTCCTCAATGACTCTTCTGGGGATCTCTTTATATATCTGAACCACCAACTCCGCTAACTCGGACTTGTCCATGGACTTTAGTTTCGCCCTCAACTCTCCAATCTTCACTTTGAAAATCCTCCTCTCATGCCGTAAATCCGTCACAATTGTACGATTCGCACAGTGCCTTTTTGTTAGGAAGCCTTCTGCCATTTCTTTGTCATTGTCTTTGTCCACAGTGTACCACGGTAGATAATGATCCACACTCTAGTACCCAAGGCCGGACACACACCTATGTCTGCATAGTGCTAGAGGCCAGTTAGAGGCCAGTTAGAGGCCAGCTAGAGCTAGCCTTCTTGTTGGCCTCTAATTCCTCGGTGTTGCAGCCTTTCACAAAGAGTTGATTGACAGTTCCTCGACACGGCTGGTCAGTGCAACTAACTCTTCAACAGTCAATGCCGAAGCCGTCATCATATACGGATGACCATTCTGTTCCCAATAAAGGTCCGATAAAACAAGTTTGGACGTAACATTGCTTCGACTCTTCGCCACAACTCCCAACTCAGGCTGCGGGTCACTGGGTTTATCCCAACCCCAGTGACGAAGAACGTCGTCGGTTGCTTGTTCAGCCTGCCATAACGTGACAACTGGCGCACCTCGTAGTATCTCTCGCGAAGGAGTCGGAGGACCGTACCTGACCGACCATTCACTGCCCTTGTAGTAACTCCGAACCTCAATCGATTCCTGTATTCCAAGTTTCCTAATCTCGTTCATATCCAACCCCATTAAACAGAACGGACATGCCTTTACCGCATCTGCCAAAGCTACTTTAGTTCCGATCCCGCCTAGAAGTTCATTGAACGAGGGTATTTTTAGCTTTCGTGTATCCGATGGTAAGTCAAACATACGTCTGGTGACATGACCATTGCACTCAACACGATTTATCTCTTCTCGAAACACACATCCTCGTTCTGACCAGTATTCGATGCCGGTGGGGAGACCATTGGAAGGATCTATCCAGAAATGAACACCAGTTTCATCATGGCTGGTTTCTGACAGTCCCGGACACCAAAGGTGCCATGGTTCGGCTTCGTTGGTGGATAGAACAACGAGATTGGGGCGTGAGAGAAGTTCTCTCCACAGATACACTAAAATGAATTCCGGGTCCATGGTATTGGGGAACTGCATTTGGTGAACTGCATTGGAAGACTCGAACCAAGTTCGCATCCGTCGACCATGGATGACCGTACTGACTCTCCCCATGTCCGCATTTTCAGTGTCCATACGCAACCAATCCGGTGCCATCCAAGTGTATTGAACAACCTGATGTCTCTCCTCTGCACCTGCCTCATCAATGACCCAATTTCGAACCAATTCAAACTTCATGTTGTTGAGTGTCGCCCACGTCGCTGCCAGAGTATCCTTCACCAATTGGCGAGGGACGTCTGTTTTGTCTCGGAGACTCTTTAGGAGGCTTCCAAATAGTTCATCCCGGGACACGCCGTCATGCTTTACGTTCGCTTCGTAATTTTCCTCCTCGCTATAAAAAAATGCTTGTAACTGTTTCCGTGCCCTAGACAATCTCGACTTAACAGTTCCCAAAGGAATACTCAAGAATTCTGCTGCTTCCCTGACTGTCCACTGGTGGATTTGGGTCAGCAGAAATACCTCTTGCAACTCTTGGGACAATTGAGCAAAAGCCCGTTCAAAATCCATTTTCAACAACTCAGTGGACTCAAGGTTCGAGTCATCTCTGATTTCACTCATCACTTCTGTGTGATGCTTCCGGTCTCTCTTCAAGAAACGAAAGGCTTGCGTTTTTACTATTTGAAAGAACCAACTCTCAAAGGCCTCAATGCTTCGTAGTTCCTTCATGTGACGAGCAGCAAGAAGCAGGCTATCCTGTACGACATCTTCTGCACTGTCCCCATCCCTAAGAAACTGATGCGCCCAATGAACTGCCCTCGGACGAATCAACTGAACCAAACTAGTCCAAGCCTCAGTTTTCCCGTTACGGCAAGCTTTGACTAACTGCGGTACCGTCACGTTTTGCACGTCTTTCATGTGATTCATGTCTTGCATG
Organism: Alicyclobacillus sp. SO9; assembly: GCF_016406125.1. Taxonomy (NCBI): domain Bacteria; kingdom Bacillati; phylum Bacillota; class Bacilli; order Caryophanales; family Alicyclobacillaceae; genus Alicyclobacillus; species Alicyclobacillus sp. SO9. The sequence continues at coordinate 281,846 of NZ_CP066339.1, read as the reverse complement.
TGTTTCATGCCATTCACCACTCTCTCCTCTTTTACCCTTTCATCCTTTCATTCTTTAGGATCGAAAAAGAGGCCGTTTGGTTCTCTCCAAAACGCAAAATGAACTTAGTTTTAGTAGACACGAACCTGAATGTGCGATTTGATTTAGCTGGACCGGGTTGGATGTGATTTAATTTGGATTGGGATCAAACAAGATTAGATTAAACTGATTCCGGACTTACTTTTAGTTCTGTTGCTGTGGTTACAGCAAGCATCTCCTTCTTCTACGATGGTAACATTTACGCTTTGTGAAACGAGGAGACACAGCCACACGAACTCCTGTTTTATTTTACGGATTATAGAATCCAATCCCTCTATTTCAAGGTATTTTCCTAAGAGTTCAAGGGAAGTGGTGTCTTGACAGCATATTGATGGAATAAAAAGACTTTCAAAATCGACTAATTACTGTCTGTCTATATGCCTATAGGTTTTTGTATCCAACATTCATATGTAATTTATTTTTGACATTATGTAAGAAAAATGTTACTGTGAATCTGAGGCGATGGTAATGGATCGAAAAGGCAAACTAACAAATCGACTAGCGGTGTTGCGAGCTGAAAGAAGATGGTCTCAAAAGAAAGTAGCAGAACTGCTCGGTATAAGCCGACAGACTGTTATATCCATGGAAGCTAATAGATACAGTCCGTCTCTTATACTTGCTTTCCAAATCGCCCAATTATTTAGTAAAGATATAAATGACGTTTTTCAGTACGAGGAGGATGTATAGATGATGAAATGGCTTGCAGTCTCTGCAGTAATTTTATATCTCGCATCATTTTTATACTCTCGCCGCTTATCGGCCAACGAAGGACGTGACGAGCGAGGCAAGATGATTCTCTACAAATCACGCTCTAGTGCTTTCCCATTCCTCCTTGGCGGCTGGGCTCTCTTGTACTTCGCTAACCAGTATCTCCATTTAAGCTATTTACAATTTCAAAACTCTGTTGTCTTCCTTGTCGTTGCAGTTAATCTGATTCAATTTTTCTATTTGCTTTTCTATAGAAGGCAATACTAGAGCTATGTGTCAAGAATGCTGTCCGTTACCGACTTTAATCCAACTCAGCCACAACAGGGTTGCTACGATCGTTACCCTCCCCTCTTCTTGTCAGTCAGCCGCCGAGTGTTCACTAGTTGTCTGTGGACCGGCCGGGTTTGACCCGCCCGATTTGAACCGATTTGAACCGATTTGAACCGATTTGAACCGTGCACCCGCACACCTATGCACCCGCGCAACCGCGAACGCCTATACGCATGAACGCAACGCCTACGTACGTGAAATAAGAGCCTGCCAAGTGCTTATTCGATGTTTTTACTGAATCGATACCAAATAAGCCCTTCACGGATCGTTATCACCTCAAATAACACGATATCCGGAGGATATCGCACAAATAGACTCTTCAGAGAGGCTTATTCTGCTAAATCACCGCAAATCTCGCCGGATAAGCTCCTGTGGGATCGCTATTCCGCTGCCTCATCCCAACCCCCACGCCCGCCGACCCAACCGGGCCCCCGTCGCCCGCGCCGCCGCAACTTAGTGATCCCATCGCGCCCTATTCCCGGTGCCGCCCTACAATAGTGATCGCAGGGATCATTATCGCCATGCCCATCCGAGATTTAGTGATCCCGTTGCGCCCTATCACCGGGCCTCCTCGTGGGTGCCGATCCAATAGTGATCATTTGTGACCTTAACTTTTTAGCACCCGAACCATAGGGAGCCTTGCGATCACTATCGCTCAGAGGGACCCTGAATAGTGTCGTTTGCGATCCTTATTCCGGCCGGGGCCACCTCGCCCGGCTTCCGCAGCCCCGCACATTCTCACCGCCGGCTACCCCATCCCAACCCCCGCCGGCCCAAGTCCCCGGTCAAGTCGCCTTCATGTCCCCGCTAAGTCTTCCCTACCCCCAACCCTAGTTGTATGCTCGCAAATAAACTTGGAATTTTCAGTTGATTATAATAAAATTGCATTTATAGGAAACATGATCCTACTATAGGAAGTAAAAAACTTAACATGAGGGCTGCTTGGCGACCTGAGCCTCGTAGCCAGTCCGCTCAAACTGTCCGAATCGCCAATCGAGTACAGGCGGGTGCCGCCGCGGCATGGTGAACATACAAACGAAATTGCGGAGGAACTAGGCTATTCGGACAATCAAATTCAACAGTTGATAAAAGAAGGAGTGTTAAAGTCATGTTAGATTTTTCATTAAGCCCGGAACAGCGTGAACTGCAGTCCATGGTTCGCAAATTCTCGAAAAACGAAATCATCCCTTATATCCAAGAGTGGGACGAACAGCACCATTTGGAGATGTCCGTCATCCATAAGCTGGCCGATTTAGGTCTGATGGGTGTCTGCATCCCGGAAGAGTACGGCGGTGCCGGCATGGACTACAATGCACTGGCCATTGTCTGCAGCGAACTGGAATACGGCGATACGGCCTACCGCACGGCAGTCTCGGTGCACACCGGTTTGAACAGCATGACCTTGCTGCAATGGGGCACGGAAGCGCAAAAGCAGCGCTATTTGGTACCGCAGGCACAGGGCAAAGAACTGGGAGCTTTTGCATTGACCGAGGCGGACGCGGGGTCAGATGCTGGGTCGATTCGGACCAAAGCAGTGCGGGACGGGGACAGCTATGTGTTGAACGGATCGAAGCTGTGGATCTCGATGGCCAACTACGCAGACAACATCCTGGTCTTCGCCACGGTGAACCCAGAAGCCAAACACAAGGGCATCACCGCCTTCATCGTGGAACGCAAATGGCCTGGCGTCACCACCCGCTCAATGAAGGGAAAGTTGGGCATTCACGGCGGCGACACGGGCGAAGTGATTCTGGAGAATGTCCGCGTACCCGTGGAGAACCGCGTTGGCGAAGAAGGCGAAGGCTTCAAAATTGCCATGTCAGCCCTTGATAACGGCCGTTTCACCGTGGCTGCAGGGGCCGTTGGATTAACGAGATCGTGCCTTGATGCCTCGACCAAGTACGCGCATGAGCGGAAAACGTTCGGCGTGGAAATCGGGAAACATCAGTTGGTGCAGCAGATGATTGCGAAGATGGAACAAGGCCTCCAAACCTCCGAACTCTTGGTATACCGCGCTGGCTGGCTGAAGAACCAGGGCGTCCGCAACACCCGTGAGACCTCCTTGGCCAAATGGACCGCCTGCGACGTCGCTTGGGAAAGCGCGTCAGATGCCGTCCAGATTCACGGCGCCTACGGCTACTCCAACGAGTACCCGGTTGAGCGCTTCCTGCGCAACTCCAAAGCATTGGTTATATACGAAGGAACACGGGAAATCCACACCATTATGCAGGCCGAGTATGTGTTAGGATACCGGGAAGACAAGACGTTGAACAAGATGCTGCCAGGCTGGACGCCGGAGGGATAAGTCGGCGAGTGGAGTTGGACCGGCAGCGACGGGGCTGGCGGAGCCCGGGGCGGCGGCCAAGGCGGAGTGAGTCGGGCGGCCAGGGAGCGGGCGGACCGGACGTCGGGATTCACAAAACCCTCAGTTAGAAGGGAGTTCGAGGAAAATTAGCGGAGAGAAGACAAGCAGCTCGACGAACCTCAATAGCAAAACCAGGGTATCCCAGACGCTGGCAAGAGGCCTGATGGTGCTCAACTGCTTTCAAGCGCAAAGGACACCCGGGTCAGAGGGCGACAGCCGAGACGGAGCGACTGGGCTGGACTCAAATTCAGGACTAGATTCGGCGCCAGGCAAGGACATCGAACTGGGCATCAAGGACCTGTCCACTCAGCTTTCGCTTCCGCCAACTGTGGTTTCGCGCCTAACGGCCACGCTGGTGGAGTACGGCTACCTCTACCAGAATCCTGCCACGCGCAAATACCGCCTGGGGCTGACAGCTTTTACGCTGGGATTGTCGGCCAATCCTCAGTTGGAGCTCAATCAGGCGTCCAGGCCGTGGATGCAGCAGTTGGCCAAGGATACGCGGGAAACCATCAGTCTGACAGTGATCGATCCCGCTTCCCACAACGGCATCTGCATCTCCTCCCTGGACAGTCCAAGTCAGATTAAACTGACTACGACAGTAGGCAGCATCCGGCCGCTGCACCGCGGTGCAACACGGAAGGTACTGTTGGCTTTTATGCAGCCCGAGAACAGCGAGAACTATATTGAAAGACTGAAACTGCCAAAGGATGAAGAAGACGGACTGGCGGCCGAGTTGAAGAGCATCCGTGATCAAGGCTTTGCCTACAGCGAAGAGGAGCTTGACGAAGGGGCCTTCGCTGTTGCCGCTCCCATTCTTGGCGGAGCGAATCTACTTCTCGGCGGAATCTCCATCCTGGCACCCGTGTTTCGGCATGACAATGACGACATACGCAGGTTTTCGGAACTGGTCCAAACAGCCGCCGAGGAGATTGGAAGGGCTATTCGACGCTAGACTATGCTTCCTCCACGAATCGAAACGCCGATACTCCCGTCCATTTTATGGATGGAACTGGACGCCTCCACTCCTCATCAGGTATGTTCACAGTAGCACCACGTGATGTAAGAGGTAAGAGGAGGCCCATCCATTCCATGAAGATGACACCTTTACTCACAAAGTCGGACATTAAGCAGTTGTGCGGCTCGACATATTATACAAGAGGCAACAGATACTTTGAGGAGGGGCGCGTTACCTCCCTGATGATGATTACGGACGGTAGCGTTGACGACTGCTACGAGTGGATAGCTGAAGTTCGAGGGAAGAGCAAATACAGCGTCGCAGTCCAAATCGCAGAAGATTACATTGACGGATATTGCAATTGTCCTGCGTACAGCGAGTACGATTCTGCCTGCAAGCACATTGCAGCAGTTCTTCTGGCTGTCGAGGCAAAAAAGCTCCCGGCCATATCTTCCCCGGCCTTCACAGAGGAGCTTCCTGCCGACCCCTACAGTACAAACAAATCACCTGAAAGTGACCGTGACAACCGGGCAACCATTGCATACCGCGGGAGCAGTGAGTCTAACGAGTTTAACGAACACAGCCGATCCCTCTCCAACCTGTTCCCAGGTCTTGCAAGTCGTCCTAACGCCAGAGCATCGAATGAGACCATAAAGCCCAAAGACCTGTCGAAACACCTGCTTTCTCTGTTTCGCTCCACCAAACAGACACAGGTGGAGAGTCCATTCAACGCTCAGACACAAGTTGAGCGTTTCACCACACTGCGCGTGGAATTCATCTGTAAACCAACTGCCAAAACCTACGCAAGATCCGATTATCTGTGCCTGGAAATGAAAGTCGGTCCAAAGCAGACTTATGTGGTGAAAAAAATCCGAGAGTTTCTTCAAGCCATCAAGAACGACGAATTATATACCTTCACTCCCAAATTCACCTATGACCCTGCTCAACACCGATTTGACCGCAATCATCTCGCTGTCATTCACGATTTACAAGCCATCCACGAGCAGGAAGCGATGTTTAAGGAGATGGCTGGCTACTCGTCATTCTCTCGATACCGTTCACCGATGAATGATGACCGATCACTTATTATTCCACCATCTGCCTGGCCCAGCCTCTATCCAAAATTAGTCCAGTCAAGCACTCAACTCATGGATAACGGTAGAACGAAACCTCTGCAGGTTGTGACCGGCAACCTTCCAATTACGGCAAGTGTAACTGCAAAAGCGAAGGACATGTATGCACTGGAAGTGGAGGGGCTGACAGATTTGCTGTTTCTCCCTAGTTACAACTCGGTCGTATCCAGCACAGCAGTTCACCAACTAGATGCTGCCACACTTCAACAGCTTGAAGGCCTAAGGTCCATCATGGATGCAGAACGGATGGACGAAATTTCATTCTCAACAGATTCACTTGAATCCATCATGAATGAAGTCTTGCCTCAGGTGAAACATATTGCTGAGACTCAAGTGGATGAAACCATTTCCAATCGTGTCATCGAATTCCCTCTGGAAGCAAAACTGTATCTCGACAAGGAGACCGTCGTCACAGCGACAGGCACGGCTGATGAATTATCCGCACTGTTGCAATTTACGTATGGCGATATCGTGATTGATCCCTATTACGACGAGTATTCAGGCAACAATCCCTTTGCTGCAACCAGCGCTGGACCCGCCAACGCAGCCAGCAATGCAGCTTTTGATGCAACCGGGCATGCACCCGGCCATTCAGCCGCAGACATATTCGCAAACGCAGGCGGTAGAGAGGATCACCAAATTCTTATCCGGGATTGGACGAAGGAAGAGCAAATCCTTCAAATGATGGATGACTGTCCGTTTCAGCAAGACAGCGATAGCAAGTCCCTCTACATCGATGGCGAAGAGGAGATCTACCGCTTTTTATTCGAGCAAATGCCCACGCTGCGGGAACTGGTTCAAGTGTACGCAACCAGTGCTGTGGATTCCTGGATGCAGCCCTCGTCCTTCACTCCCAGGGCCCGGGTTGAACTCGATGAGAAGACAAACTGGTTAGATGTATCTTTTGACATGGGCGATCTCGATGACACCGAAATTCTCAACATCCTCCGCTCCATGATTGAGCGTAAGAAATATCATCGTTTGGCAAACGGATCGTTTCTCTCTCTACAAGATGACTCATTCCGCCAGGTCTCAGATATTATTGGAAATCTGGGCATTCAGTCTACAGAATTAAGTCAAAGCAAAATGCAGTTGCCCGCGCTGCGCGCTCTTTCACTCATGGAACACCAACTCAGTGATGGACATCCAGGATGGAACGTGAGGCTTGGAAAGTCCCTGCGCCGATGGCTCGATAACCTCCGTAACCCGGATAACCTTGAAACACCGCTGCCTCAAGGTATCCATGCCACTTTGCGCGAGTACCAGATATTTGGGTACCAGTGGATGAAGACCATGTCAAAGTACGGATTCGGCGGAATTCTGGCGGATGATATGGGGCTCGGTAAGACACTGCAAAGCATCTCGTATTTATTGTCTGAAAGGGAGCAAGCATCCGAACAACAGCCGTCAAAGCAACGGGCGTCCGAGCAACGGGCATCCGAGCAACAGCCATCAAAGCAGCCAGCGCTCATTGTCTGCCCGGCGTCTTTGACTTTTAATTGGCTTAACGAGATCGAAAAATTTACACCCTCCCTGACAGCGGTAGTTGCGTCCGGCACGAAATCGGAACGCCAAAGCATACTCGATTCAGCTTCGCAATACGACGTGATTATTACGTCCTATCCACTGCTCTGGCGCGATATCGAAAGTTACAAAGACATGTTATTTAGCACGCTGATTTTGGACGAGGCCCAAGCAATTAAAAATCCTCACACACAAACTGCACAAGCGGTATTCCAAATTCGGAGCAACCACCGTTTTGCGCTGACAGGAACGCCCGTGGAAAATTCACTGGATGATCTCTGGTCAATCTTCCACGCTGTATTCCCTGAACTGCTGGGTGGAAAAACTGCTTTTTCCGAACTCAATTCCGAGGCAGTCACAAAGCGTGTGCGTCCATTTCTCCTGCGGCGTGTCAAACAAGACGTGCTGAAAGAGCTTCCGGAAAAAATTGAAATGGTTCATACTGCAGAATTAACCACCGATCAAAAGAAACACTACATGGCTTACTTGACACAGTTGCAAAACGACACGTTAAAGGGACTTGAACAGGAAGGTTTCCAAAAAGGGCGGATTCGCATCTTAGCAGGACTCACCCGACTACGCCAAATCTGCTGTCATCCATCCCTTTGCATTGAAAACTACCGCGGCAAGTCCGGCAAAATGGAACAGCTGTTGGAACTGGTAGATGAATACATTTCATCGAAACAGCGGATGCTCATTTTCTCGCAATTCACCTCTATGCTTGAAATCCTTCGCAAAGAACTGACGAAGCGAGGTATTCCGTACTTCTATCTGGACGGACAAACGCCATCCAAACAGCGGCTTCAACTCTGCCAAGATTTCAATGAAGGGGATGCTCCTGTCTTTCTCATCTCGCTGAAGGCAGGCGGTACTGGCCTCAACTTGACCGGTGCAGATACGGTCATCCTGTACGACTTATGGTGGAATCCAGCTGTTGAACAACAGGCCGCGGACCGGGCCCACCGGATTGGGCAAAAGCGAAACGTACAGGTCATTCGCATGGTATCCAAAGGAACCATTGAGGAGAAAATCTATCAACTGCAGGATCGGAAGCGCCATTTGATTGATTCGGTGGTCCAAGCCAACGACGAAGGCCTCGGTGCTCTGACCGAACAAGACGTGCGGGAGTTGTTGATGATTTAACGATTGAGCTGAATTTGGACTTGGAATTGATTTAACAGACTGCGGGATTGGGGCGATTGGGGGGCGAGCTGATTGGCGAAGATTGGGGCGATTGGGAGCCGGGCCGGCGGACCCCGGACCGCGAGTGAGGAGGCGGAGGGCCGGCCGCGATTGGGAGCCGGGCCGGCGGACCCCGGACCGCGAGTGAGGAGGCGGAGGGCCGGCCGCGCTTGGGGGCCGGGCCGGTGGACCCAGGCCGCGAGTGAGGAGGCGGAGGGCCGGCTTGGGGGCCGGCCGGTGGACCCAGGCCGCGAGTGGAATAAGCCCCAGACCCCACCGCAGCAATCAAGTAGACGGCTTAGGCCCGGCCGCGATAGAAATAAGCTCTTCGCAAGCGCTTATTCCACCTTTTCAGTAGCTATGCACCGAAATAAGCTCTTCGCAGGGGCTTAAAAACAGCTAAACCCCCATTTTCAGAGGATATCAGCGAAATAAGGTCCTCAGACGAGCTTATTTGCCGTCACCGGGTGGTATGGAGGAAAATAAGCTCCTGTGGGATCTCTATTTTCCTCGTGACCCTCGAACCCCACCCTTTGGGACCCCACCGCAGCAATCAAGTAGACGGCTTAGGCCCGGTCGCGATAGAAATAAGCGCTTCGCAAGCGCTTATTCCACCTTTTCAGTAGCTATGTACTGAAATAAGCTCTCCGCAGGGGCTTAAGAGCAGTTAAACCTCCATTTTCAGAGGATATCAGCGAAATAAGGTCCTCAGACGAGCTTATTTGCCGTCACCGGGTGGTATGGAGGGAAATAAGCTCCTGTCGGATCTCTATTTTCCTCGACACCCTCGACACCCTCGACACCCTCGACACCCTCGAGACCCACGCTACCCTCGACACCCACGCTACCCTCGACACCCATACCAACCATCCTACCCACGATGCACCTCTACTGCGACAATCAAAGAAAGTAGAAGGAAGAATAAACGGGTTCCCCGTTTATTCTCTACCACTCGTCTCTTTTGTGCGAATTTGACCGGAAAACCCTGCCTGTTCCGGGATGATACTGACAGTTAGAGAGCCCACGAAGGAATATAACGCGGATGTTCCGCGTTATTACCACCTACCAGTGCCGTATGGTTTCCGCAACTTAAAAATGCAGAAGAACACGGTGGTCTGATATACCGCGTTTTGATATTTATGCTGTTTGGTCATTTGCTCACAGCGATTGCGCCCCACAAAGAACTGGCACAACACGCCTGTTCCGGGATGGCAACAAATGGCCGCGGGGATGATGGCGTCTTATGTAAGTAAATCGTGATCGTTAACCAAAAAAGGAGAGAATCAGAGTCAACCCCGCCACTACGCCTGTAACGCTCAGTGCCTGAGTCATCCATGGGTATAGCATGAGATGCATTTGAGTACTAACAGGAACATACACGTTGAAAAGGATGCACGGTAAAAAAACTAGCAGGAATAACGGAAGATTAACGCCAGGCCGACGTTTAGCAAACAACAGTGACACATAGACACCATAAATCACTGGTACAATCGCAAGAGTCCACACCATGGATCCAATGTGCGTCGTTGCGTCCGCATGTATGCGAGCCTTTAGGATGGCATAATCACCCAATCTGAGGAGTATGAACATTCCGATAATCCAAAGTAAATACTTCACCCACCTGTTCAAGACTAGATCACCGCTTTCATTAAATAGTCCGTCGCGGCGACGTCCTTCTGACACATGACTTCTGCCGAAGAGTCCACTAAGAACCCTGAACCCGTCTTGAATACCTATGCTAAACGGAGGAGATGTATCTCCTCACCTCCATCACGAATATTGAATCCACAGCGAAGTCCTTCTTTAATTCCCCTTGCCGCTACTTACATAAGTGTAACACATTGGTAGCGTATGAATATGCACTGCTCCACCGTGCACAGGCTGTCAGGCTACGATTTTAAAAATCAAAAAAGTGGATTAGGAGTCTATCAATGGACATCCTCGGTTTCTCTCCTTACTCTAGTTTTCACTTCAATCTCCACTTTCCTCTCCATCCAATTCACCTGAGTAGTAATACTCAAGCCAATCTCGTAATAGCTTAGATATAGAGACAGTCAGTAATCTAGATAACGACGACACCGGAGATAGAAAAGCAACATAAAATAGTAAAGTTACTCGAAGTATCGAATCGGCTAAACAAATCGGAGCCAGACCTTGCACTTGCACCTTACAGAAGTTACCTTACAGAAGTTACCTTGCACTCTACGTTCTGCACTCTACGTTCTGCACTCTATGTTCTACGTTCTACGCTTTGCGCTCTTTTACAGCCACGAATCACCACAGTAAAGCCATGCAATCAACTTGCATTTTACGACAGTATAGAAGGTCCTCGGGGTGGGGGTATATGCAAAATCCACAATTTACTTGCAGATACATTCGAAGTTGCTGAATGAGGAGGAGAAAGTAGATGTCAATCTGGAAGTACTGGAAGCACTGGAAAAAGGGACTTCCCATAGTGGCTTCTGTCTCTGCTCTTACTTTAGTTCTGGTGGGCTATATATCTGGCGCTGCTGGAATTAAAAAAGGCCACGAAATCACCCCAAACAAAAAAGGTAATGTTAAGGATGGCAGCATAAAAAAGATTACTAATTTTAGCGGTCCACTGGATAATTTGAGTAATCGTTCAGCACAGTCAAAACCGGTGGAGGGCGGCAGCATTGTGTTGGATGAAACTCGGGGTCCGAAACACTTGGATCCGGCGCTGGCTTATGACACGCAGTCTTGGGAGGTCATTCAGCAGCTAAATGATGAGCTGGTTACGTATAAAAAGGGGACGAATAACACCGAAATAAAGGGGATGGATGCGAAGAGTTGGACCATTTCCAAGGACCAGAAGACCTACACCTTTCACCTTCGTAACGGTTTAACGTTCTGGAACGGGCAGCCGGTCACGGCCCAAAACTATATTGACGAGATGGAGCGGATTGCGACAAAAAAGCTGGGATCAGATGCACAGTGGCTCATCACAAATATTGTCGGCGAACAGGCATTCTACAACGGAAAGGCAAAAACGATTTCCGGGTTGTCGGCACCGAACAAAAACACGTTGGTCATCAAGCTGACTCATCCTACACCGACGGAGTTGGAACGCTTGGCAGAACCCTTCTTTTCCCCTATCGATCCCGGATTTCTCAAAAAAGTCGGCCACAAAGCCTTCGACTCGAGCAAAGTCATGGGGGACGGTCCTTTTATGTTACAAAGTATCAACTCTAAGCAAGTTGTCTTGGTGAAAAATCCGCACTATTGGCAGAAAGACCAGTACGGAAATCAGCTTCCCTACTTAAACAAGATCACCATCAACATTGACAAAAATACCGGTGTTGACGCTGCAAATTACGAACAAGGAAAAACAGCATGGCTCGGTAAACAACAGCAGATTCCGTCCTCTGCCCTGCCCAAGTTTGAGAACACACCAAAGCTGAAGCAGAGTGTTCAGAAGGTGGTTCAAAATGCCGTTTATTATGTCGGCCTGAACAATAAGATGGCTCCGTTTAACAAGAAAGCGGTACGACAAGCGATGGAGTACGCCATCAACAAGCAGGCGATTGTGCAAATTCTGAACGGACAAGCTGTGACCGCCAATCAGCCGTTGCCGCCCAACGTTCCAGGCTATGAGACAAATCTGCCAAAAAGCATTCAATACAACTATGAGCCGACGAAAGCAAAACAACTGCTGAAGCAGGCAGGCGTTACCGCATCGAAACTCCATGTCACGCTGTATTCCCAGAACAGTCCTCATCAGATGAAAATCGACAAGTCGATTCAATCTGATTTAAAGGCAATTGGTATCGATGTGACATTAAAGGCCATGCCCTGGTCCAAGTTTCTCAGCGTTGTCAGAAAGGGTAAGGCACAAATGTTCTTCCTGAACTGGGTTCAAGACTACCCGGATGCGTCTGACTTTCTGATGCTATTTAAAAGCACACAGGCACCTGATAACAACTCGTCTATGTACAAAAATACTAACGTTGATAAGTGGTTGAAACAGGCCAGAGATACATCCAACAGTCAGCAGCGCATTCAGTTGTTTCATAAGGTGACAAACCAGATTATGCAGGATGCACCGTGGGTACCCGTCTACTACCCTGTACGCTACTACGCTGTTCAGAAATGGATTCACGGCTGGTACGCCCCGGCATACTTGCGTGATGCGATGCAATATGTCTGGATTAGCAAAGGCCGTAACACTGCGAAGAACCCTTTTTAATCCAAGCGGTGTCGTTCTCCAGTGTAGATGTTTACACGCCACGATCCGTTGTACTGCGGCCGCCGATTACGCTCTGTTACGTAGATAGTGGAATTTTCAACCCTGAAATCCACCTCTACTCCGCCGCGAGTCATGGCTGCAGACAGACCGTCAATTAATTGAAACAATCGCAGCATGGGAATGAGCTTCCACGGAAATGTCTCTGGCAGCTCATTTTCCTTGTAGTGATGGTGATAGCGAATGATCTGCACAATGGTTTCTGATTGGTGGTAGTAATGCTGAGCCAACTCCGCACCGCGAAATGCGTGAAGTTTGCTGTCTTCGAACACTTCTACCGGATTAACCACATCCCCAATCTGCAAGTCAGGCTGCACCTTCCCCAAGTCGTGGAAGATGATTGCCTGGACCAACTCATCCTTGTTAATACCAATCACTTTCGTAATTCCTTGTGCAGAGAGTGATGCTAAAATCTTGAGGGAGTTTACGACGTGTCGATACAATCCTTCTTGAATAATGCCCGTGATCCTGATTTGCTTCGTCACAGGGTTGAACTCATCCTGATACTCAACCGTATTTTTCAACTTGTGTTCGACCTTGCTGTTTGGCAGCGTCAAACTGAACGCATGATTCAACTCTTCTTCCATTTCCGTTAACTCACTGACGTCTTGCGCAGTGAGCAGGACACCGCGAATCGCTTCATTTTCAATAAGCGGAACCACATTCATTCGAACTGTTATTCCATTAGGAAGTTTTCTAAGAACACCGTTTTTCCTCACCCCGGTTTGCAAAACGTCCTCGATGGCACCGGCAGTGTCATTTGTCGATGACAAGCCAAAATAAGCATTAAAGTCTGTACCCACCGGCGATCCCGCTGTCCTCGCAAAGCTTTCCATAATACATCTCGCAGCATTGTTTACATAGTTAATCCGAAGATTTGGGTCTACAACGACCACAGCCTCCGCCATCGCATCCAACACGTAAGACAATAAGTTCTCTTCAGGAATCAGCAAGTCCACCTTTAAAATCTCCAATACGTCTGTCTATCTATCTTTTATATGTGAATCTTGCCCTATTCCCATTATGGAGAATTTTATCACAACTGATGTAAACCTGTACCAGACGGCCGGCAATGCCTATCCAGACACCTATCCAGACACCTATCCAGACACCTATCCAGACACCTATCCAGACACCTATCACACCTATCCAGACACCTATCCAGTAAAAGGCGAGCCGCAAGGGCTCAATCTCAAAGTCTGACCTCAACCATCCGCTTCTTTTCTGATGCCTCAATCATAGCCAAAACCACGTTCAATGACTTTAGACCTTCTTCACCCGGAATCTCCGGCTGCGTGTGAGCTTGTAGACCCGAGACGAATGCATCAATGACACCGCTGTTCGTTTGCTTTTCATTTGTTGCAGCCGCTCCGACCTCATATTTTTCTACAGTGCCGTTGGAGAGGTGTGCAATGACCTGATTAACGGGATCGTCATTAATACGCATCACACCGTTCTCACAGTACAAGACCGTGCTGTTGTCCTCCTTTTGATAAGACCAGCTTGCCGCTAACGTACCGACTGTCCCGCTTGCTGTCCGAGCAATGCATACCGCGTTGTCATCCACATTCGTGTTTTCTTTTACCAACGTATCGACAAAAGCCCCCACTTCGACAATCTCCTCGTTCAGGAGATACCGAATCAAGTCCGTCTTGTGCACCCCTAAATCACCCATTGCGCCGATAAATGCCCTGTCCTTGTCGAAAAACCAGCTGTCCTTCCCGTCGATACTCCAGCCCTCTGGTCCCGGGTGTCCAAAAGCGGTTCTGAAAGAGACAACTTTCCCCAAATATCCCTGTTGGAGAATTTCTTTCGCTTTTACGTGTGGCGGCATCAATCTCTGGTTGTGGCCAATCATCAACGAGACATTGTTGTCTTTTGCCGCTTGAATCATCGACTGTGCTTCTGCAACTGAAGTGGCCATTGGTTTTTCACACAGGACGTGGGCTCCAGCGTTGGCGGCGGCAATGGACACAGGTGCGTGAAGGTAGTTGGGCAGACAGACGCTCACCGCTTCAACAGACTCTTTGGCCAGCAACTCCTCATAGCTCCCATAGGCTGCCGCGCCGTATTCTTTTGCGTAACGCTGAGCGCGTTCCAGTACCACATCACAAAAGGCCACCAGCTGTACAGCTGGATTGGACGCGTACTCCGGAATATGGCGGTGCTTTGCAATCGATCCACAGCCAATAACAGCAACTCTTAATTTAGACATTGAATCTCCTCCTATTTAGGCGCAGGCCCGGCCTGCGTTGGTTTCGGTCGATCCCGGTTGACACAACCCCAGAGTTACCCAACTTACAACTTGCAACTTGCAACTTCCGACTTTCGCAACTTTCACAGCCTCAAACTTTCGCGGCTTCAAACTTTTACAGCCTCAGACTTTTGCAGCCTCAAACTTTCACAGCCTCAGACTTTCGCGGCTCCGCTACTTCTTACATGACTCCAAGTGTTGAATGACTCGACGAATCATAGCTCGAACTTTCTTATAGTCAATTGGTTCCCATTTTCGCAAAAGCGGCAAATACTTTGGGTCGTTAGTCTGCATCACCTTATCCAAAAACAGTGTCACAAGTCCCCGGTTGAGGTCCTTTAAGTAACTCATACTCACCACAGGAAGGCGGTTGTCAATCCACCGATCCCACTCATCCAGAAAATCCTTTGCCAACTCTTCTCGCTCGATTTCCCAGCCCTTATCCGTGAACAGAATGACCGGCATCTTCCATTCATACTCCAGCTTGAGATACCCATGTCGAATCATCCAGTCAATCTTGTCTGTGATTTGTGCCAAAGTGTACTGGGACAGACTCCCGTACGCCTCATTGTTATGTAGTTCAAGTTCCTGGGAGATGGCAAGGAGCTTTTTATCCCGCGATCCCTTCAAAATCTTCGCCAACATGGTCCTGCCCGCACGTCCGATGATATAGTCTGATCCTCGCAAAATAAACTTGATTTCCTTCTCAGGAAGCTGATCCCCGTTGTTTTTAGGGGGCTCCGCAGCTTGCAACTGATTTTTCCGCTTGCTTGTTATTTTTCTGTTTCTCCGATCGCGATTTTCCACACCTATTGATAACCTCCTAATCGACACCCCGATATACGTTTCATCCTGCGGTGTTTGTGTTAGTGGATATCAGTCTGTCTTTTCTAAACATTGTAGCACGATGGGGCGAAGTCTTCGCAATCATAATCGGGACACGGATGACTCACTGCCTCCCAGGGTACGAAACGACCACAGGGCAACCGGACCGCTGGGCAACCGGGCCGCTGGGCAACCGGGCTGCAGGGCAGAGTGGGATGATTCGGTGATGCCATCGTGATCGACGGTTGATAACAATTTCTTTTTGGATATGTCGACCACAGTGGATTGTTATAAAATAGAGGCGGGAAGGAGCAGACCAAAATGGACCAAGAGCTGCGGGAATTTTTGGCGGATCTGTTTGACGACATGAAGGGTGAGCTTGCCCAGACGAACCAGCGTTTGGATGGGATGGAGGCGGGATTTAGCGACCTCAAGCTTCAAGCTGCGCAAACCAACCAGCGTTTGGATAGGATGGAGGCCGGATTTAACGACCTCAAGCTTGAAACTGCGCAAACCAACCAGCGCTTGGATGGGATGGAGGCAGGATTTAGCGACCTCAAGCTTCAAGCTGCGCAAACCAACCAGCGCTTGGATGGGATGGAGGCAGGATTTAGCGACCTCAAGCTTCAAGCTGCGCAAACCAACCAGCGCTTGGATGGGATGGAGGCCGGATTTGATTCGATACATTTAGAACTGGCGAAAATCGATAAGCGCTTAGTTCGAATGGAAACCCGCGAAAGCAGCACGGAAAACATGGTCACTCAATTAATTGGTATGACAGCGGAAATGAAGGCGTCCATGGACTATGCCATCAAGCGAATAGACCGGCACAACCACCAAATCGCGGATATCCAAGAGGTATTGGATTTAAAAAACAACTAGCAGCCTGCTCTCATGTTGCAGTTGTTACCTCCAGTGAGAAAACGCGAGAGAAACTCGGATTTTTATATAGTTGATAATTTTATTTTTTAAATAAAATTTACCATACAAGAATGTAAGTGTACCCTAATGACAGTTGAATATAAAATTTTGTAAAAATCGAACGGTAAAACTACGTTAAAGGAAGCTGCAACGGCTCTGCACGCTGAAAAGAGGTACCGTGTGGAAATCGTTGGATGCAAGTTAGGTGCTCCAGGCGCATGCTCCCAGCAAAATTGGATTTATTCCCCTATCCCGCGTTGTGATAGGGATCCTTATGATCCCTATCACTGCACGCGTCAAATAATAGTGATCGATTCGATCACTATTCCAGCAGGCCCTCTCAAATAGGGATCCCGTTGATCCCTATCACCCACGTACCACCCTGACTCTTCCCACATTAGTGTCCTTTGATGACACTAATGTACTCAGCTCGGTCGGGATAGTGATCGTTGGGATCCCTATTACATCGCCCTCCAGCCAATAGGGATCTTTTCAGGCACTAATTGCCTTGCAGTGACCTGCCTTGCAGCCCGGTCCTCGACCCTGCAGCCCGCCTGCCTATCCGCCTTACAGACACCCCCGGTGGTGATTGCAGCGAGATCGGCGAAAAGGATAAGCGGAAAAATTCCCCTTGTTCTCTGCAACTGCAGCGGCATCCGTACAATAGGCTAAGTTTGGTGGTCAATAGCATGGAAAACCGATGCAATCCTCCAGCAAAATCGGATTTATTCCTCTATCCCGCGTTGTGATAGGGAGCCTTATGATCCCTATCACTGCACGCGTCAAATAATAGTGATCGATTCGATCACTATTCCAACAGGCCCTCTCAAATAGGGATCCCGTTGATCCCTATCACTCACGTCCCACCTGACTCTTCCCACATTAGTGTCCTTTGATGACACTAATGTACTCGGCTAGGTCTGAATAGTGATCGTTGGGATCCCTATTACATCGCCCGCCAGCCAATAGGGATCTTTTCTGGCACTAATTGCCTTGCAGCGACCTGCCTTGCAGCGACCTGCCTTCCAGCGACCTGCCTTCCAGCGACCTGCCTTGCAGCCCGGTCCTCGACCCTGTAGCCCGCCTGCCTATCCGCCTTACAGACACCCCCGGTGGTGATGGCAGCGAGATCGTCGAAAAGGATAAGCGGAAAAATTCCCCTTGTCCTCTCCAACTGCAGCGGCATCCGTACAATAGGCTAAGTCTGGTGGTCAATAGCATGGAAAACCGATGCAATCCTCCGGCAAAATCGGACCTATTCCCCTATCCCGCGTTGTGATAGGGATCCTTATGATCCCTATCACTGCACGCGTCAAATAATAGTGATCGATTCGATCACTATTCCAACAGGCCCTCTCAAATAGGGATCCCGTTGATCCCTATCACCCACGTGCCACCTGACTCTTCCCACATTAGTGTCCTTTGATGACACTAATGTACTCGGCTCGGTCGGGATAGTGATCGTTGGGATCCCTATCGCATCGCCCGACAGCCAATAGGGATCTTTTCAGGCACTAATTGGCTTGCAGCGACCTGCCTTGCAGCCCGGTCCTCGACCCTGCACCCCGCCTGCCTATCCGCCGCCGGGGCCCGTTCATCCATCCGGTTCCCCTGTCTTCCCTGTCTTCCCTGTCTTCCCTGTCTTCCCTGTCTTCCCTGTCTTCCCTGTCTTCCCTTCCTTCCCTTCCTTCCCTTTCTTCCCTTCCTTCCCTTTCTTCCGCCGTGGTCCCTTCCTTCCGCCGTGGTCCCCCCGGCAGTCGGATTATTTCGCCGACTCTACTTGGGTGTAGGCGGAGAGGGTTTTCCAATTTGTCGGTACGGATGATGATAACCACTGGCTCTTGGGAAAGAACTCGTGGTGCTCCTTGAAGTAGGTGTCCATCATGTTTCTTGTAATCATGGCAGCGGACTGCGCGCCATAACCGCCGCCTGGGACCATAACGGCCACTGCAATTTGCGGATTTTTGAAGGGAGCATAGGCGATGAACACGGAGTTGGTTAAGTGGACTCCGTTCATATAAATGTCAGCGGTTCCGGTTTTTCCAGCTGCTTTATATGGTGCGTTGTGAAAGTCACCGTAAGCTGTACTTTGTCCGCCGTAACTGACATTGCAAACACCATACATTCCCTGCTGGGCTAAGTGCAGATAGGTTGGATTGATGTTCAACTTTGCCTGCACTTTTTTCTTCACGTTTTTTACTATTGGATCGTTTTTTAGCGACGTTGATAGACTGGGTGCCAAGACGCTTTTGAGAAGGTGCGGCTGCAGTTTCACGCCATTGTTTGCAATGGTAGCTACATATTGCGCTAATTCGATTGGCGTGAACTGCTGCTCCTGCCCGATGGCTGAAAGTGCCAGGCTGACGGGTGTGCTATAGTTCACGAATTGATGGGTTTTCTTCAGCGATTGCTGTGCTTTCTGTAAGGGAAACGGCACTGCAGCATACTGTTTCTTAGCGTCCATGTAGTAGAATCTGCCGGGCTGTTCGCCAGGCAAGTCAATGTGAGTCAACTGGCCGAGACCAAATCTGTATTCACCGTAGAACAGGTTGACAAGGCCCTTGGCAAAGTCCGTGTTTCTCCACTTTTGCAATGATATGCCGCCAGCAGGTGCGCCTCCGTTGGTTGGCGAAGAGCCAAACCATTTTCCGAGGCGGAGTCCGACTCTGTAAAAGAAGACGTCGGACGAGACAGCGATGGCTTTCACGTCATTCACAAAGCCGTGAGGCATATCATCGTGCTTCATGGCATTTCCAATGTAGATTTTGTAAGGCACTGTATATGCAGTTGAGGGTGTAATGGCGCCGTATTCCAATCCGGTGATAAGATTGGCGGGTTTCACGGTCGATCCCGGATAATTCGGATTCTGAATAGCATTATTCTGCTGCGCCCCGGAGGTGTCGAGATACTTCAGATGCTTTGTCAATTGTCCAGGTACCGTATACCAGTTTGGGTCGTAATATGGGTAGCTTGCAAGTGCGAGCACACCGCCTGTTTTCACATTCAACATGACAGCCGCTGCATCCTTGATAGTGTTCTTATGTGTCGAATGGCTGATGACATTCATGATGGCTTGCTGTGTCATAGCTTGCACTCGACCGTCAATGGTGAGTTCCAGGTTCTTGCCTGGGGTCGGTGCGGGATCCATACCTAAGTGCTGGACAGAGGTTCCCTGATTATTCACCTTCATAATTTCGTAGCCAGGTTTGCCCTGCAGCAACTTGTCGTATTGTAGTTCAATGCCGCTTTCACCGACTTTTTGGCTCGACAAGTATCCCATCTTGTTGACGTAGTACTTTTTGGTCTGAGCGGTAATGGGACCAACGTATCCCA
Organism: Alicyclobacillus sp. SO9; assembly: GCF_016406125.1. NCBI lineage: Bacteria > Bacillati > Bacillota > Bacilli > Caryophanales > Alicyclobacillaceae > Alicyclobacillus > Alicyclobacillus sp. SO9. The sequence goes on along the minus strand of NZ_CP066339.1, from coordinate 261,971 downwards.
GAGCGTGTCCAGCCAAGTCTCCATACGGATACATCCTGTCAGAGCTCATCCCCAGGGTAATGCCTGGAAGTTGTCCTGAGTGTGCACTCACATATGCAAGCTGTTGATTGTTTGCATTTCGAAACAAGCGGATAGTAGCATAGTTTTTCTGCTGGTTAATGGTTGCGAGAATCTTCTTGGCTGTCGTATGAAAGACGGGCGCCAGTCTTTTCGCCATTTCATTGAGATTCTGATGCACGTGCTTCATTCGTGTCAGAAACACGCTGTAATTCGGATTGTCGTACGCTAATAGGTTTCCATTTCTATCGAAGATACGTCCTCTTGCGGGCAACACCGGAATGCGCTGCAGCGTGGTCGTCAGTGCCTCGGCGCGGTATTTTTGTCCGGTGACAACTTGTAAATAACCTAAACGTATAATCAGCGAAACAAAAGCAAGAAAAACAAATCCGTATATGAAACTGAGACGCGTTCTGAGAAAACGTGCAGGTGGACGTTTGTTCTTGCTCTTGAATGGGCGACGGCGTCTTGGCAGTAAACTCCAGTTTAATTTCACGGTGAATTCCTCTCATTTGTGGGGATAGTGCGTGTTTGAATGCGCGTTTACTTATGGTTTTACGGCTGCGAATTCAAATTTGAATCAAATTAAAAGCTAGAATTTTTATCCGCATTTATGCGTGGTTTGCACGTCGCGTGTCACTGTGCGTCACGTGTCATCGTGCGCCATGCCCATGACAGGATACTGTGACCGCCGGCGGATATCCAGGTATTGAGATTTAGTTCATACCTTATATTTAATTAGCGAACTATAGTAAATAGAAATCATGATAAGAAATTAAAAAAACCTTGAGTAGTATTTAATGTCCACTTTACCTGTTGGCTGTAGTCTTGCGCTGTAAGCAGTTGAACTACGGTGAATAGGGGTGAAAATGGGACAATGAGGTTACAAGTAAAAGCAGTGGGAACGACCCTGACGGTGCTGTTTCTTCTCTCTGGATGCGGAACTCAAGCTGCGGCATCAGCGGGTACCACAACCAGGAACGCTGCGTCGTCAAATACATCAAACGCGACTGGCAGTGGAGCAGCCAATCACGTTACGAATATTACATTCTGGTCTGGACACCCGTCTGGTAAATTGCACAAGGCAATCCTCGCAGAAGTCTCCAAATTCAATTCAACGCACCAGAACATTCACGTCACCATCGACATTATTCATGCTACTAACAAAGCCATCCCCGCATATCTGGCCCACAAGGCTCCCAATGTAGCGGAGATTCAGACTGCTGCGGTGCAGAAATTTGTGACTGCCAACGCTGTGGTGAACCTTAAGCCTTTTATCAACGGATCGAATGGATTATCTCAACAAGAGATTAAAAAGCGGTATTACCCTGTTATTTGGAATGATATGCAGGGTCCTGGTAAGAAGCAATACCTCATGCCGCTGGAAAAGAAATCATTTGTTGTCGTCTACTATAACGATGCACTATTTAAGAAAGCCCACATCTCTGGTGCGCCCAAGACATGGAGTCAGTACTTTTCTGACGTACAGAAAATCAGTCAGCTGGGAGGAAAGGTTCACGGCTGGGCGTGGACACCGATGTTGCCTGTGTTCTTCTCCATGGTGAAAGACTACGGCGGGAACATTTGGGCGAATTCCAATCACAGCAAATTTTCTCTTGACAGCGCCGCCGGAAAGAAAGTTCTATCTCAATTACGGAGCTTAGTCAAAAGCGGCGACCTTCTTATTACCAAGAAGTATGAGTATCAGCAAGACTTTGGTACTGGCAAGATTGGTCTGCTGACGGATGCCTCTGCGGGCTGGACGTACGACTACGGTTCCGTGGGCGGGAAATTTCCGATGCTTGCTGCTCCTGCTCCGAAAGGAACTGCGCCGATAGCCTATAACTGGATAAACGGCGGTTCTCTGACAATGATGAATACAGGTACGTCTGCGCAAAAAGCTGCTGCCTGGACATTTATGAAGTGGATGTCAAGCCCTTCGACCAACACCTATTGGAATGAACACACCAACTACCTTCCATTAGGGCCCCAGACAGACAGTAACATGCAGAGTTTCTACCAGAAGAACAAACCATACGCTGCCTCATTCTCGAACCCTAAGGGGTGGACGATGAAACCTCGGTTTGTCAACTATACGCAAGCTGAAACGACAATGATGAACTACTTCCTTAAAGGGCTCAATGGACAGCTGTCCGTGAATCAAGCGCTTCAAGGAATGGACAAAAGCGGCGATAAGTACATGTCTGGTCATCGGAGGTTATAACAAGATGGGCGGATTGCAGAATAGCACCTCTGTCATAACCTCAAGCAAGAGAGATTTCAGAAAATCCCGGTTTCGCAAATTGTTGCGAAACCGGGAATATCGGTATGCCGTACTTTTTTTGGCCCCTGCTCTGCTGTTCCTGATGATTTTCATTTATCTGCCGACACTGGTTGCTTTTGTGATTGCGTTTTTTCATTACCACCTCGGAAGTAGTCAGCAACAGTTTGCGGGAATTTCCAATTTTCGTGATGCGCTTAGCTTGAATGTGTTTCAAAAGTCCATTTTGAACAGCATCTTGTTTGCTGCCATGCAAGTCCCGGCGATTTTGGTGCTGTCAATTTGCGTAGCACTGCTGATTAACCATTCAAGCCGTTACTACAATTTTATCCGCACACTCATCTTACTTCCCTATGCCACTCCTGCGGTCGGAACAGCCATCGGTTGGCTGTGGATATTTAATCCGACCTACGGGCTGGCGAACGGAGTGCTGCATTGGCTCGGTCTCCCTACATCACAGTGGCTGCAGTCTCCAACAATGGCGTTGCCCTCCATTGCCATATACTCCGTCTGGCATGGAGTAGGGTTCGATGTCGTCATTGTGTTATCTGCACTTGGAACACTTCCGCGTGCCGCGGTGGAGGCGGCTATCGTTGATGGTGCATCGGCGTGGACACGTTTTTGGAAAATCACATTCCCCTTGATATCACCCACAGTCTTTTTTCTGCTTATTGTTACGACAATTGGATCGTTGCAGAGTTTCTCGCAAATATATGCCTTATCAGGGGGATCAGGCGGGCCCGAATACGCAACAACCACAACCCTGCTGTTAATCTACGAGACAGCGTTTAAGTACAATCACCTTTCTTACGGATCGGCCATGGCTATCTTCCTCGTTATCATCATCTTGCTCTTTACGCTGATTCAACGCTGGGCGTCGAAGCGTTACGTCTATTATCAATAGTTTAGGTGGGATCACGAAAATGAAAACACACATATCACCAGCTTTACGGGCTGTGTTTGCACTGCTGGTAGGATTGGCATTCCTGTTGCCGCTGTACTTCACGTTGGTCACATCGCTGGATACAAAAGCAGATATCTTTACTTTTCCGCCACACTTAACTTTTGATTGGCAATGGAGCGTATATGCCAAGGCGTGGAGCATGTTTCGGTGGCCCATGTACTTTGCAAACACCCTGCTTATCGCAGGCGTCACGATTGTTCTCGCCTTGACCACCTCCGTTCTCGCGGCATATGCACTGAGTTTTGTGCGGTTTCGGGGACGAACCTTCATCTTTTCGCTCATCTTGTTGGTTCTGATGATCCCGAATGAAGCTCAACTCATTCCCAACTACCTGACCCTGGCCGTCGTTCATTTAACTGATACCTATTGGGCTCAAATCTTGCCTTACGGTGCCTCGGTGTTTGGCATTTTTCTGCTGCGGCAGTTCTTTTTGAGCTTCCCGAAGGACTATTGGGATTCCGTCCGGATAGATGGCGGCGGCCATCTCCAATTCCTGTGGCATGTAGTCCTGCCCCAAAGCAGACCCATCCTGTTTACAATCGGTTTGTACATTTTTATCGGCTCTTGGAATTCACTCATGTGGCCGCTGATGGTGACCCAGAGTCACCATGTCCAACCCGTTGAGGTCGCGTTGGCCCGCTTTCTGACCGGGAATTCCGTACTCTGGAGAAGATTGTCGGCTGCTTCCGTGTTTACCACACTGCCCGTTGTCATCCTGTTTCTAGTGTTTCAGCGGTATATCATTCGCGGCATCTCCCGTGGTGAGGGAATCCAGGGTTAGATGGAAAATGCCCATGTTCAAAATTGACCACCGACCGCAGCTTGCATTCCTTTACCACCACTTTCTCAACACCAGGAGCTTCATCGAGTAGGGCGGTACGGTTACGGACGACAAGCCAAATCCGGAAGTGATTTTGCTTTCGTGTTTGGGGCCGTAGCTGTATGTTCGTGTGATGGGAAATGGGTGGAAGTGAGGAATGGATACGTGAACGCGAAGCACATGCTGACGATCGCGATTGACCAACAGCACCCCCACTGTCCCGCCCTTACGCTGTACAGCATAAGCCGACACAGCGGAATTGCCGCCCTGTACTTGGACATGCAGCATCGTATCCCCCGGCTTTCCGAGTCGGGACAACAGTTTCATTGCATAGTAAGTGGGAAAAGGCGTGTTTAGGGGCGGTTCTGTGGCTGCCCGCTGTGAGCCTGATTTCAGACTGGACTGGGAACTTGACTGAGAACCGGACTGAGAACCGGACTGAGAACCGGACTGAGAACCAGACGGCGGGCCAGACGGGCGACCAGCGCTCAGAATGCCATAGTCGCCGTAGTTTCGCGATCCGTATAATTGTGATTGAAGGGTGGCTGCAGGGGGATTCCCCGCTTGATTTTCGCTGTTGTGAAGGTCCCACCAATCAATGTTGACGGCGCCTTGCTGCAACCACGTCATCAAGTCGTTGACAAGAAACAGTGCATTAACGATGCTGGTGGTCTGTTTGCCAGGGTTTTTGGCCACGGAGTTGGTTTCCCCGATTAGGACTTTGACGTTGTTGGCGTTTTGGCCGCAGTACTGCCGGATTAATCCCCGCAACTGGCTCATCATATTCGGTATAGTCTTGGTGCTGTTGAGCAAACCCTTGTCCGATACGCGGCCGGGTTGCTGCGGATACCAGTGTACATCCACGAAATCAATGCTCTTGCCAACAGTGCTCAGCACAGTCCGATTCCAGTTGGGTTGCTGATTGGACGGCCACTGACCCGGTGCAATGAGATCGACGCCGATTTTGGCAGCGGGATCAACCTGCTTCATGGCCTTGATGTATTTGAGCGCGTTATCCGCATAAGCCTGTGGCCCGATATGCGCATGTGAATCTGCCTCCCACTTGGTGCCATAGGTCCCGTTGCCATACACTTCATTCCCAATTTCCCAGTACTGCACGTCGTAGTGGTGTGTCACTTCAGCGTATTTCACCCAGGCTGCTGCTTCCTGCGGTGTTCCGGTGCCGTAGTTTACGGTGATGAGCGCCTGTGACTGACTCTTTCGGACATACTGAATAAAATGGGTGAACGCATCTTTTGGAGCGGCGGTTATGCCGGAACTAGGTTCAATGGAGTTGGTCTGCCAGTGATACAGGTCTGCTGTAGACCCGCCCGGATACCGGAACATGTGGATGCCGGCTTGTTTAACGAGCTTCTCTGTACTCTGGCTCAGCAAATTCCAGTCCCAGACGGCAGTATTAATGCCGAAGTCAGAGGTAGGAATGGTGGCAATGGGAGATCCAACTGTGACCTTAGCGTTCAATGTTGATGAACCGCCGGACACAGAATCTGCCTGCCCCTGCACCTGCACCTGCACCTGTGTCGTATTGTAGTTTTGCAGCCGCATCAATGCCGTAATAAATGCTGTAAATGCTATAATGCCGATGCCCGCGAAAAGTATCAGGATTTTTCGTTTGCCACCCACCGCAACCAAACCTTTCAGTAATCTCGATGACTTACACCTGACTCCGCAATTCGAATCAGCAGTTTGTTGTCTTGTTCGTAGGTAGACTGCATCAGTCTAGTCTTCGTGAAACAGTTCCCGCAACATGATGTCACGGGCATTGAGGAACTGCTGCGTAATGATATAGTGATTGGTCTCTTCGTATAAGATGGGTTCAATGGAACCACCGTCAAAGTTCAACAGTGTAGCACCAGGATAGCCCAATAGAATTGGAGAGTGCGTTGACACAATAAACTGTGAGTGACCTGTCTCCTGGTGGTCGTGCAGAACACGCAACAAAGCCAACTGACGCGCAGGAGACAAGGCAGCTTCAGGCTCATCAAGCATATATAGAGCTGGTTTACGACTGGAAAGCCGACTCACAAACAAGTTGAGAAACGATTCGCCGTGAGATTGATGATGTAAGGACCGTCCGCCATAAGCGGAATACGGATCTCCTGCGAATGATTCTTTGGCAAGGTCGTCGATATAACTCGCAAAATTGAAGAAGCTCTCCGCGCGAAAGAAGAATCCTTGCGTAACCTTTGGCAGCCATCGCAATTTTAGGTATTCAAACAACCTGGATTCTGTCGCCGCCGTCGCAAACTGGTTGGATCTTGACCCGCCCTCAGGGTTAAATCCCGCCTGAATCGCAATGGCTTCCAGCAAGGTTGACTTCCCGCTCCCGTTTTCTCCGACGAAGAATGTAAGGAATTGATTTAGATTCAGTTCACCCGTGTCGCAAAAGGCTGGTATGTCAAAGGGGTGATGGTTGCTGTTTGGAAAATCAAGAAAACGTAACTCACGTAAGAACATAACCCAAACGCTCCTGCAAAAAGGATATCTTACAACAAAGATATCACGAACTGGCGGCAAAAGCGTCAAGTCCCCGTGAGAGTCGCTGCGAAGACAAAGAATTAGAGAAGTCGCGGGATGCTACAGTACTGGGCCACGGAGCATGGAGATGGCGGTACAGGGGTTATTGCAGAACGAAAATTGAGGGGGCATGCCGAAGAGACGAGACTTGAACATGACCACCCGAATTTTTAGCTAAAGCGACAACAGTTGGCCGAGTGTGGGAAAACCTTAGAAGAAGCAGAGCAAAAAGAAAATTCCCACACGTACATTTCGGCCGTCAGTCGTGTTTATTTATATTGGATACGCGGGTCAATCAACGCGTACAAGATGTCTGCAAGAAAGTTACCCAATACAGTCAATACACCAAGAAAGACGGTGATGCCTAATATGACTGGAAAATCCCGTTCGTTAACGGCATGCCAGTAAAGCAATCCCATCCCTGGGTAGTTAAAAATTTCTTCAATGAACAATGCCCCTGCAAGCAGTACTGGCAGCGACATCCCCAAAAGCGTTATCAAAGGGATGATAGAATTTCTGAGACCATGGACAAAAACGGTTCTGAATTCAGAAGCACCTTTCATTCGCGCTGTGCGCACGTAGTCTTGAAGTAACGCTTCACGCATGGAGGACCGCATAAATCGTGCCCAGCCTGCAATCGTCACGACAAAGAGTGTCGCTACTGGCAAGATGACGTGGTGCAGCCAATCCATAAAACCTGGATGAGAGAGTTGTGTGTTCACAATTCCGCCTGTTGGAAACCAATGTAGGCCAATAGCAAAGAAAATGACCAACAGGATTCCAAGCCAAAAATTAGGCATTGAGTAGAAGAAGTAGTTGACAATCGTAACAACTTGATCGAAAAGAGAGTTTTGATAGTACGCCTGTACAGAACCGATAAACACCGAAAAAATGTGAGCCGCGAGAATTGCCAAGGTTACGATAGCCAACGTGTGTGGAAGAGCCTGGAATATCAAGGAGAGCACACTCTGGTTGTAGACATAGGAATAGCCAAAGTTTCCCTGCACAAGCTTCCAAAGCCAAATTACATATTGATCCCACAGAGGTTTATCCAAACCCAATTGTTTTGTGAGTGCATGTGCCCTTGCAACTGTATAGTGCTGTCCGAGCAAAACACGAACAGGACTGCCAGGCACAATATGAATGAGTATGAAGGCGATAAGCGTGATGCCTATTAAAGTAGGAATTGCCTCTAATATTCGCCTTACAGTGAACTTCATCATGATGACAGAGCCTCCTAAGCCGGCTTCTCAAATAGAGCGAAGAAACTTTTAGCGCATACTTTAACGCGAAGTCGATATGAAGACAAATTTAAGCTTCCCTTGTCTCCAAAGCATCACGCAATCCGTCTCCAACAAGGTTAATTGATACCTGGGACAACAGAATAGCAATCCCTGGAGGATAAATCAGCCACCACGAATTTTGGAATATATAATTCATACTATCGTTCAGCATACCGCCCCAACTTGGTATTTGCGGGGGTAGGCCGAGTCCGAGAAAGCTGAGTCCAGCCATGGTCAAGATTGCATTGGCAACTTGCAGTGTTGCCGCAACCAATACAGTCCCGATGTAGTTTGGCAGTAGATAGCGCATCATTATTCGCCCCGTTGTCAGTCCCAAAGCTCGAGCCGATTCCACATACAACATGTTCTTGATGGAAAGCACTTCACCACGCACCAAACGGCTTACCGTTAACCATGCTTGTGATGCTAAAATCAAAATCATGATAAGAAGGTTCGGCCGAAACACAACGTCCAAAAACATCAAGATAAATATGGAGGGTATGGACAGCATAATGTCGACAAATCGCATCATAATGGTATCTACCCAGCCACCCAGCAAGCCGCTGATCATGCCGTAAAACGTACCAAAGAGCATGGCCACAATGGCCGCTGCAAAACCAACTTCAAGAGAAGCTTGGCCGCCTAACATCAGTTCTGCTAGGACATTGTGACCGAGACTGTCCGTACCAAGCGGAAACTGAGCTGATGGGTTTGCATTGGTGCTGAGCATATGCGTGGCGGTCCCGCTATGGCGATACACTAAAGGCCCAACGTAGGAGAACAGGACCAAGAAGGCCAGTATCCCGACTCCAAGTTTGGTTGGTCCTAACCGCCAAAACCTTTTCCAGAAACCGGGACGTTCTTGCCCGCTGTTCTTCATTTCAAATTCTTGTACCACTTCGTTCATTACAGGTGCGCTCACCGTAACTTCTCCTTTCGTCTAGGGCGCGGAGCGCGCCCTAGCGAAGTTGAACTCTTGCTGACAAATTGATTAGGAAAATTCACGGATTTCCTTTCAAGTCAAACGCAGTTTATTTGGATTTCGACCAGTACTGCATTCTTGGGAAATCAGTCGCTGGGTTCAAGTGACTCAGAACACCTTGAACTTTGGGCGAAGTCACAGTAAGCGAGGCAACGTTGTTGTCCCAGAGGAACGGCAGGACTTTGGCCGTATAGTCTTCATAAGCGAAGAAGTGTTTCATGGTTTCTTGTGATGTCGCATACGGTTGGTGTGTTGCCGTAATCAAGCTATCCTCTTTTTTGTCGCTAAAGCCAGTTCCACTCGGTGCGGTCGATGCGAACAACTGACCGCCCGTTGGGTAGAAGCCAGGTCCGTTGTAAATCCAACCGCTGCCAAAGGCAAGACCCCAGGAGTGGTCCTTCTTGTTACTGGTGACACCAATGAAGTTACTAAACGGCATGGCTTTTAACGTGACTTTCACACCGATTTTCGCCCATTCCTGCTGCATCAGCACAGCCACGTCTTTCGTGGTCGTCTGACCACTGACGTAAAGCATTTCGGTCTGAAGTTTTTGGCTGCCCTTGGTCATAACCCCATTGACTTCTTTCCAGCCGTGCTGTTCCAACAACTTCTTGGCCTTTGTTGGATTATAAGGATACGGATTTTGCAAGTTAGGATCAAGGAACTTGGTTTTCGGAGTTCCTGGAATGGGACCAAAAATAGGTTTGGCAAAACCCTTGTAGACCTTGCTTGCAATTTCCTTATTCGGAATACTCATTTGCAGAGCTTGGCGCACATACAGATTGTCAAAAATCGACTTTGTAGGCGAACCAGGCCACATGTTCATTTCTGTCCAGAAGATTCCAAATGGGTAGCCAGGTGTCACTTTATCACCCATGGAGGTCAGGGCTGATTTTGATCCAAGCATCGAAATTGGCAAATAACCGACATCAATGTTTCCTGCCTTCAAGGCTGCGAATTCTGCTTGACTGGACGCCTCATAGGTAAAGATAAGCTTATTTAAGAGAGTCTTATGTCCTGCATAACTAGTGTTTGGCACCAGTACCCAGGATTGGCTTCTGGTTGCACTTTGCAGTTTAAACGGTCCGTCCACCGGCTGCTGCTCAATGAACTTGGCATTGTTTGCATTAGTGCCGATATAGCTGAGTTCCTTATTCAGGTTACTCGGATACTTATCCATGGTTTTTGCTGGCATCGGTGTCAACTGGATAATGCCGTTGTAAATGAACCACTGTTGGTTAGCGGGTTTCTTCAGTGTGATTGTAACCTCATGCTGATTGGTTGCGACAACACTCTTGATGCCGTCAGGAATATATCCTGTACCGGCCCCTACATACGGCCATGGCTTTGGCGCGTTCTTTGCCGAGGCACCTTTAATCAGCTTCCAGGTAAACAGTACGTCTTTAGCGGTAACCGGCGTCCCGTCCGACCATTTCCATTTAGAGTTTAAGAAGACATGGTATACAGTTCCTTGCTTGTTGTACGTAATTTTACTAGCAATAGAAGAGCCATAATCAATTTTGTAGTTCTGGTCAATCCAAATCAGAGGCTTATACATTTGGTCAATCAATTGTGCGTTGTATACACTGTCAGCCGCCGGAGTCATGATGGGCAGGTACCAGTTCAACTGCGTCTGTGAAGGCAGCGCATAGTTGAGTGTTCCTCCCTTAGTCGGCGTTGCTGTACTCGTACTGTTGCTGGCGTTTGCGGAGTTATTCGAATTTGCTGTTGCAGGTTTGCTGCTGCCGCAACCAACCACGAGAAGACTGGTTCCAGCTGCAATGGCAACAGATGCCATCAAGGATTTGCGTACACCCATCTTTCTAGTCCCCCTCTTATAATCAGTCTCATAGAAGTTTGCATCCAACTCAACTTTTAGAATTCTGTATTGGTGCCAGAATTTTGCCGATTTTTACATGAAAACTCAACCTCTCGTTATCAGCGAGTCATGAGATTACACGCAAGAACAGGCAAAGCCATACACCCAAACATCCCTCCCTTCAAAAATACACGATTGAGTCCACACGTTTCAGTCAGTACATTCTCAATGCAATACTACACCAAATGACATGCCACAAAGTGGCCCGCCTTGGCTTCCCGCCATTCTGGCACCTTTTCTTTACAAACTGGTTCAGCCAATGGACATCTGGTATGAAAAACGCAGCCAGAAGGCGGGTTGGACGGGTTGGGAATATCACCTTTCAAAATGATTCGTTCTCTCTTAGCCCTTGGATTCGGAACCGGCACCGCAGACAAAAGAGCCTTCGTATACGGATGCAGAGGATTGGCAAACAATTCGTCCGAAGACGTCAGTTCTGCCATTCTCCCCAAATACATGACCAGAACCCTGTCACTGATGTGCTTTACGATAGATAAGTCGTGCGCAATAAAAATATATGTTAAGTTAAAATCATTCTGGAGGTCTTCCAAAAGATTGATAACCTGCGATTGCACGGATACATCGAGTGCTGCAACCGGTTCATCCAAAATGATTAACTTGGGATTGAGCGTTAAAGCCCTAGCAATGCCAATCCTTTGACGCTGTCCGCCTGAAAATTCGTGTGGGAAGCGCCGGGCATAGGACGGATCCAGTCCAACCCGCTCCAACAGAGAACTGACACGTTGCTTACGTTGCGAACCATTGTACAGATGGTGTGCTTCCATCGGCTCTGAAAGGATTTGAGCGACGGTATAGCGAGGATTTAAGGAAGCGTATGGGTCCTGAAACACAACTTGCATCTCGCGGCGAAGCGCTCGCATGTTTGAACGGTTTAAGTCCAGAACATCCTGTCCGTCGAATGTGATTTTACCGCTGGTCGGTTCCACCAAGCGTAAAATACTGCGGCCCATAGTTGATTTGCCACATCCGCTTTCGCCCACAACACCTAAGGTTTCCCCGGCAAAAACTTGTAGGGAGATACCGTCCACTGCCCTTACCGCGCCTACCTGCCGCCGAAGGAATCCTTGCTTTATGGGAAAATGCGTCTTTAGATTATCAATGTTTAACAGTGCTTCACTCATGCGTCGCGTCTCCCTTCCTCATTCAACCAACAACGAGACGAATGATTGTCCGCCACGTCAAACAAAGTCGGTTTTTCACTGCGGCACCTGTCCATAGCAAAAGGACACCGAGGCGCAAAGTGACAGCCTTTGGGCATTCTGGTTATTGTAGGCACAGTGCCGTCGATGGGACGCAAACGTTCCTTGGATTTTGCATCAATTTTTGGAATGGCAGCTAAAAGCCCTCTCGTATAGGGGTGCTGGGGTTCCATAAAAATTTCATCAACGTTCCCTTGTTCCACAATCTGACCTGCATACATCACGGCGACCCGCTGACACATTTCAGCCACGACACCCAGGTCATGGGTTATAAGCAAAATTGAAGTCTTAAATTCCTTGGAAATTTTTCTCATTAGATCTAAAATTTGTGCTTGGATGGTTACGTCAAGAGCCGTTGTCGGCTCATCCGCAATTAGCAAACGCGGGTCGCAGGACATTGCAATTGCAATCATTACCCGTTGGCGCATGCCGCCGGAAAGTTCATGAGGATAAGATTGCAAAATTTGTTCAGGCCTGGCGATTCCTACTTTTTTCAACATCTCTAGGGAATGCTTAAAAGCTTCTTTTGGGGACATATCCTTGTGCAAGAGAAGAATCTCTGAAATCTGAGCGCCAACTTTATACACTGGGTTCAACGAAGTCATAGGCTCTTGGAAAATCATACTGATTTCATCGCCCCGAATGCTCCGTATCTCCTTATCTCCCAGTGTCAGTAGGTTTTTCCCGTTGTACTGGACACTTCCAGTGACACGTGCTGATTTGGTTAGTAATCGAATTAGTGCAAGTGATGTAACACTTTTTCCACATCCAGATTCACCGACAAGTCCTAAGGTTTCCCCTTCTTTAATATCTAGTGATAAATCCCGAACCGCAGGAAAATAAGTGCCGTTTAGATTGAATTCGACATTTAACGAGTCCACACTGAGTACGGACAAACTGTTCACCCCTGTTTTCTTTGCTGACATCTTTGCTGACATAGATCTGAATCATGCATATATGAATCAAAATTTGATTCTACCGCTTCTTACGATATGACTTATTCAGCCAAGAATACTATGGAATATAGTATTTGTAGAGGATTATAGCCACCCAATTTACGCATATTATACTATACTTTAAACAAATAAAAGCAAGTACCTCTAAGGAACTTCAAAATCCTCTCGAAAATCGCACCGTCACTATTTTGTAAGCGTTTTCTCTGTGATGCACTATAAAAACTATGCCTACCCTAGTTCAGCTTCCCGCCCCTGTCAAAACACTCCATGGTGATGCTACTACAATATGCCCTTTCTTCGCAAACATGAAATAAAAGTTGCCAATGAACTGCAACAAGCCAAGCGGCCCTCAAAGGGCGACGAACAGACTTGTCTCACCTGCCTACGAAGGAATTTTACTATATAGACTGTGTTTATGTAAATATCAGAATTCTAACTAACATAAGAATAATGCTGGAAATTTGTACGTTCTGTGGATCACCCTCCCTCCAGTTTAAACGAAATGCAAAGTGATTTCACTTCGGACAAACAAACGTGCATTGAAACCGGACTGCCCCGCTCCCTTGGAGATATAGTACCTTCCATACGAAGTGCTGTGAACGCCTTTATAGATTCCCTGTGCTGTTAATGACCCCATCGGTTGAAGCGCAAACAAGAGGGGTACATTAAATTGTTTGCCATGCAGATGACCGCTGATGAGGACATCGTATGGATAATCTATCGAGAGAACAATATTTGGATCGTGTGTAATGACGAAGCACCTGCGGTTCCTCCAACTCTGTGGGTCTTGGTGAACATGCTCCTGCACTGTAACCGAAGATTGGTGAATGTCTGTCCGGTTTTGCTGCTTAGTCCGCTGCTTCTGAACTTCAAAGAAAGCGGCATCGATATCGGAGTTCTCTGTGCAAAAATCATCAATACCAACCAAGTCGAACTCTGGTAGTGAGACACTTTCGTTTCGCAGAACCGTAATTCCGTGTTCCTTCATCAGTTCGAGAAGCGGGATTATGTCGTGCAAGAGATAATCGTGGTTCCCAAACACGGCGTAAGTCGGAATTCGATAGAACGCCATTTTCTTTAGAAACAGGCTCAGTTTACCCATTGCTTTGAGAGAATCGAGATAATCGCCGGTCAGAAACACATAGTCAGGCTGCTCCTGTGCAAGGACTTGGAGAATCTTTTCTGTCACTCGGTTACGTTCAATGTGAAGGTCGCTGATTTGCAGAATCTTCGTATTTGGATGGCGTGTCCATGTTACGCGCTCCACTTTCAACCACTGGGTAGGAAGAATGAAAAGCAAATCAATGCTAATGACGACGAGGGCGACTGCGACAGCTATCCACAGTACAGTCATTCGTGTACCTCCTTGATGGGATTTCTCTGCGGTGCCAGAACAGTACCCACAAACATGATTATATGAGGTTTTGATGGAGAAAAGAAACGGTTGACAAGGTCAATGAATTCCGACATGATGTCATGTGGACAATTTTATGTGCAAAGGGCATACCAGTGGAAACATTGGGGCGCAAAGCCACAGGGTCTACGGGTCAACTTCGACCTATGACAGCCTGGCCGCCACAGTGTCAAAAGTGCGCCTGCTCCGGGCGTTTTTTTATTGTTTTTTGATTGTCCTTTGACTGGTTTTTTGCCACTTGCTACATCACAGAATGGGGGAAATCAAAGGTGATGCACAGACTTAAAGTGCTGTTTCAAATCAGGTCACTGCGACAAAAGCTGATTGGCTTTTCGCTCATCCTGCTGATTGTACCAAGCCTTGTTACTGGTTTGATTGGCTGGAGGGTTGCCACAAATCAACTGAATGTTCAGAGCAAGGCGGCGCTAAAATCCGAAGTCAACCTTGTCAACGGAACCATTAAAGAATTAAACAAAGAGGTTCAAGCCGGGGACTTGACACTGCCCACAGCACAAACAGAAGTGAAACGAATGATTCTGGGAAAGAAAGAAGCAAACGGCCATCGTCCAATTAATCATAATTATGACTTGGGGAAAAACGGATATTTCTTCATTGTCAACAATCAAGGTGTTGAAGTGGCTCACCCCTCCATTGAGGGAACAAGCATCTGGAGCGCAAAGACACCGGACGGCGTCATGATTGGACAGAAAATTGTCAAAGTGGGACAGTCAGGCGGTGGATTCATTCAATACATATGGCCGCTTCCCAACTCCAAGAAGGACGCCAAGAAAATTGTATATGTTGCCAAGGATCCGGCTGGCTGGGGCTGGAATGTCGCAGCGGGATCGTATGAAAGTGACTACAATTCAGGAGCGAACTCGATACTAAGATACATCCTTATTACCCTTGGCATCTCAATTATTGCCGGCATTCTCCTTACCGTTCTCATGGCGTACAGCATTACAAAACCGATTCTTGCCGTTGAAAGACAGGTCCGGAAAGTTGCTGGAGGGGATTTGACGGTTGAGCCTCTGGTAGTGAAGAACAGAGATGAAACCAGCCGACTTGCAAATGGTATTAACAGCATGACAGAAAATCTAAAGAACCTGATTTCCCACATTACCCAGACTACACAGCAGGTTGCTGCCTCTGCTGAAGAACTATCTGCCAGTTCCGAGGAAAGCGGGCGTGCGACGGAACAGATTACGGCTACTATCCAACAGGCTGCAGACGGTGCTCAGACACAGTCCGAGAGCGTGGAACAAGGCAAACAGTCGATTGTCCAGATGGTGCAGGGTGTAGAACAAATTGCGGGCACAGCCAACACCGTGTCTGCAACGGCTTTAACGGCGAAGGACAAGACCGTTTCAGGCAACGTGTCTGTTCAAACTGCGGTGCGGAAAATGCAGGATATCAGTACAACCGTCGGTGAATTGGCAGGTGTCATTGAACAATTGGGATCGAAGTCCGACGAAATTGATGAAATGCTGACCGCTATCTCCAACATTTCCAGGCAAACGAATCTACTCGCACTGAATGCTGCGATTGAAGCTGCCAGAGCGGGCGAAAGCGGGCGCGGGTTTGCGGTCGTGGCCGACGAAGTCCGCAAGCTGGCGGAACAATCAGCCCACTCTGCAGAACAAATCGCGACATTGATTTCCCAAATTCACGAAGGAACAACACAAGCCGTGTCTGCAACGCAATCGACGACAGAGCGAGTCTCTGAAGGATTGGACGCCGTTAATACGGCAGGACGTTCCTTTGAAGAGATTCAGGAGTCCGTACAATCTGTCAGCAGTCAAATTCAGAGTGTGTCGACAGCAGCCAAACAGCTCAACTCAGGGACAGAAGAATTAATAAAGGCGACTCAGGCTGTAACACGAATCTCCGAAGAAACTGCTGCTGGAATGCAAACCGTCTCCGCCTCGGCCGAGGAACAACTCGCTGCTACGGAAGAGATTACGGCCTCTGCAGCTTCCCTCACAACGATGGCCGAACAGTTGCAGGAAATGGTCAACAAATTCCGCGTGTAGGAGCCTTGACCCGGCTTTAGCTCCCCTCCGAAACAAGTCCAAAACTCCAGGTTGCTAGAAGGCACCTGGAGTTTTTCGATTGAACATGTGTTTGGTAGGTTGCGGCGTCCTGGCATTAAAATACTTATGCGGTAGAATCGTCGAATGCCGAATCAGCGGCTATGGACTCACAATCGCTTTTGGCTAAACACCGCGGAAGACCTTTCATGAGGTAATACGTGAGTAGTGAACTGCTCGCAACGCAGATAAGGGATATGACAAGACAGATACATCATGAAATAGGCTTATTTAGAAGAATTCGTCCGAACAACCAAACCAACAAGTCCTACAAACGCAAAGAGTAGGAATGACGTGGTATAGGAGAAGGCAGCGATGGAAAGGCCGGCCAAAGCCGTACCGACGGTCTGACCTATTCCTAAAAGTAAAAAGGACAGGCTTATGCCTATGGCAGGGTTCTCGGGAAATAAATTGGTTCCCCAGACAATGAACACACCCGTCAAGAAAATGTAAGTGATGCCAAATAGAACACCGGACAGAAAAGTGAGCGAGACGGAAGTGGATGTCAACAGAGCTATAGCAGCACTCATTGAGAACAGTGCGCTGACATACGCACCCTGCATGCCAATACGACCAATAATTCCCCCTGCCAGGCCGCCAAGTATTCCAGATGCACCCATAGTGATCCAAAACCAGATTGAAACCGTGTAGGATATGTGATGATGCACCGTAATGTAATCCCTGGAGAAAGTCCAATAGATTGAAGAACTGATTCCCATGAGCAGCGATGCTGTGATAAGCGGGATACTTCTCCTCCATGAAGTCCTCAGCTCACGCAGCGACAGCGCCGTGACTCTCGTTTTAGATTGGGGAATCGCCTTGACATTCCAGACCAGCACCGCAAGGCTGATGACAGTGAACAACGCATACGATTGCCGCCAATAGTGACTGAAAAATAAGGCTATTGGGCCGGACAAAATAATTCCAAAACTCGTTCCCGAGTTAATCCATGTATTTCCTTGGTGGCGATTTGCTTCCGTTAATTCCGCTGCTGCAATGTTTCCAAAAGCAGGTGATGCCCACCCCGTACCCAACCCGGCTACGAATACACTTCCCGCCAGAACGACCGCGTCTCCTGAAAATGTAATTCCCGCCAAGCCAATAACTGTACTGATTCCAGCCAATCGAACGGCCGTATGACATCCCGTTTTGTAAATCACAAAAGTCGAGGTGATAAGCGCTGCGCAATAGGCGATATACGATGCTGATGCGATAAGTCCTGAACCTACAACCGTCAGTCCCAGGGTTCTTGCCATAGACGGTAAGAACAAGCCAAAGCTAAAGCGAGCAAAGGCGTAACAGACGGCAATCATAGCAATTCCAAGAAAGACAATTTTCTTCAAGAGGACACCACCTATATAGAACGTTCATTATAATGAACTCCAAAAAAATAGTGAGTGACAAACCACCCACACATCGCAACGCCCGTACCCTTCATCCTAGTCCCAGACCGCCAGCAGCGCCGTAACCATTTGAAGCGCTTGGTTTCCGGCCTGCTCCGGCCCAATCATTTCTGTTATTGACGTGGCACCTTCCAGGAGCACAATCATTTGACAAGCAATGTCATAGGAATTGCCATAGCCACTCTCGCGTGCGAGATTCCGTAAGTAGTCAAGCAACCGTTTCTTATGCTCTCTAGCAATCCTCTCAATTTGGTTGTCAGTCCCCGCAAATTCTTCCATGGCTCGAAGAAACATACATCCGTGCTTTCCTTTGTCACCAAGCCATCTCACATGAGCTTTTACAACCTGTACAAGCGGTGACTCTGATTGCGTCTTCATACGTGCATTAAGATAGGACCAATAGGCTGCCTCTCGCTTCTTCAGAACTTCCTCAATCAGCTGCTCTTTAGAAGCAAAGTGATGGTACATGGTCATTGTTGCAGTATCTGCTTCTTCAAGAATTTTTTTCAAACCGACGGCGTGAAATCCGTGGGCATAAAACAGATTTTCCGCTGTATCGAGTATGGCCTGTCGCTTCGCCGACTGAACCATAGGTCATTCACCTCAATTATATAGAACGATCATTACAGTTACTATACCACGAAAGGTGCGCCGATACCACTTGTTCATCAATGTTGTAAACGATGTCGATACTTGCTGGGCCATTTATAAAAAAACGGCGTGCCAAAGCGGGCCCGCAGACATTTACAGCCTAAACTCCTCTAACTCCGGTATGTCATTTGGGCGGGGTCCAAGTTCCCAATGAAAGAGCCTATCGGCCTCTGTGATTGGCACATCATTAATCGATGCGAGACGACGGACCATCAACCCGGATTCATTAAACTCCCAATTCTCATTTCCATAGGAGCGAAACCAGTTTCCGGAATGGTCATGCCATTCATACGCAAACCGTACAGCAATTCTATTATCGCCAAATGCCCACAGGCTTTTGATTAAGCGGTACTCCAATTCACGGTTCCATTTCTGCTTCAGGAAGTCAACAATCTCCGCTCTTCCCGATACAAACTGAGACCGATTCCTCCACATAAACTAACCCATTATTAATTATCTTTTCGGTTAGTATCATACCCGGCTTCAATATAACCTGTCAATGAGATATAATATGGTTAGTACAGCAGGGGGAGAAATATGACCAAACGCGAGGAATTTCCGCTTATCTCAGGACATCCATCCATCGATCTCGTTAATACAGAGGTTGTACGCCGCGGCGTACGCCATGATTTGCTTGTTACAGAATCCGACTTAGACCATTGGCTTGTTTCAATGAAGGAAACAGGTAGTCTTGTTGCTGTACAAACAACTGGCCATCCCCCAGAAAGCTTGCATGCTGTGAAAGAATTGCGTTCCTTTTTACGAGATGGATTTGAAAAGTTGGCGGATAAGAGGGAACACGCACAGGTGGAGAAATGGAAACAACATCTGGAGGATTTGACACAACGAGCGCCTTTGTCGTATAAAATTATGCCCCAAGGTCTCGTACCCATTCCCGTAGGCAATTCAACAGATGCCCTGCTATCACTCATTGCATTTGATGCACTTCAACTATTGGCCACCAAAGAATTACGGACCATGCACCGCTGTGCGAATCCAGACTGCGTATTGCTGTTTATGGACTCAAGCGGTCGGCGCAAATGGTGTTCGATGAAAATCTGCGGAAACCGTGCAAAAGTAGCTCGTCATGAGGAGAAGCGTGCAAAACGACCAAGTGTGGGGGGCCTATGAGTCTGTTAAATAACGCTTTGCCTTACTGTGAAATACTCTTGATTTTGTTGAATGGAAAAATAACAAAGCTCGCCTGACCGGTGATTGCAGACCTAGCGACATATTTGTGCGTCCAAAACCTGCTGTCCCTTGAAATGGGTCTGTTGTCCCCCATCATAAAGTAATGCCCAGGCGGAACGTGATATGTACCCAGGCCAAGACCGTTTGGCATGATGATACTTGTTGGTACTTTGTACGGCTTGCCGTTTACCAAAACCGAGTGGTCTTTCACGGTTACTGTGTCTCCTGGCATACCAACAATACGTTTTACGAAAATCTCTGAAGGATTATCGGGAAAGTGGAACGTTACAACTTCACCCCGGTGCAGACTCCCAAATTCCGTGGAGAGTTTATCGACCAAAATGTAACATGGATTCGGAATCGTCGGTCGCATTGATGAACTCGGAACCACAGCCGCACTAACCACCCAGGTTTTTACGATGAGGGCAACGAGAACACCCGCCGCAATCGGCAGAATCCAATTTTTCATGAACGATTTTACTGCCATGTCAGATCTCCAATCTTAGAAGGACAACTGTTAGATTTGATGACTTTATGGTCCAGGCGGAAGAGTAATAAACCACAACGCAACTCCGACTATAAGATTCGGCAATCCAAATAAGAGCAAAGGAAAGGAGACTTTTCGGATCCATTTCCCTCCCTCGGGGACAGTAGGCATTTTTCTTCCTAGCAAACCTGGCGCTCCCGTGAACATCGCGCTGATAAAACTGGCGATCCCGCCTGTAATCAGCATCCAATGCATCGGACCTGTCCAATGCCCAGTGACTACCCCTTCAATCGAAAAGATGATGAGAAACAGGATTCCTACAAGAAATGGCTTCAACTCATTCACCTCCCGCTGGAGCTAACAACTCATTTTATAGCATACTATTTTTTTATACTATCCCACACTTGCTTTTATTTCCATTATTTTTTGCCATGATGTTCAGATATCAGATATAAAATGTATCAAACAAACTGCCTAGAACTAGCCTAAATTGTGCATAGTAAAGTACAATGACAGAGAGTACACTATATATAAATAAGTTACTCTTATTATCAACAATGGAGGGATCCTATTTGGCAAACGTAAAGGTTGCTGTGATTTACTACAGTTCAACAGGAACAAATCACAACATGGCAAATGCTGCTGCAGAAAGTGCAAAGGAATCTGGTGCTGAAGTGAAAGTCTTGAAGGTACCTGAGCTTGCTCCAGAAGAGGCCATTGCAGCAAACGCTGGGTGGAAAAAGCATCATGAGGAAACAAAACACGTTCCTGAGGCAACAGCAGCTGATTTGGATTGGGCCGATGCGATCATTTTCAGCGTACCGACTCGGTTTGGAAACATTCCTTCGCAAATGAAACAATTCCTGGATACCATGGGCGGACTGTGGGGACAAGGAAAAACTGTGAATAAAGTCGTCACAGCGATGACAAGTGCCCAAAATCCACACGGCGGACAAGAAGCAACAATCCTCAACCTATACACATCCATGTATCATTGGGGCGCGATTGTCGTAGCTCCTGGATATACAGATGCATCACTGTTTGCAGCAGGCGGCAACCCGTATGGCACAAGTGTGACCGCTAAAGAAGACGGATCCATCGATGAGAGTGCCAGCACAGCCATCAAACATCAAGCGAAGCGCGTCGTGACAGTTGCCGGTTGGGTCAAGAATGGTCAAGCACAAGGCTAAGTTGATGAGCCTGTAGCCCGTAAACGATGAAGCACAATTAAATTCTATTATCCTCTCACTTTTGGTTGTGCTCGTGCATTCCATTTCATTCAGTAGAAAAGGGACGCCCTCAGCCGTCGCAGCCTCTGCTCGTTGGCTCTAGCGCTAGTTCAGCGCTCACTCGAGATGGAGCACTCGTTCCGACTTGCCGGCCTGTTGTACGGTTGTTGGAGCGGTTGTGGTGCGTCCCCTTTTTGCTCAGATATCGAGAAAATCTAGTTCCCCAAGTTTACGGTTGTTGGAACAAAGTCGATTCCATCAGGCTCGTTCAAAAAGCCCTTAGCCGTGCCTGACTTGCCTTTGTGACCATACTGCCAGACAATTTTGTTTGTCTTTGGATTGATAATAACAACTCTATCGTCGTAGTCATCATTGAGCGCAATGTCACCATTGGGAAGACGAATGGCAAGGGATGGGTGATTCAATGCGCCGTTTCCTGATGTCTTGTAGTAGTCCCACACGATTTTCCCTTTCGGCGTGATTTCCTCGACACGCCCTGGTTTACTGTAATCGACGACAAGCAAATTTCCATTCGGGAGCAATTGGGTATCTGACGGATATTTGATGTTTGGGAAGTGAACTGTGTACAAGAGTTTCCCTGAAGGACTGAGCATATCTGCGTAACTTCCCCCAATTTCCGTTACCAGTGTCCTCCCGCCCGATACAGGTGTGTCGCCGTTGGGTGCTGCAAAGGAGTATGGCGGGTTGTGGTACCTCTTTCCGGTAATGCCGTATTGTTTCACGATTTTATTCGTCTTGGGGTTGATAAAGAGGATTCTTTGGTTGCGAATGTCCGCCACGCTCACATCGCCATTTGGGAGTTGGTATGCATCGTCTGGGGTATTCAGGTAGCCCGGCTTGCTGCCCGGATGGCCAGGATGCCCGTACTGCCACACAATTTTCTTTTTGGCAATATCAATAATGGCAATAACCTGGTTGTTTTCCTCGTTAATAATGATGTGCTTCTGATCAGGCGTCAGAAAAGAATCATCTGCGCCTGCCTTTGTGTTCCCCTTAAACCCGAGGTTCATTGACCAGACAACTTTCTTCTGAGGATTAACAATTAGAATACGGCTGTTCCCTTCATCGGCGATAAGTAAGTCGCCGGGCAAGGGCCCTTTTGGAACTTTGGCCGCGGTGGAGTTGGTACTCCCCTGTATTGTAGAACTTCCTGCATTTGCTTGCGTTGTCTTCACGCCATTCGTTCCTGTGCTATTCCCGCTGGCCTTCACGCTTGCATGATTACTTGTGCTCTGTGCCGCCTGCTTTGATTGTCCTGCAGCATTTTGGCTGCACCCTGTGAGCCCCACAAGTGTGACCAACGCTACAGTCCATACGCCATGTTTCATCTTCAACTTATCTTCACCTCGAATGTTGTAGTTCCTAGGACCTGGATGTGCGGCAGGTAGAGCATGTGTAATTGTGACTGTACTATTATCTGATCAGATGAAGACTAGCTTCGAGGTATGACTGAACTATATTATTGATGCAAAACAGACTAGTCTTATTCTCCGTCAAGACATATACAGTCGTTCAGGCATTTGCGAATTTGTCCAATTTGCGAAACGGCGCACGCTTTTCTATACTTTGGACAATATACCAAGGCACGTATGGTTCTTATCATGGGGGGATACTTTTGACGAAACAGATATTGTGGGGCACCATGGCCGCGGTATTGCTTGCGGTGACTGGATGTGGCAGCCACAGCGGCACTCAGCAGACCAACATTACGAACACATCAGTGTCCAGTTCGCAGGCGCCGGCGAAGATTGTGAAATTGACGGGATCGAAAATTGAAGGCATGAAAGGCGGCATTCTCACCGTCACGTCTACCATAAACAACAACACAAGTCAGGCAGTGAACATCAAACCTGGTGATTTGAGATTGAAAATCGGTGCAAAAACGCTGATAAGTCCCGCTTCTACATCAAAAATCCCAACACAAGTACCCGCAAATTCAACAAAGACAGTCAAACTGGATTTCCCAATGAACAAAGTCAGCGCAGGGAAAGTGCAACCCGTATTGATGTTCAAGCCCGAAACAGGCCAAGCAGCGTCAGAACTCACTCAGCTTCCATCCGTCACCCTAAAGCACTAGGTTGTGGAAAAATATTTTGTTTCTCCCAGGGTTCGACTGCATTCGACATGGAAAGTCTGTCACACTAAGGTCACTGCTGTTTCTGTATATCTTGTCTCGCCTATGCGATGGATGTCCCAACGGGGCATCTCTTTTTTTTTGCCTTCAGGCATTCTCCACTACTGATGAAACAATATGAACGGTATCAAATTCGCCGGCTGAATAAGCGACTATAGGAGGTTTTTGAGGAAACATCTGTTTATCGATCTCGCTAATGGTCCACCCCTTGTGATAAAGCTGCAAGATTTCGCCCGACAATTCCTCCATAAACACGAGCTTTCTTTTCAAATGCTGCCTCCCTTCCGGCACATACCCGGCATGGCTGCAGTAGAGGTCTTCAAAATCTAGCGACAATACTTTCCGAATGGATTGCATCATGACAGGTACCGACTCGTCTTTCATCAAGACTTTGACCTTGGTCGACAGGTATAAATCTCCAGAAAAGAGCGTTCCGGTGTCTTGATTGAGGAGGCAAACGTGATTGGGTGAATGTCCTGGTGTATGAACCACATCCCAAACAGTCGTGTCCGAGACAACCGTGTTTTTGAGCGGAACCGCAGCAAAAGGTTGACGCAGACCCCACATGTCCTGTCGATATTGAGGATAGTCTGCCTCTTCTTTACAAGCGTCAATACCGCTTTCCCACAGGTACACAGGCACCCCCCGCTCTCTCATCCAGGCTGCCGTGCCTGAGTGGTCCTCGTGGCTGTGGGTGAGCACCACTTGATTAAAATCCTGGGACGTGTAGAACTCTGCAAGTTCCGCTTCCAACTTCTGAGGACCCGTATCAATCAACATCCCGTCCACGACATACACAAACACGTGAGGCCGAAGATTACCGATGCTGCCCTCTGCAAAAACGACTCCATTTCGTTGCCCTATTTTTAGCATCTGTCCATCCCCCGCATTGACGAATTGGAAATGATACTCTTACTTCAACGCAGATTTAATCAAACCTA
Organism: Alicyclobacillus sp. SO9; assembly: GCF_016406125.1. Classification (NCBI taxonomy): domain Bacteria; kingdom Bacillati; phylum Bacillota; class Bacilli; order Caryophanales; family Alicyclobacillaceae; genus Alicyclobacillus; species Alicyclobacillus sp. SO9. Next base: position 237,430 of record NZ_CP066339.1, on the reverse strand, counting down.
GCTTCGATTCCTTATAATACTACGACGAATTTACGGGGACAGTAACCCGCTCATAGGGATTTATCGATACAATGGCTATAAGGATATGAACGAGAGGAGTGATGCAAATGGAAATCAGGCAAGCAGTGTTAGAAGACGCCGACCAGCTTGCAGCCATTTTTAATGCATATCGAAGTCATTTTGGCGGGAAATCTGATGTGAGTGCCTCTATGGAATTTCTCAAAGACCGGATGATGTCTGCGGACTCCGTTATCTTCTATGCATATGATGAACGGAGTGACGAACAAAGCGCCATCCGCGCTGTCACGGGCTTTGCTCAACTTTATCCGTCATTCTCATCTGTCACACTGGAGAATCTATGGATACTGAATGACTTGTACGTCACGGAAACGACCAGAGGACAAGGGGTTGGACGGCTCCTGCTACACCACGTTCTCCACTTTGCACATGAACGCAGCTCCAAGGGAGTCATACTTGAAACGACCCCGGAAAACACCAGAGCTCAGGCATTTTATAAGAGAAATAGGTTTGTACGGGATAAGGCTCATCACTTCACCCATTACTTTTCAGAACAAAAATAGCCTGAGAGGATTACTGTGTATGGATGGTCAGGCTGCTCCCCATTGGAGGCAGCCTGTTCAACGGACGCAGTACCGGCACCCAAGCATCGCACCCAAGCACCTCGCCCAAGTATCGGACCCAGGCAGAAACCGATGAAGGAACAAGTGGCACTTGTCTAGTTAATTGGCACTTCAGCTTGAATTGCCATCAAATTGCCTTCAGTGTCGTTGAGAAAGGCCATCAGTATTGACCGGTCACCCAGCTTCCCTATTTCGTGCGGTTCTCCTTTAAACACAACTCCCTGCGAAACGAGATGATTGTAAGTTTCATTAATATCGTCAACATTGTAATAAATGACCGATGTCTGGTCACCAGAAGGAGTGTCCTCACCCTCAGGTACAGTAAGCATCAATCGTACTTCTCCGCATTGAAAAAAAGCCATTCCGCCAGTTTCCCAAATGTATTCGAGTCCCAAAACATCCCGATAAAAGGCAATGGCTCTTTGTAAATCCTGCACACTAATGGAAACCTGTCCAATGTTACGCACGATTCTCATCTAACGGCCCCCTTAAGTCCTTGACGATAATGAAATCGTACGTGTTTTCCGTGACGTTGTCTTCTCGAAAATCACTTACTTTGTTTCCGAAATTGTTGGGGAGAGACACCCTTCACTCGATGAAAAATGGTGATAAATGAACCAAGGCTCTCAAAACCGATACGAGAGCAGATTTCGGAAACAGGCAATGCGGATTTCTGCAACAATCGCTCTGCCTCCAGCAGACGCAAGAAAATCATGTGTTGGTGGGGAGTGACTCCATAAACAAGCTTATAGTTACGGATCAAATGGTTTACAGACAGCATGGCTGCCTTTGACAGCTGCTCTAAGGAAACGGGATCTCGAAAGTGATCCAGAATGACCTCATTGGCTATCGAAACCCGCCTGTACAATTCTTCACGAGTGCTAGCCCGCAGGGATGTAATTTTGTTCATGCGTGACATAACATCAGAATGAAGCAATAGCACAGACTGCATGAAGTGACTCAACTTGGGTAGGCGAATCGATTTCAAGAGAATACGGTTGCTGGTCGTTAAGCAATAAATAACGATGTGGGTCGATAATTCTGGTGCCGCTGTCTAAACGGTATTTCGCAGCCCCATTATAGAACGACTTTATGGAAGTCCATCCCGTTCCCGACCAGTAAAAACTAGCAGCCCGGTCATGGAGGATATGCCCGATTGTGAAATCGTTACTCAATGGCTCCTCCCCCTGCATTCTCTCTTGTCGTAATCGTCTTATGTAAGTATATACCACAAACCAATAGAGAAGATCTCAGTTCTCTTCACACAAACAACAATCTTTGTTAACATGCACGCAATATCCGTTGGGCATAATGATGGACAGGCGAGATGACATCTGTGGTCATCAACGGCAGTATGCGAAGGTGGGGCATCTGCTAGAACAGAACATTGGAGCGTGATAGGAAGATGCAGATAATCATGGCGTTTGCAGCAATCCTATCCGGCATTGTTCTCTTTAATGGAATTAGGGTTGCGACAAGCCGGATTAGATCGAAGTTTGGCCAGTGACATAGGATACATCAAAGGACCTTCGGGTCCTTTTTTATTCGGAACGCCACAATGCGGCAAATACTTGCTTATTACATGCCCTAGGTGGCAATTAGCAGCACAAGCCACACAACAGCCAGCGAGGAAATAAATATATCAATAATTTACAGACTCTTTGTCTTCTCACGAAGTAATCCAATTATCCCAACCGTCATCGGAATTGCTATGAAAACAAATGATGTCAATTCAAAAGCAGTAAAAGGCAGGAACCCTGCGACCATCACCGAATACATCAGAAAGCACACAAATGCAAAGGCAAGAGACAGTATTAACGACATAAAGCCCTGAATTGGAAAGTTGCTTCTCTCTACTCGATTCATGACTTACACACTTCCGCATTTCAAACCCGGATGAAAACACTCGCTAAATAAGCCAGATTCTTACAGTCTTCAGAGCTGCGAGATGATGTAGCGTGTGGGTGAATTTCAACATCCATGCACTCAGCTCCCCCAATACCACCATACTCCGATTCGCTATTCGACGGTAATCAGATATTTATGAGCGGTCTACGGCTCTATACCTATTAAACAGAACAATGCGAAATCAGTAAACATCATTTGCATAGGAGTCGTACAATGATTGCTATCCGAAACACTGAGAGCGCAGGAAAGCTGAAGTTGACGAAAGGGGATTCAAAATGGACTTTACCAGCGGCGTTTCGACGGAAGAAGAATTGCGCTCACTCATTGGTTATCCTAGTGATCTAGTACAAAATAAGGTAATTCCTCACCTTGATGAACATTGTCGTGGATTCATTTCGAGATCACCATTATTGCTATTATCAACAGCGGACAATAATGGACGGTGTGATGTTTCACCCAGAGGCGATTCTGCGGGCTCTGTTTATGTGCTAGATGACACGCACTTGATTATTCCTGAGAGACCGGGAAATAGAAAAATTGACTCCATGAGAAATATCTTATCCAACCCACACATCGGGCTGATATTTATGATTCCAGGTCTGGAGGAAACATTGCGGGTCAATGGCTCTGCGCGCCTCGTTCGAGATAAGGACTTACTCATAAGCATGGAATCACACGGACATGTCCCTATTCTTGGGATTGGCGTAACGGTGGAAGAGTGTTTTATTCATTGCGCAAAAGCTTTTAAGCGTTCGAAAGTATGGGATCCCGAATCTTGGCCCCACGCCAACGAACTTCCGAATGTACCGAAGATGTTGGCCGATCACGCCAAATTGCCAGGCATGGATACCAAGCAAGTGGCAAATTCGCTTGAGGATAGTTATAAAAATCGGCTCTATTGAAGCTAAAGCTGTTGTTCCGAGAAGGATTCCCTATAGTATACATGTAAATATACAATATTATACTTCCGTCATTCCTATTATTGTATGGCAGCTATGTGACAGAGGGCTGGACTGAATCTATTCATTTGGAGGAGACGTTGTGTCCATTCGTATTGGTATTGTCGGCACTGGATTTGGAGCACAGGTGCATGCACCGATACTACAACGACACCCGGATTTTGATTTAGTGGCGATTGCGAGTCAGCGTCCTGAGAGAGCATCGCAAGCAGCCTCTATGTTGCACATACCCGACGCGTTTGATGACTGGAGACAGATGTTAGCAGAAGCATCGATTGAATGCGTTGTTTTTGCAACGAGACCCTCTGATCATAAGGTCATGACTTTGAGTGCGCTGTCGGCTGGATTACATGTGTTATGTGAGAAGCCCCCTGCATTAAATCTCTCTGAAGCTGAGACGATGGAGCAGGCGGCTAAATTAACGGACCGTGTAGCGTCAATGAATTTTGAATGGAGATATCTCCCTGAACGTCTAGCTGTGAAACGAATTCTGAAAGAAGAGCAATTGGGCAGAATTCTACACGTAAACTGGTCAGAGGTGTGGCAACTATGGGGAAGAATTCAAGAATTTAATGCCGGTTGGGATTCGCAGAAGGAACAAGGCGGCGGTATGTTGGGGGCAATAGGTTCTCATATCATTGATGCGCTGTGTCATTGGTTTGGGGAAGCAGCATCAGTCACAGGAATTACGATGAATCATGTACCCCTGCGCAAAAGTGGAACTGACTGGGTCCCTACGACCGCCGATGACAGCTTTTCGTTTATCTGTATCTTTCGTAACGAAGTCACATGTGCAGTGAATTGTACGATTGCGAGTGTCGGGCGTCCTCCGTATATCGAGATCGTCGGTGAACAAGGAACTCTGAGAATCCAAGGACATCAAATTCAAATTGCGACAACCACTTCACCAGACTTCGGTCCGGTCTTCCTTGAAAAAACCATGGACGCGTCTGAGTTCCCCGCCGAAATCCAGGGATACGTTCACGCACAGTGGCACTTGTACACCGACCTGGCAAAATCGATTGCAGGAGAATCCAGCGCTCATTTGCCAAGTCTTGAAGATGCCGTTCGGGTACAAGCCATAATGGACAGTATTCGGGGCTGAGAGTTTGGTTCAACTGTTACGATGCTATGACTCTTAGCGATTCTTGCGGGTGGCTTAAAAAATACTCTGCAGAATGAAGAGGAGGTGTTGTTGTGAATTTTGCTTCTATCTTCGGCGAAAATACACTCTCATTCGTATCGCATTAAATGATAAGGACTGTATGAAAATAAACGGTAAACTAAGAGCAGCAGGAATTTTCCACAAGACAAAGATAAAGGGGACTTATGGTTCGTCGCCTCGTGAGGCGGGATTGGGCCGTAAGCAATCGCAATATGAAATCTACGTGCGTGTTGAAGACGAACACAGAGCCCATGAAGCGATAGAAAGCAAATAAGTGAGTTACCGAACACAAGGCTGTTTCCGATGTTCCTTAGAGAAGAATCATAGCGTCATCTCTCCATTTTAAGCCAGTGAGTGGCTCAACTGGATGCTGATGACGCTGCCAGGCTGGGTCAGTGGAGCAGTAAGGCAGTGCGGCAGTTAGTGCCTGGAAAGATCCCTATTCGTCGAAGTGATAATGCGATAGTGATCGCAATGATCCCTAATGCAACTTGCGCAAAACCTTAGTGTCATAAATGGGCACTAACATGGGGATGCACACGGTGGGACGTTGGGAATAGTGAGCGACGGGATCCCTATTTTCAGGCGGCCTATTGGAATAGTGATCGCGATGATCCTAATCCCTTGGTGAGCATCGTGATAGGGAGCAAAAGGATCCTTAAGCGAGTGGATGATTGCGAACGCAGTGGTTTGAACCGGGATCCTGCATGAGTGGTACCATCTTATTTTGAACCAAATTCATCATATTATGGTGCGCAATGGGAATCCGGTGGTATAAGTCGTATAAAAGGAACTTTACCGCGTATCTTCTTCGTCGATCGCGCCGTCTGATGCTGACGGAATGGCTGCCGGGATGGGCCCGGGCTCCGGCAGCGAGCCAGTTAGTGCCTGAAGGGCGGGCCCCGGCTCCGTCGTCGAGCCGATTAGTGCCTCGAATGATCCCTATTTGGCAAAGGGCGATGCAATTGTGATCCCAATGATCCCTATTGCCACCCCACCCGAGACATTAGGGAGCGAAATGATCACTACCGCAGAGAGGGGCAAGGTGGAGCGTAGGTAATAAGGCGCAACGGGATCCCTATTGTAGAAGCCGGCTGGTGATAGTGATCGCATCGATCACTATTGGCTGGCCCGCATCGTAATAGGGAGCAAAAGGATCCTTAAGCGAACTCCCCCACCCCTTAAGCGAACCCCCCCTTAAGCGAGCTCCCCAGAAAGTGATTGCCACATTGAACGTAAGGAGCCTTTCGGCAGAAGGTCTCCTTTGTCAACGAGTTTTTGTTACAATAAGCCAAGTTCCTTTGCTTTCAAGGCTGCCTGTGTCCGATCGCGCACACCTAACTTACTCAGGATATTACTCATGTGATTCTTAACGGTACCACTCGCTATGTAGAGATTCTCACTGATCTCGCGATTGGAGGCTCCACCTGCCAGCAAGGCAAGAATCTCCCGTTCGCGTTCCGTCAGTGAAGCTACTTCGCTCCCATCGACGGATTCCCCGGTGACCGCATTGGTTACCGTAGACTCGGTGGATGTAGAAGAAAACGAGGCAACAACCTTGCTTGCGACGCTAGGATGCAGGAGGACCTGGCCTTGTGCCACCACTTGAATCGCCGTTGCGAGCTGGTCCGCAGTGATATCTTTAAGCACATAGCCCAGCGCTCCAGCTTGTAAACCAGCCTGGATAAGTTCCCTATCGTCAAATGTAGTAAGGATAACAATGCGGATCTCGGGCCAACGCTCTCTGAAGACCCGTGTCGCGGCAATACCATCCATATGCGGCATGCGCACATCCATCAGTACAACATCAGGGGCGATTCCATCTGCTTGGAGGTTTTCGACCGTTCTCAGTGCTTCCTCGCCGTTCCCAGCGACGCCGCTCACCTCCAGATTGGGTTCCAGCTCAATCAGCTTGCGAAAACCTTCGCGCAGCAGGCGCTGATCATCGACAATCATCACGCGGATAGGCTCTTCCACGACTAGACCTTCCTCCAAATCTATGTGTACTCCTTTGTGTACTCTTTTGCAATGACAGCTGCTTACTCTCGAATGTTCCGTGGTAGTACCGCTTCGACGCGCCATCCGTGTCCGGATTCAGGACCGGCCCGCAATGTGCCGCCTAGCGGTGTAATGCGCTCACCCATGCCCAGCAATCCGAACCCGGACACTGAGTGTTCGTCCGTAGGCGTGGACCCGCGGCCATTGTCCAGTACGGTCAGTTCTACATGATCCTTTCGTCCACCACTCGTTGAAAGACGCAGCAGCACCTTCGTTGCGTTCGCATGTTTGCGAATATTCGTCAGTGCCTCCTGCGCACAGCGATACAGTGCCACTCCCACTTCTGGATCCGCAGGGTGCGTATACTCATCGAAATCCAGGGTGATCTTCGTCTGAGGGCAGGTGGTTTCAAATTGTAACACCAGACTACGCAATTGCTCGTGCAGTGAGCGCGCGTCGACATCTCCGGGTCGGAGTGCTTCGACGGAGTGACGGACTTCTCGTAGACAAGCTTTTGTCACCTGACGCGCCGCCAGCAATTCCTCATGCAGACGGCTATCGCCGCGCACTTCGAGCTGCATCGCTGTTTCGAGCTGGACGGCTAGCGATGTCAGCGAGTGGCCGAGAGTATCATGGATATCACGGGCAATCCGATTGCGCTCGCGGACGACCGAGAGTTCCTCAATTTGAGCGCTATACTCGTGAAGTTGTACATGGGCCGCCATGAGTTTGCTAATGGACGCAGCCAAGCCCCAGTTGGAGGCAAAGGAGATTAGGAGAATCACTTGGCTGCCAAAATCCAACTGCCCGGTTACAAGGGTCAACGCGATGGCTGTGGCGAGCCAGAGTGTACCTGCAGTCAGTAGAACGAACAATCGTGGTTTAGCTTTCGCCGTCACGCAAGCGGTCATTGATGGCAAAATCGGGAGCCAATAGACATTGCTGGCCTGGGTGGGGACGAATAAAGAGGCACAAGCTAGACACGACAAGGCAATGACCCACGCGGGATGGGAGCGCCTTCTTCCGGCATGATAAATCAAAATCCAGCTACCATAGGTTACTGTAAGAAGCAAAAGGCTAAATAGCGTATGTCGTTCCAAAAAGAGTCCGAAGAGATATCCGGCACCGCCAACACAATAAGCAGCACCTCGAAGGAACCATCCAAATGAGAGTGGTCGCGTATCAATGGTCTGTTCTTGCTTTCTTGTCATGGTATACCCACCGATTTCGAGAGATGTACCTACTTTTCTACATCATATCTCACTTTTCTTCCCGCATGCCAGTGTTTAGAGTCATGGGTTTGCCCCACAGACCCATGACTCTGGTCACGTTAACTAGCACCAGAACTAGGCCCACATTCGTGACCGATGCCACAGGTTTTCGACAGGTCGTGCGGGTTACACTTCTGTACGAGGACGCTATCACAGCTCCCACAATAAAGGAGGTACCTCTCGTGACCACTTCAACATGGATTGAGATGGTTGTTCTTTTCGTAGTTCTCGTAACCGCGTCGTACGGTAGAAAGAAGTACAGTATTACAAGACGATTCTTGATTCCAATAGCCGTGTTGTCGTACTTTGCATTTAAGTATATCAAGGGCATTCCAACAAACGGAAATAATCTCATTGCCCTAATCGCCTTTATCCTGATGGGTGCAATCCTTGGAGTGATTTGGTCTATATTAACGAAAATAGTTCAAGATGATGGGGGAATATACCTACACCTTGGGATGGGGGGCGTTGCAGTTCTATTGTTCGCCTTCCTTATGCGTATTATCCCAATTGAGTGGATGACTCACCACGGGCTTCAGACGATGCATTTTGCGATTAAGCATGAGATAAGTATTCCGAATATTATTGCCCCATCCTTTATTTTTCTGACAGCCACCATGGTTTTGGTAAGGAGTGTGGCAATTATTATTCGGGTGAGACTCCTATCACGGAACTTAATGGAATATCAGAAGTAAATCGTCTACCACATAAGAACTGATAATTCTGTTTGGGTTGAGGTTCATTTCTGCTTCAATATCCGTGTAATGCAACAAACGGGGGTTAGTGCAGTGGTTCAACTGGATGCTGATGACGCTGCCAGGCTGGGGCAGTGGAGCAGTAAGGCGGTAAGGCGGTAAGGCAGTTAGTGACTGGAAAGATCCCTATTCGTCGAAGTGCTGATGCGATTGTGATCGCGATGATCCCTAATGCAACTTACGCCAGAACTTAGTGTCATAAATGGGCACTAATATGGGAGGCGCACAGTGGGACCTTGGTAATAGTGAGCGACGGGATCCCTATTTCAGGCGGCCTATCCGGATAGTGATCGCGATGATCCTAATCGCTTGGTGCGCATCGTAATAGGGAGCAAAAGGATCCTTAAGCGAGTGGATGATTGCGAACGCAGTGGTTTGAACCGGGATCCTGCATGAGTGGTACCATCCTATTTTGAACCAAATTCATCATATTATGGTGTGCAATGGGAATCCGGTCGTATAAGTCGTATAAAGGGAACTTTTCCGCTTATCTTCTTCGTCGATCGCGCTGTCTGATGCTGACGGAATGGCTGACGGGATGGGCCCGGGCTCCGTCGGCGAGCCGATTAGTGCCTGAAGGGCGGGCCCCGGCTCCGTCAGCGAGCCGATTAGTGCCTCGAATGATCCCTATTTGGCAAAGAGCGATGCAATTGTGATCCCAATGATCCCTATTGCCACCCCACCCGAGACATTAGGGAGCGAAATGATCACTACCGCGGAGAGGGGCAAGGTGGAGCGTAGGTAATAAGGCGCAACGGGATCCCTATTGTAGAAGCCGGCTGGTGATAGTGATCGCATCGATCACTATTGGCTGGCCCGCATCGTAATAGGGAGCAAAAGGATCCTTAAGCGTACGCCCCCAAAAGCGTACGCCACCTCTATTTCACAATCGAAACCAGGCCGTTAAAATGCCCTGTACAAAATTCCGTACAGGGCAAGGATTTTCGCTGCTGCCTGTAAACTGAATTGCAGCTGTCCAGCGGATGCGATGAATTTCGTCTCAAATCAACTTACAACTGATACTGATAGTCATCGCTGAATGCCATAATGTACAACAAAATCACAATGGCCAAGACGCCAATGGGTGGAATCACCAGCAAGAGGAGCAAGAACAGCCAATACGGCGACATGTTAAAAGCGCGCAAAAACGCGGCTGCCCACGTAATTTCCAGCACAAAAACAGCAATATCAGCCAAAATGGCAATGACGATTCCGACTACATGAAGCGGGTGTAGCACGATGAGTGCAGCTACGGGGAGTAGGAACCATAGAATATTCCACGCACTCTTCCTGATTGTCCAGAAAAAGGGCCAGTATTGCGCAATGGGTATAAAGGCAAGCCAAGGATGCTCTTGCCCTGCTTTCTTGTACAACTTCCAAATTGGTATGACGTACGCAATATAGAGAGCAAGACTGAATACGAAGATGATAGTGAAATACGCGGCAAGAAGGGCGCCAAGTACACCATTTGCCATGTGAAACGGTGGGGGCGGCATAGGGTTGGTTTGCATTCAGGTACTCCTTTCAAGAAGATTCGATTTGGATGACACACAGCAAATTCACAAAAGTGCAATAAAATGACATCCGGAGATACCACTTCGGCATCAATCTGGATTATCCTTCACCCATATTATTCATCTCTTGGGTCATACATACCGTTTTAGAGAAATCCCGGTTCGCACACATCAGACCAGGCTAACTCAGAGCGGGCCTAACTCAGACCGGACTAATCCCGACCAGACTACATCAGACCGGACTACATCAGACTGGGGGCTTGTTCACAGGGAATAGGCTCTTGAATCGCTTCGGAATCTTTGTTTCAAACCGAAGGGTTTCCCCGCTAATTGGGTGCTTAAAAGCCAGGACTTGTGCATGGAGCCCGAGCCTTTCAAGGGGGTTTCTTTTTGATCCGTATCGTTTGTCTCCCACGACGCTGTGTCCAATGCTCTGCATGTGTACGCGAATTTGATTTTTCCTGCCCGTCTCTAGCTGCACAGCCAACAAAGAATACTCAGGTGTTTGCTCGACAACCACATAGTGGGTAATTGCGATGACACCTTCTCCAGGTCTGCTTACATACATGGTCTTTGTAGACGACTCTTTCAGCCACGTCTTGATAGTTCCCTGTTTTTCTTTCACTTCACCTTCCACGAGTGCCATGTAGGACCGTTCCAAAATGATGTCTTTCCAGTTATCTTGAAGCTGATTTTTCACGGCTGCAGTCTTGGCAAACATCATCAGCCCAGAAGTGTCCCGGTCCAGCCGATGAACAATGAAAATGCGTGCCCCTCCATTGTGTCCCTGAACATACTCATTAAGAATCCGGTAAGCTGTCCGTTCCTTTTCCTCGTCGGTTGCCATGGACAGTAGTCCAGGAGGTTTATCAACGACCAGCAAAAATTCGTCCTCGTAAACGATTTTTATGCCTGCCATTAACTCTCTTTGTTTGACCGATCCCGTTTGTAGAATCGTCACTTTATCCCCTGCACCCAACAGGTGATCGTGCCTTGTAACAACACGATTTCCGACCATAACCTGTCCTCTGGTCAATAACGACTTCACCTTATTGCGTCCCTTTCCGGGGTACTTTTCCAAAAGAAATGGGAGAAGCTGCATTTCTTCTCTCACACTAAATACAGGCTGCTTTTGCAATGAAATTCCTCCAAATCGGATATAAACATATGGGTACAAGACTGCCTTGAAGCGTCAATGGCTGACTACTTTGTTGCTCTGGATTGTATTGTGGCCTCTTGTGTCCATTATAACAAGCCCTCTTTTAGACGTATGTTGGTGGTTTGCCACTTTCACTGCAGAGGCGGGCTTTGTCTCCAGGTGACCTTGCCAAAGGTATTTGGCCGACGCCGCAAGCGCACTTCGTACCTTGGGGTACTGAAAATCTGAACTAAAAAAGCCCAGGATGATGTGAAGCCCATCCTGGACTAAAAAAGCGGTATGCAGTACTGCAATGAGATTGATAAAGCTCATCAGCTTACTTGAGCCAGCTGTCCACCAGAGACTGATTAGCCTTAATCCATTTTTTCGCTGCAGCATCTTTGCTGGAACTGTTTCTCATATCTTCTTCAAGTGACGAAAGCTGCTTTGCTGTCAAGCTGAAGTTCTTCAACCAGCCAGCCACCTTCGGATTGTTTTTCACCCAGGTCTTATTGGCTTCAATCAGTAACTTGTTTGGCGTCTTCTCTGCAACAATGTGTTTGGGATCCTTCAGATATTTGAGATGGTATTTGGTAAAGGGCCACATTGGTGTCCACATGACTACGGCCACTGGCTTGTGCTGATCGTAGGCACGTTTAACTGCAGTTATCATGGCTGTTGTACTGCTGTCCTGCACATGAATATTCGTCAAGTGATAAGTCTTTACAAACTGGTGGGTGTGTTTTTCTTCAATAGCACCGGGATCGATGCCGACAATTCTATTTTGAAATTCCTTGGCGTGTTTGTTCAGGTCTGCCGGCGTATTGATGTTCTTCATGTAACTCGGTACGGCAATGCCCGTGCTGGACTCACCTTTGTACCAATTTTTCAATGCGACCAATTTCGACTGATACTTTTTCACATTCGGCTGCTCTGCGGGCATCCACAGGTCCATAAAGAAATTCACGCTGTTTTTAGACATACCGAGAAGCAACGGTCCAACATCCAACTCTGGCGTATTCACTTTGTAACCCTTTTGTTCAAGAATGACTTTCCACAGGTGAGTGTTGGCTACGTCTTCTGTCCAAGGAATCCAGCCAATTGTAATCGTCTTGCTGCCTTTTGAGGCACCGGTCGCAGTTGAGTTTTGACTCGAAGTGTTACCGCTGCTGTTTCCCCCGCCAGACGTGCTGTTTGCCGTCCCGCATCCGGTTAAAATCGCGCCAAGTGCAGCAACCGCCGACAATGACATTGCAAATTTTTTCTTATTCATTTATGTCCCCCTGTTTCTGTACATAATTTTGTATTGAGTGTATTGAGTACTGCGTCTAGAATCTCGCCTATACGTATATGAAAATAAAGACCCCCTTCACACTTTGTGACGGGGGGCAAAATCTATCCTAACTTTTGAACCACAGCAAATCTATAAGGGAAATGTTTTAACACAGAATCCTTATCACTGAGACATGGCTTGACGAAGTGCGTTGGCATCATACCGACACAACGTACTTATAGAACGGCTTATCATCTCACACCATGACCTGCCAGGTGTGGAGACTCACCCTTCCATCATCCATATGTCTCATCCTCTGCTGTGCTTACGAAGTTAGCTGTCGGGTTCAGGCTCAGAGCGGCCTTATCAGAATTCATCTGAACTCACCCCTATAATGGTTCCCCCGCTTCCCTGTTCGGGAACTCAGCACAAAGAATTTAGTTTTAAGTGGGATTGCTAAACTAGATACAATCTTCAACATAGCCCCAAGCGCAACGTTCTAAATAATCCCAACCAAGGCCATGTATTTCTACTTGTGTCTACTGACAAGAAGATGGTTTGACACTACCGAGGATTTGCGCACGATCTCATCATAACATATTTCATGGATAAATCAAAAGAAAAGTTGACATAATGATAGGTATGGTAGTCAGAACGAGCACTCATGAGAATTTCTTGAAGTTGAGGGTTTAAAGTATGAAAATTAAAGTCGATTTTATTCACAATGTGTCAAATATTGTGTCCGATATGTGTGAACTGACCTGCAGAGATTGTGGCGAGGACTTGTGTGAAAAAGGGGATTAAAGGAGCTTCTGGTATGAAGAAAAACAAAGATTCAAAGCAGAAAAATACCAACAGCAGCAAGAATCCAGCCTCTGAAAATCGCTCAAACGCTGGCGAAACGCCCCAGTGGTTTGCAAAGCACAGAATCCTGCGAAATTCACTTATAGGATTGGCAGTACTGGTAGTCGCGGGAATGGGGGCAGGCGGATACGAATACTATCAGTTAATGCCAAGTCATCACTTTCAAAATTTAAAGGTTATTGGGCAAACTAGTAATTCAACCCGAAGCAGCAACAGTACAAGCAGCACATTTCAAGTACCAAAGGAACAGAAAGCCGTGTTTAACATGCTCTTGATTGGGTCTGATGCACGGCCGGGCAACAAGTTTAGTCATTCAGACTCGATGCTGTTAATTCACGTCAACTTGAACACCCATACGTATAATATCCTCAGTCTTCCTCGCGATACACGTGTCTACGATCCCGGTTACGGCTACACAAAGCTCACCAGCGTCCAATTTATGGACCAAGTCAAACACGGAACCAAACAAGGCATTATCGACGCGGTCAAAACCATCTCCAACTTAACAGGCGTCCCCATCAACTTCTATGCTGAAACAGATTACTGGGGGCTTCAGGACATGGTGAACGCCATTGGCGGCATTAACATGTATGTTCCATTTAAAGTGACCATCAATCACGCCTGGTATCCGAAGGACAACGGCAAGGTGATTACAAAGGGAATGCATTTTCTAAACGGACGCATGGTCACAGAACTGGTACATATCCGCGATGGAGTGCCAGGCACAGACTACGGACGCCAAAAGCTGCAGGAACAGGCGCTAATTGGCATTGCAAAGGACATGCTCAAACCTAAAAACATTCCCAAACTCCCTTCTCTTGCCAGAACGCTCCCTAAGTTTCTCATGGCGACAAATATGACTTCTCAGGATATGCTCAGCCTGGCCATGGGCGTAAAGTCTGACTTCCACCCCACAACACAGATTCATTACCGCCAAGTGAAAGGTAAAAACGAACTCATCTATGATGCCATTCTTCAGGCAAAAAACGATGAGATTGTCCTCAACAAAGGCCAACTCAAGCGGGTGGTAAAACAATACTTTTCCCACTAAATTATGAAAATTTTCCTCTATAGCAAAAATAAGTCCCGTTTTTTTCCTCTCAACCGTTGTGGTTATTATAGGAAGTGATATACTCTTGTAATGGAGAATTATAATGCGGAGAAGTACTCAGGGTATTTTTCGGGCGGAAGATGAAAACTACATTAACTGCTATTGTTAACGGGGATGGGATAAGGTAATGAAAAACATCGTAATTGTAGGCGGCGGCATCACTGGGTTGGCTGCAGCCTATGAAGCCGTGTCACGTGCGAAAAAGGAAAACAGACCGGTTCGGGTAACTGTCCTGGAACAGAGTCATCGGTTCGGCGGCAAAATCAAGTCTCATGAGACTGACGATTTTGTCATTGAGGCTGGTCCAGACTCCATTTACACAAAAAAGCAGGGTGGAATGGAGTTAATTAGAGAACTCGGTCTTGAATCCGATGTTGTCTACTCTCCTACAGAAATGAAGACTGGTATACTGCGCCGCGGGAATTTGTTTCCGTTGCCGCCTGGCATGACCTTTGGTCTGCCGACGAATATTCGCAGTTTTGCATTCAACTCACTGATTCCACTGTCCGGAAAGCTCCGCGGATTGTGGGACTTTCTATTGCCGCGTGACAAAGATGAGGAAGATAAAACCATCGGGAAAATGCTCCGTAGAAGAATTGGCAATGATTTGGTCGATATCCTCGCTGAACCCATGCTGGCCGGTATTCACGCAGGCAGTGTTGACAGGCTCAGCCTGAACACAGTTGCTCCCTACCTAAAGAAGATGGAACAGGACAATCGCAGCCTCATTCGCGCAATGCTGAAACAGGGAAAAGCCAGTGCAGCCTCAACAGCAGCAAAGAAACCTGCTTTTGTATCTCTAAAGCACGGATTACAGCAGTTAATAGACACCTTGGTAGATACACTGCAGGCAGACGTCACCTTGCGCACAAATGCTAGCGTGACAAATATTGAACGGACCCAGACGGGTAAATTCCGTCTCTATCATCGAGATGACGCAGGAAACAAAGAGAAATTGGACGCCGACTCAGTCTTATTGTGCGTTCCCGCCTTCGCCGCGAAACGTCTCATTCCCGCTCCATCACAACCCATTTACGAGTGGCTGCAGCAAATTCCGTATGTTTCTACAGCTGCTGTGAGCCTCGTGTATCCCGTCAAGGAATCCGAAATGGAACTGCCCTATACAGGTTTTCTTGTACCCAGGGGTGAAGACACAATTTTGACCGCATGTACAGTCGTTTCAAGCAAATGGTCCCACTCTTCCCATAACGGCAATATTATTGTACGCGGGTACGTGGGCCGTGACGGTGAACACCGCGGAATGGCAAAGAGTGATAAAGCCATCATCAAGCACGTAGACGAGAAAATGCGAGAATACTTCGGCTTCACAGTAAATCCCGTTTGGTCCAAAGTTGATAGATGGCCCCACGCCATGCCTCAATACCTAGTCGGACACGGCGAAAAACTCGCAAAACTGCGGCGGCAATTAGCCCAAGATGTCCCCGGAATGTATTTAGCAGGCGCCGGCTACAACGGAATGGGGATTCCTGACTGCATCCGCCAAGGCCGTGAAGCCATGCGCGAATGCATGGATAATACAGTCGTGGCCTTCAACAGAACCCCCACGACCCAGGGTGCAGTGGGAAAGTAAGACTTTCCCCGATTGCGCAACTAGCAAACAAGCACTGCACAACACCAGCACTACAAAGCAATGAAACAGTCACATCAGAGAACCGCATCAAAGAACCGCATCAAAGAGTCTCATCAAAGAGGTACATCAAAGAGGTACATCGAAGAGCCACATCGAAGAGCCGCAGCCCGAAGCATCTCAACAGGATGGCAATCTGCCATCCTGTTTCATATATGTTCTCCTAGTTCCAAATAAAGCAACTGATTTGTACCTTTACCGTTTGGCTTGGCCCACTGCTCCTCATACTAGAGTTTGTGTTGGTAGTGAAAACGAAAATAGGGTTGTATATATCCGTCAGATATAGCTTGATGAATAGGAACCCGGGTTGGAGGAATGAGATGTGAAAATGAAAATCGGTCGAAATGACCCATGCCCCTGCGGGAGCGGAAAGAAGTTTAAAAAGTGCTGTATGGACAAGCCAGAATTCCAGTCTGGTGTCGATAGAGGCAATAACAAAGGCAATAACAAAGGCAATAACAATAACAACGGCAATAACAAAGACAGTAACCAAGCTCGCAGCAAAAACAGGAATGAGAAAAGCTCTAGCGATAAGGCAGTGTTTGCGAATACGCCATCCAGGCCCCGATCTTCTCTATCCGAGTCAATCACAACACGCGATGAACGGTTGTTGGACAAGGCGATTCGGGGAGCAAAACGCGATAAGGCCAGGAGAATTGATTCTTATATTGAGAAATGGAAAGACTCATCATCCTCCGATCTCTCTAAAGCATTGTCTCAACAAGGTGTACGGATACAAGTGGACCAATTTAGAGGATTGGCAGCCAAGGCCCGGTCTTATCGAAAACTGGCAAAGGGATGGAAGCTCAACAAGCAAGCTGATGAGGATGAAGTTACTGCCCTTACCAAGTTGCTGTGGGATACGCTGTGTCCAGATGTGTTCCGTTATGATGAACTGACTGATGCTATAGCAGAGGGATACGCAAAGCTGGAGACGACAGACGAATCCTCCGTGACACGGCTGGAAAGGACCAAATCAGATGGACCGGAACTAGCGGCTGCGAAAACCTGGCTTCCATGGTGGCCGACTTTGCGCGACTACGCCAAAGACAAAGGGTACAACTCTGTGCAGCAACTGGACGAGGATTTTATAAGAGCTATGGGTGTAGGCGTGGTATCTGCCAAGGTGAATGCAACTAACGAAGAACCTTACTCCTACGCAGATGACAGTGACAGTTATCCAGAAGGCGGGATGACAAAAACGCAGATTGCCGATTGGCTGCTGGATTTAGAGATGGTGCTCGGGAATCAAGCCGCTCGCGATAACAGTTGGGCAGAAAAAAGACTGGAGTATGTGTGTGAAGTTTACCAGAGCTTAACGGGATCGGGCGACGAATTCCTCTTTCAAATTCGCCAAGCCGAAGGAGAGACACTATTCCTGCTAAAGCGTCTGGATGAGGGCGATGCGGTCTACGAACGTCTCATTCGCGACTTCCCCAATGACGCCTGGTCGTACATCGGGTGGGGAGACGAGTACAGCCCAGAGTTCTGGAAAGACAGAGGTGTTGTAGATGTCGCCAAATCCCGGTCCATCTACACTCGCGGCCTCAGCAGCGTGACGGACGAGCGAGATGCAATTGAAGACAGACTGAGGATGCTGGACAGTGCCGGTAAGTAGCATCCTGCCGGATTGTAGCGATTGGTGATCACGTTCGGGTGTGGGCTCTCGGGCTCGGGGGCGCGGCGGGCGCTTAAGGATCCCATTGATCCCTATCACCATGCTCACCAATGGATAGGGATCGTTGCGATCACTATTTAAATGGGCCGTCTCAAATAGGGATCCCGTTGCTCCTTATCCCCCACGTACCGGGGCGGCTCTCCCGACAGTAGTGATCATTCGGATCACTACTGTCGTGGGCGCGGGGACGATAGGGATCATTGGGATCACAATCGCGATCCCCTTCGGCCAATAGGGATCTTTCCAGGCACTAACCGGACCGCAACCCCGCTCCTGGCAGCTCCGGCAGAGAAGCCCCCGTGATAAACGGTATTGAACGAAGAGGATAAGTAGAAAAGTTCCTTTATTCATTGAAAGACAGTTCAGTCCGTAGAATGGGCTGACTTTTGAGACGCTGATGTTGGCTCCAAAGTCTACCTGAGTTCGTTCGCGGCGGCTGGGACTCGGGGGCTCGGGGGCGCGGCGGGCGCTTAAGGATCCCATTGATCCCTATCACCATGCTCGCCAATGAATAGGGATCCTTGCGATCACTATTTAAATGGGCCGTCTCAAATTCCGTAACCATACAATTCCGGCCCTCACAGACGCTTTAAATCTCAGACGCTCTGCGCCGACACACGCCGCTCCAAGGCTTCCTTTAGGTTATCCATCATTTTCGTGGCTTCCTTAAAGATTTTCTTTTTTATAAATGGATATGCAGCGCGGAAGGCCCCGTTGGGACTACCAGCAACACGGCGGGTAACCTTCGTCTTGCCCGAATAGTCCTCATAAATCATGGTGATTTCAGATGGAAAGGGCTTTTCGTTCCTGTATGTACTTCTTCGATTTCGTTCAAATTCCACGAGTTCAGAATCAGCTTCCATTCTCTTTCCCATGATGTTTGTAACTATTTTCAAGCGACTGCCAAGTTCATGAGGTTTCCCTGAAGTTATTGTGGCCTCTTCCACGCCAGCCCAATGGGTGAGTTTTTCGACGTTCTCTGCATAGGCAAATACTTCGTCCACAGGCCTGTTTATCAGTACACTGACTTCGCCCTGCTCCCACGCCATACACATAACCTCCTGCTGTAGAGAGCTTGTGATTTGAAAGGGGAGGCAACAGGAGACCATCTAACAAACCTGCTGCGTCCCCTTCAAATCCTTTATGAGTGTACGGTCGTTGCGCCGAAATCAGAACCAGGAAATTGTGACGAGTTGCCGTGACTCTTAGCTCCCTACCTCAATCCCTGCCTCAATCCCTGCCTCAATCCCTGCCTTAGTGCTTCTTCTCCAGTTCATCGACAAAGTCGCGAATGAAGCCGAAGTAAGTCTCGCTGTCGTCCCACATGGCCAAATGGCTGCCGGTTTCACAAATGCCGACGCGGGAATCGGGGATGCGGCGGCCCATTTCCTCGATGTCAGCGGGATCCATACTGTCGTGCCTTCCGACCAACAGCAGGGTGGGCACTTGAATGTTGTGGATATCGTCCCACCTGTCCCAGTCCTTAAACGATCCCGTTACCAAAAACTCATTGGGGCCCTGCATTGTGTTGTAGACGGCTGGGTTCATGTGTGTGAACCCGCGGACGACGGCGTCGGGCCAAGGATCGAGCCGGCAGATATGCTTGTTGTTCAAGTGCTCGTCCATCAACTTCTGATACTCCGGCGCCTCATAGTCCTCGGCGGCTTCGTAGCGTTTCATGGTGGCAACGAGATGAGCCGGAAGTGCATCGCGCAACGCGTTGATATGCTTCACATAGGACGGAATGCTGGCTGTCATATTGGAGATGATGAGTCCTTTGAGTGCGTCTTGATACTTCAGTGCGTATTCCATGGCCAGCATGCCGCCCCAGGACTGGCCGCACAGATAAAAGTTCTCCAGCCCCAAGTAGTTTCGAACTTCTTCTACTTCTTCGCGGAAGCGCTCCACATTCCACAACGAGAGGTCGTCTGGTTGGTCCGAGTAGTATGAGCCGAGTTGATCGTAGAAGTAGATTTCCACACCCTCCGGCGGGAGGTAGTCTTCGAAAATCTCCAGGTATTCATGGCTCGATCCCGGTCCCCCATGCAAGATCAGCATCTTCACGGGACTGTCCCCAATCTTGCGCGTCCAGACATGAAACCCGCCGCTGATAGGAACTAGCTGTGATTTACCCATACCTTCGTCTCCTCCTATGGTGTGATAATTCAGATTCAGGTGCTAAGGTACCAGTTGTCAGAACAACCGGTGCCTTCTTCGTACCTTCTTCTTCGTACCTTCTTCTTCGTACCTTCTTCTTCGTACCTTCTTCTTCGTACCTTCTTCTTCGTACCTTCTTCTTCGTACCTTCTTCTTCGTGCTTATCGCGCGTGGCTTGCAGTTCCTACAGGTCCCACTTGAATCCTTTCTTCTCGGCAATCCAGCGGGGAAGCTCCATGCGTACGGTCTTTTTGGGATCGACCATTTGGCAGATGGCCAAGTTGGCCTGGGCGGTCATGAGAAATGCGGATTCGGCTTTGGGCATGCCAAACTCGAGTTCCATAAACTTGGCCATGTTGTAGACGGCCCGTTCGGCGGCGGCATCGAGATCGTCCTCTGAGGCAATGGTGATAATGCGCTCGCTGTCGACAATCATCGGTGCTGTCCACTCCTTATCCTTTAGCACGTGGAACTCTACCGTGACATTCGCAGCAATTTCGATGCCGCTGACACCTACTTCACCGTCGCCCATAGCGGCATGCAGGTCACCGAGGCCGAACAGGGCTCCGGGTACATTGACGGGAAGAATGAGGTAGGCGCCCTCGGTGATGCGTTTGCAGTCCATGTTGCCGCCGTGATCGCCCGGGGTTCCACATGGAACCTGCCCCTGTGCAGGCGCGGTACCAATCACGCCAATCATGGGATTGAGCGGGATCTCCAGGTCATCGTCAAAGCGTGCTTTACCGTCTTTAACGGGGACTATCTTAATGACGTTTTCGGTCAGGGACTTGCCCATGACGCCCAGGTCTGGGCCTGTGGTCATAACGCCTTGGTTGGCCAAATCAATGTTCTGAATGTGGACAACGAGCAAATCGCCGGGTTCTGCACCCTCTACATATACGGGCCCTGTGGCAGGATTGATGCGCTCCCAATCGAGGCGGCCAAAATCCTGTTCAGAGTTCTGAATCTGGTCCTCAAAACAGTCGTAGGTTTGAAAGACCACGGGCTGTTCGGTTGGTACGGTTTGAGAAGCTTGATTGTTGGGAGACATAGTATAGACGATGTGTTCTTTTTGTACCGTTAAGGTCAACGGGATCCCTCCTATAGTTTACGCATTATACCGTTTCTGTACCGTCACACCACTCCCATTATATTAGCAATACTCTGAGTAGATGTAACAAGCGAAATATACGGTATTTACAAAGTCTTTACGCAAAATTATGTTTTGTAACACCTCTATTACGGTGATTTCATTTTAACGATTTATCCTTATAAACGAAATAGTACGAAATAGACAAAATACCCCAGAGGAGGACGAAGATGAACCAGGCATGGCGTCACCTGAAGCAAAGACCGTTGGCTGTTGTAACTGGTGCTTCTGCAATTGCATCACTGTTGTTAATGACGACGGCAGGAACCGTATCTGCAAGTCCGTTTCCGGAGCATGTTCACGCCAAGACAGTGACCCCTATCAAACACGTAGTGGTAATTTTCGATGAGAACATATCTTTTGATCACTACTTCGGAACCTATCCTCATGCAAAGAATCCCCCAGGTGTGCCTCAGTTCCACGCAGCACCGGGAACACCTACCGTGAACGGGTTGTCAGGACCCCTCCTCACACACAACCCGAACGGCGTGAATCCACAGCGTCTCAATCGTTCCCAAGAGGTTACGGCGGATATGGATCACAGCTATCAAGCTGAACAAGCTGCCTATGACGGCGGGAAAGTGGACAAGTTTGTTTCGTCTACTGGCCATGGCAACAAACTTGTCATGGATTATTATGACGGCAACACGGTTACAGGCTTGTGGAATTATGCGCAACACTACGCCATGAATGACAATTCCTTTGGAACCGTGATGGGACCCACGCTTCCGGGACACCTGAACCTCATTTCCGGCCAGACAACCGGCGTGAAAGTCTACAGCTCGAACTCCACAACTGGGAAAGCCGTTCAATTGCAGCCTGGTGAGCCGGGTTACCCGCAGGGAGCCATCGTCAACAACACGATGGTTGGTAACATCAACCCCTACTTCGACAAAGCATCGACGGGCAAAACCGCTGAAATGACTGGAAAGAACATCGGTAATCTACTGAATGCAAAAGGTGTTACGTGGGGATGGTTTATTGGCGGATTCCGAAACACCAGCGAGACCCACAAGAACTATGCTGGTGCTTCTGTGAAGGATTATGCATGGCCCTTCACCGATCCCTTTCAGTTCTACAAATCAACATCCAACCCGAATCACCTGCCCCCGTCCTCTCCAGAGATGATTGGCCACACGGACCAAGCCAATCATCAATATGATTTAACAGACTTTTGGACTGCTGTAGCATCTCGCAACCTGCCGTCGGTGAGCTTTTTGAAGCCGCCTGCCGGGTGGTCTGGACATGCTGGCGTCTCCAGCCCTTTGGATGAACAGCAGTGGATTGTCAACACAATTAATGGGCTGCAACAGTCCCCGCAGTGGAAGAATACAGCTGTCATTATCAACTATGACGATTCAGATGGATGGTACGATCACGTTATGCCCCCGATTGTCACAAACTCACACAATCCAAACCGTCTTGGCTATGGACCGCGATTGCCGTTGTTGGTCATCTCTCCATATGCAAAGAAGAACTTCGTAGACAATACCTTGACAGACCAGACTTCGATTACGAAGTTCATCGAGAACAACTGGAAGTTGGGCCGCATTGGCGGTACATCCATGGATTCAGTCGCAGGTACACTGGACAATATGTTCAATTTCTCAAGACCGCATGAGCGCAAGTTGTTCTTAAGTCCGTCTACCGGCGAACCCGAAAACCCTTATGCTGCGTACGGTCAGTTCTACACTTGGCTTCGGTCTTTGTATGCAGATGCCGGTGTACAAATGCCGCGAAGAGAAGTTCGCTAACGAAGGATGAGCAGGCAACCATGAAGGATGAGCAGGCAACAATTGTTGCCTGCTCACCGCTTCGTACAGCCGCGTGTACTTCGCCGCAGGGTGTTGACTCCTAGGCGTCAAGCTTTAACCCTTGCGGCATGGAACGAAAGCCCTTGGTTGCAATGCCGAGTACAATCAACCCGACGACAAACCAGGATGTCCCCAGGTAGAACGTCAGCTTATCAAAATTGAGCCATACGTAGAGCAGAATAAAGAACCCAACCAGAGGCATGATGAGGTGCTTCCACCAGTGCTTGCTCTTCTTCTTCCCCATGAAATAAATCATGACGGTCAGATTCAACGCCATAAACGTGGTCAGAGCACCGAAGTTCACTAACCTGCTCAGATTTCCAATGGTCATGACGAGACTGACAATGATGGACACCGCACCAACCAGCAGAGTGGACGCATACGGTGTTTTGTACTTGGTGTGTACTTTTGAGAGAAACTTTGGCAGCATTCGGTCCCGGCCCATGCTGAACAAAAGGCGTGAAATGGCAGCTTGCGCGGCGAGTGCGTCAGCAATGCCCCAGGCGGCTACCGTAACAACCAGTGTCAAAATCTTGAGCCAGGTGCCTCCGACTTTTTGAGCCACATAGTAAAAGGCGACGCTGGGGTCTGGAAACTGATTGTAATGAGGATACGCCACAGCAGCCAGGTAAGTTAGTATCATAAAAAAGAATGCGACTATAATCAAAGACCAGACGGTTGCCTTCCCAACGGTAGACTTGCCGCCCACCGTCTCTTCGGACAATGTACTGATACCGTCAAAGCCCAAGAAGCTGAGCACAGCCACAGAGGTTGCGGCGCCAACCATACTCATACTGAATTTATGGGGATTAATAATTGGATTCATGGTGAAGGACGTACCGTCTTTTCCTGCGGCAACAAATGCGAACGCCATAACGCAGAAGAGAACAAAAATACCGACCTCGAGGATCAACATGACCCAGTTGGCCTTGTTTGTCATTTCAATCCCGCGGATATTGATGATAGTGTTGATTCCCACAAAAATAATAATCCAGCCCCAAATTGGGATGCCCGGAACCAGTTGTGCCAACCAGGTACCGGATACTAAGTACAACAGCGCCGGAATCAAAATGTAGTCCATTAGAATCATCCAGCCAGCCATAAAACCGATGTATGGATTCCATCCGCGTTGTACGTACGCGTACGCCGATCCCGCTATCGGAAACGCCTCCGACATCCGAAAGTAACTGAAAGCCGTAAAGATCATTCCGACCACGCCAACAAAATAGGCAAACACCACCATGCCGTTGGCTGTTGTGACCACCTGTCCGTAAATTCCCATCGGAGCAATAGGAACCATAAAAATTAATCCATAGACCAGAAGGTCCCAAAAGCTTAGCGATCTCTTCAATTCCTGCTTATACCCATACTTCTCCACTGAGACATCCGTTGGTTGCGTAGTCATAGAACCACATACCTCCTCGCCAATTTGTTTTGTTAGGACCTGTTCATCGCGCTGTTTCCTGTCTGCACCAGTTGCACTTGCCATGTCCTAACCAAACTACCCTACCCTTGTCTTCAGTCTCTCTTTAGGTATATATGCAATTTTCAAAATACTATATCACGAATCCTGTACAGGTTGAAGAAAAGAACCGTAAGCATCTTATCGTCAGTACGTTAGAGCAAGAAGCTTCGCAAGATTCCAGGCACTTGTGTAAAGAAGCGATTCTGCATCGGCCATTGCCTCGGCTGTCGTCATCGGCCTTGATAGAATGGAATGAATACTGACAAATGTTTCCTTGAGCCGATGAAAGCTTTCACCTGCGGTCTCGGCTAAGCTGCCTGAGAGCAATATGGGTTTAACCTTTTGTGCCTGTGCAAGCTGGGCCACGACATACGGGACCTTGCCAAACAGAGTTTGGCTGTCTGTTTGTCCTTCGCCCGTAATTACGTAGTCGGCCCCTTCCAATTGCTTATCCAAGCCTGCCGTGAATGCAACTAATTTTCCGCCTGACGCAAAGACAGCTCCGAGTGCCATCAAGGCAAATCCGATTCCCCCCGCAGCACCCGCACCGGGCAAGTCTTGCAACGATTTCCCCAGGCTCTCTTCGACAAGTCCAGCGTAGTGAGACAATGCGGCATCCAGTGTTTTCACTTGATGAGGTGTCGCACCCTTTTGCGGACCGAACACAGCGGATGCACCATTTGACCCGCACAGCGGATTCTCGACGTCGCTGGCAATGGAGATTTTGCTTTCTTGCAGCCGACTGTCAAGTCCGCTCAAATCTACATGCTGAATCTGGAATAGAGATCCTGCAACGGGAGATACGTTGCGCCCCTGTGCATCAAGAAACCTCCCGCCGAGTGCCTGAAGCAGTCCCAGACCTCCGTCGTTTGTAGCGCTGCCGCCAACGCCAATGACAAACTTCCTGTAGCCCTCGTCCAGAGCACGCGTGACCAGTTCTCCAACCCCGTAAGTGGAGGTGTACTCAGGATTCAGCTGATCTTTCGGCACCATCGTTAACCCTGATACTTGTGCCATTTCAATGACAGCTGTTACCCCGTCCCCCAACACGCCGAAATGAGTCGAAACCGGATGCATCAGTGGCCCCTGTGCGGTACAAGCAACCTTCTTGCCGTTTGTCGCGTTGATGAGGGCATCCAATGTCCCCTCTCCTCCGTCTGCCATCGGTACCGTCACAACCGATGCGTCCGGCATAACGGCGATAAACGCTCTCTGAATGGTGTTTGCAACTTGGGAGGCAGTGAGACTTCCTTTAAACGAGTCTGGCGCAATAACGACTTTCACACGCTTCACTTCCTACTCATTCGTTCTGATGGCTCTGTGCTGTTGGATTGGATTCATTATAGAAAACCGGTTACATTCAGGCATTAGCCCTATCATTGAGAATCAGATTGCTTCTCTTTGGATTGTACCCGAACTCTGGTTCACTCGCTCTGGTATGGCGGCAATTCGACCTTCAACTCCACTGTTTGGGCAATTTCATACGCTTGCCTGTCAAACAATTTCATATCCTTGCCTGGAAGTCGTCGGCGATGCATACATCAATCTTCATCAACCACACTATAAGTGCTTAACGCAGCAATTTGGAGATTGAGATTGAGATTGATATTGATATTGATATTGATATTGATATTGATATTGATATTGAGTTTGGGATTGAGATTGGGATTGGGATTGGGATTGAGCCGGAGCTGAAAATATATACTGTTAGGCTCGAACCTTAGGGAAAGGCGTGTCGACACATGGATTTTGGAGAAGCGAGTTATCCTCACGGCAGAGGTTCCAACGGAAATAACGCTGGCAATACCAGTACGCGAATTGAACGTGATTTTCTCGGCAGCAAGCAGTTGCCTCAGGAGGCTTATTACGGTATTCAAACGATGCGTGCTGTGGAGAACTTCCCAATAACCGGATATCGACTTCATCCGATTTTGATTCAGTCCATGGCTATCGTCAAGCGCTGTGCTGCCCTTGCTAACATGGAACTGGGTTTACTTGAGCGGCGGATTGGAAATGTCATTGTGCAAGCGGCTGACGAGGTCATCGGCGGTCAGTGGCACCACCATTTTCTGGTCGATCCGATTCAAGGCGGCGCCGGCACGTCCATCAACATGAACACAAACGAGGTTCTGGCAAACCGATCGATTGAACTCCTTGGCGGACAGAAAGGCGACTACACCATTATTAGTCCCAACACCCATGTGAACATGAGCGAATCCACCAACGATTCCTTCCCGACAGCCACACATATTGCTCTGTTGACTTTGTTACAGAAACTTTTGTCGGCTTTGACAAGCTTGCGCGATGCCTTTTACAAAAAGGCAGAAGCCTTCGACGGCGTCATCAAACTTGGCCGCACACACCTTCAGGACGCCGTCCCAATTCGCCTGGGGCAGGAGTTGAAGGCATACGCTGAAGTGTTGAATCGAGACATTCTCCGTATCCGTGCAACACAAAGCAACCTGTACACGATTAACATGGGTGCCACTGCGGTCGGAACCGGACTCAATGCAGACTTACGGTACATCCGGCGCGTGTCGCAGCTTCTGGCTGAAAACACCGGCTTCCCCCTCACTTCAGCACGCGACATGGTTGACGCTACACAAAACACGGATGCCTACACGGAACTCTCATCAGCTTTAAAGGTCTGCGCGGTCAGCCTCTCCAAAATCGCCAACGATTTACGCCTCCTGGCTTCCGGACCGAGGGCAGGGTTTGCGGAGATTCGGTTGCCGGAGAGACAACCGGGATCGTCCATCATGCCAGGCAAAGTCAATCCCGTTATCTGCGAAGTTGTAAACCAAGTAGCGTTTCAAGTGATTGGAAATGATGCGACTGTCACACACGCTGCAGGCGCGGGCCAATTGGAACTGAACGTGATGGAACCCGTGCTCGTGTTCAACCTGATTGAGAGCATCAACATCATGACGCAAGCTGCGACAGTATTTCGAAGCTATGCCATTGAGGGAATGGAAGCGAACGAAGCGCGATGCAAGGAGTATGTGGATAACAGTGTAGGAATCATCACTGCCCTCAACCCGCACATTGGCTACGAAACTGCCTCTCGACTGGCGCATGAAGCCATCGCCACGGGAGAGTCTGTGCGCGACTTGTGTCTGCGAGACGGAATTTTGAGTGAGGAACAGTTGAATCAGATTTTGGACGTGTTCGCCATGACGCACCCTGGCATCGCCGGCGCATCTGGAGATGCATCTCCAGATGCAGGCGGAAGGCCGGTGTAGGCACTGGGGAAGGACGGGGCCGGAATCGGAGGGCTGGAGTGTGACGAGGGGAAGGCTCGAGGTGGGGCGCTGGGTTGCTGGGTTGCTGGGTTGCTGGGTTGCTGGGGGCGCTGGGGGCGCTGGGGGACGCCGGGGGCGGAGACAAAGCGACTGCAGAGGTCTGGGACCGACGGGCAAAAGCTTCGGGGGCCAGCGCTGGAGCCGGAGGGCTGGAGCCGGAGGCCAGCGCTGGAGCGGGAGGGCTGGGAAATAGAGATCCGAGAAGCGCTTATCGTCTAAAATCAGGGTCTGACCACCCAAATAAACTCCTGAGACAAGCTTATTTCTAAGTTTGTCTCAGGATTCGACACCCTTTGGGGTACTTAAGCACTTGGCAGAGACAGTCTATTAACAGGAGCTGTAAGGCTCCTGTTTTCCTTCGTTAGGGAATTTTTTCAAAGGAATTGGATGCAAATGGTATATTTTTGGTTGTCAGTAACAGAAATCGTGGGATTTCCACTGTCAATCCCTCCATTTTTTACTCTCGCTTTCTTCTAAGAGCAGACGGGGGCCTCTAACGGTTTACAACGTTCCACCAGGGTCTTTACCATGACTTTGACGTTGACGACCATGGACGTAATTTTGACGTCAATTCGCAATTTCTTTCGGCCACGGGTTCGCGGTCTTTCGAGCCCGTGGTGGCGTTTCATCTCGTTATTGGTGCGCTCAATTTCGTACCGAGCTCGTAACGCCTCTTGCCCTTGCGCGCTCGCATTATACTTCTTTGCCTCTTGCAGCAGTGCCCAATAGTCACTTACAAATACAGTGCGACCTTTGGCATGGTCGGTACACTGCCCACGTAGAGAACATTGTCCACAAACTTGTTCGGCAAATCCATATTGCGAACCCTTAGATTTCTTAATGTGAGTCCTGCGAACCGATCTCTGCCCTTCAGGACACACGACCACGTCATCTTCCGGTAAATATGTGAAGTCCTCCGTTCGAAATGCCTTGCCAGAAGGGTTGGTGACTTTAGTCAATGGTGCGGTCAGATGAATGTGTAACCCGTTGACAAGTTTATCGCGATTCTCCCCGCTTCCGTAAGCTGCGTCTGCCACCACTTCCTTGGGGCGTTTGTCGAACTGCTCCACGACCGTCTTCACCACGTTTTCCAGTGTAACCCCATCCGCTTCATTACCAGGGATCGGCTCTGCATTGAGGACTAAGTGAGAGCTTGCAGATTCCACTACTTGCGTCTTGTCACCCAGAAACGCCAGCTTCTTGGATTTGTGCCCTATACGTACCTCTGGGTCATGGGCACTGACTACGCGGTCGGCGGGTTTCTCCTTTTGACCCAGTTCAGCGTATTGAAAGCCTCTATTCTGTGGTCCACTGCTGTCAGATGAACCGGATGAGTCCTCATCCTGTTCCTTTGAGTCCACATTTTCACGCAAAATGCGCAGCAGCACCTCGCATTGTTGCTCTGCCGTCTCCTGTTCACTGGGGTCTTCCCATTTTGTAACCCCCTCGTCAGCCTCTGTGCGTTTCATCCATGCCACCAATCCAAACCCTAAAACGCATAGGTTACTGAAGGCGAGATTCCTTTCAGTCCCCCGAACATCACGTTTGAGCTTGCGGAAGAACACCCCCACATCCATGTCTGCTTTCAGTTGTGCATAATGTGCTGGGCTCCTACGTTTCAGGTGACGTACAAGCTTTTGGGCAGCCTGTTGAATAAGCTCGTATGTACTTGGCGCGGCAACATTGGCATAGGTGTGGAACGCATCCACCAACCAACGGTCATCGTCTTGGCCCCACATACCGTGGTTTAGGGCTTGAGCAAGGATGTTCATATGACAGGCATGAAATATGTCCGCCCCAAGTCGACTCCTGTCTAATGCAATTGTGCTATGGTCAAATTTGGCGAGCGAAACCGGAACACCCAAGAATCGCTTGATAAAGATGTCACCGACGATCTTTAATTCCATCTCTCGGTCGGAAATATTGTAGTATCGCTGTATGAGATGGATTTTCAGTTTCAACGACGGGGCGTAGGGGTGCTGGCCGAGCGGCGAGTACAAAGGAGCACACAGCTTATTTGCGAAGGAAAAGTCAATGTGTTTCGCCACCATATCCCAGAATGGGTGAGGTGGTATCGCCGAGTACACCATTAGGTCTTCGAAGGAAGCCTGCTCAAAGTTCTTGTACTTAACCCCGCTCATATCTCCAACTCCCGCTTGTTTTTTGATAATTCAATTATACACGAAAACAAGCGAATTATGGATAAATATCAAGATATAACGAGTTAAATTCAAAAATTGGAGACTCTTATCCTATCTAGTTCATCGACAGTCTCTGGCAGGAGCTTATTTGTGCGGGCGAATAGCCCCAATCCCGTATAAGCATCCCAGGGATCGCTATTTGTGCTGACCAGCTTCATGGGACCACCCCTCGCCACAATCTGGTCACAGTCTCGTCACAGCCTGGTCACATCCCACCACTTCAGGTACCCATTTGTGGCGGATTTGTGAACGGAGTGCTCTAGTAGTGGGTGTAACTGAGGCGGTTAGTGACCCGAAAGATCCCTATTGCCGAAGTGATGATGTGATTGTGATCGCAATGATCCCTAATGCCAGTTGTCCAAGATATTAGTGTCATGAATGGACACTAATATCGGGAGGTCTACCTGGGACTGTGGGGGATAGGGATCAATGGGATCCCTATTTGAGACTGTCCACTGGAATAGTGACTGGAAAGATCACTATTTTTTGGCGAGGACGTTGATAGTGCGCAAAAGGATCATTAACAAACGGTATCGGAACGACCTCGCTTGAACTGGGAGCCTCCACTGCCAACCGTTCTGCTGCTTGCCCCTATTTACGCGGATTTCCTAACTCGATTTTGCTGCATTTGTGCCTTGGAAAGGAAATAAACGGAAAATCCGTTTATTCTCCTCCTTATGCTTCTCCTCCTTATGCTTCTCCTCCTTATGCTTCTCCTTCCTTTGCCCTTCCTTCCTTTGCCTCTGGCCTACTCAAGAGGACCGCTGGCTGCCTCAGTCTTACTCGTCAACCGAGCTTGCCTCAATCAACGTTTTGTTGGTTGTTTCTGGTGCCATGAAGATGGAGATGAGCAGGCCTGCGAAAGTGACTGCGGCTCCGATTAACATGGTTGGACCGATCCCTATTCTGGCAAGTCCGATGGGGAGCACAAAGGTGCCGAGAAAGGCTCCGATACGGCTGATAGATGTTGCGATTCCAACTGCCGTTCCGCGTACTTCTGTTGGGAAGATCTCATTTGGGTAGATCCAGTCAAGTACATTGGGTCCGCCAGAGAAGAAGGCGTATACCAAAAATCCGAAGAATACAATCCACGTTGGTCCTTTGGGAAAGATGCCAAGTAAGAAAATCCCGAAGGTCATGAGCGCAAAAGACCAGATTATCATGGGCCTGCGGCCGAGTTTGTTCACTAGAAACAGGGCTGGAATACAGCCAATGAGAAACAAAATGCTGATAACAATCAGTCCTAAGTTCGCGAAACTCCCGGAGGTTACACCGTAGGCTTTGAGAACCTGCGGTCCAAACGTGTAGAGTGCAAACAAGGGGGCGACCTGCAGCATTTCAAACAAGCCGACAAACAGAATTCTGTTTAAGTAGCCTTTGGAAAACACGGTACCAAAGGATGTTTCACCAGTATCTTCAACAATATCGTGTGCATTGGCGTGATCGCCAAAGACATCCTTCACAATTTTGTCTGCCTCTTTCTGTCTTCCTTTACTCATCAACCAGCGGGGTGATTCTGGTGTACCCCACCGCATGAATACCAAGACCAATGCAGGGACAGCACTACTTCCAAGCATCCAGCGCCAGGCATTCATTCCGCCGTAATAGGCCAGTATCCCGCCTACAATATAGGCTGCTGTAGCACCGACGTACCAGGCTAGAATCTGCATGCCAAGCATACCGCCGCGGTATTTCTTGGGCGCGAATTCTGCAAGCAGGGATGTTGCAATGGGGTAATCGGCCCCTACTGCAATCCCGAGGATGAGCCGCAAAGTAAACAATTCAGGAGCATTGGTAATGAACATCTGCAAGACGGAACCCACGATGAACACCATGAGGTCGATGGTGTACATGACTTGGCGGCCGACGAGATCGGTCAGATAGCCAAAGAAGCCTCCAATAAATAATCCCACTAATGCGGAGGCACCAATCAAACCGCTCCAGACGGGACCGAGATTTAACTGCGGACCCAATTGTGTGAGAGCGACACCGATAATGCTAAGTGTATATCCATCAAGAAACGGACCGCCCGAAGAATACACTGTAAGTCTTTGATGAAAAGGCGTTAATGGTGCATCTTCGATACTTGTTCCCTTTGACCCGGAGCGAACAACGGCACGCTTTACAGGCATAGCTCTCGACTCCTTCCACCTATCCTATCTGGCTCAAACTCATGGTGCCCGCGTATGGAACAATCTTTGCATCCAATTCATGACTTGCCGAAAAAATCCAGCCTACTACCGACAGAAAACATACAAGTTTGCCGAAACCTTATTTCTAGACAGGAAGGGTGAAGGGGTTGTGAAGATGCGAAGAGGAATCGTAGTTGCAGCCGTGTTGATTTCATCACTAACAGTATTGACAGCGTGTGATTCGAAGCAGGAAGCCAACGCTATTAATCAACCAGGGAGTTCGGGCAGTGCGAGCACCGCAACGACTAAAAACAACAGCAACAGCGTTTCGCAGAGTGACGCCAAGGTTTCGGCCAAAGGCGTAAGTCCGAAAGTCTCAAAAGCTCAGGTTGGAAAAGCTCAATCCACCGTCAATAAGCTGGTGAACTCGGTGAACCAGTTGCACTAGATTTCCGGCATAGAACAACTCCGAAGACATGCAGAAAGTACAAGAAGAATTAAAAAAATTCACTGTCCCTCGAAGCAAGCCGCAGGTTTGGGACGAAATTGGAAAAAGGGAGGAATTTCATTATGAAAAGATCAAAACTTCTTGCAACTGGAGCTGTCGCTGCCCTGATGTTCTCGCCTATTGTAGCTTTTGCAGCCGATAACGGACACGGCCAGGGCAACAATAGCCACGGTCAGGGCCAGGGATTGGGTATCCTGCGCGGACATGGGCTGGGATTGGATCACTCAGGAAAAATGAAAGCAGATTTCCATATGAACGGAAAAGGCTCTTTCAAAGCTGGAGACTTCAACATGAAGGCACAAACTAACACAGACGGCAATGTCTCCGTAAATACACAGAATACAAGCAGTAACAGTGGTCAAACAAAAGCCCATGGAAATTCAAATAATGGGATGAACCAGAAAGCGGCTGCACAAGCCAAACATACCCAGCACATGCAAGCTGTTGCGGACTTGCATAAGGCAATCAACCAACTGCATGTTAACCAAAAGCTCGATAAGGCAGAACACCAGCAACTCATTCAGGCACTGCACGCCTATATTGCACAAGTTGAACAAGCTGTTTCAATGGGGAATACATCAGGATTAAGTACAGCAGTGACCCAGGCCCAGCAGATTATTTCGACTTTGAGACAGGCAGCGAAAGCTCAGCTCTCGGAAATGAAAAATGCAGCATCCGGTGCCACATTCCAAAAAGACGGACATCTGACAAACGCAATTCAGGCCATTGACAACGCAGATGCGCGCCTGAAACAAAAGACACAAGCAATGAAAACGGCGGTTTCCAAGCTGCAGAGCGTAACGAGTGCGCTCCAAGCCAGCAATCAGGCTTTCTCAAAGCAAAGTGCAAGCGGATCGACATCGGGATCGACCGCATCCGGCAGCACAAGCGCCTCGACTCACACAGGAACGAAGACATCAGCCGGCGCTAATACCGTAACTTCTAGCATCGTAAATACGGTTCAGAGCACTGTCCAGGCAACGACCGAAGACAATCAAACTGGGCAAAATCAGGAACAGGAGTCCAGCAAGACATCAACCAAGACGAGCGACAGCCAGAAGTCATCTGACGACAATTTTAACTTGAACTCGAACACAGGAGCATGGGGAATGCTCTCGGGCAGCTTGCTCGGCCACAGTCTGAAAGGCTCCGGCAACGTAAAGTTTCAGTTCAATTCGGGAGATTGAGTTTATCTCACCTCTCTTCACTCTCTGCCCATTTCAAATAGCTTAGAGGAGAGGTATCCCCCGAATTTCACATAGATTCAAAAGACAGGCTGCCACAGCGCATGCTCTGGACTTCTACCGAAGTCTGTGCGCTGCAGGCAGTCTGTTTTAGTATATTTTGATTTCCCGTTGCCTGTTTTGCGCTGCCTGTTTCGCGTTGCCTGTTGCCCATGGCCGGCGCCGCCCAATAAGAAATGTGGTTTAAGACTATCCTAAAGTTTGTCGTCTAAGCTGGTTATCATTAACCAAAGCGTCAGACAGCCAAACAACCCAATCGACAGCCTCGAAAAAAGGGAGAGTCGAGCCAAGGTGTGACCCTTGCCCCGCTATCTCTTATAATGAGGATAATGAGTGCGACAAAGGCAGGATTCGGAATGAAAATTCTTGTAGTTGAAGACGATGCAACGATTCGTGCAATCATTTGCGAAGCACTTCAAGAAGACCTTTATGATACAGATGAGGCGGTAGACGGACTCGACGGACTGTGGAAAGCCGGGGAAGCTATTTACGATCTCGTTGTCCTCGACATCATGCTCCCCGAACTGGACGGCCTTTCGCTGGTGACAGAACTCCGAGCAAAAGGCGTTACAACACCCGTGTTGCTGGTCACCGCCAAAGACAGTGTGACGGACAGGGTTCGGGGTCTGGATGTGGGAGCTGACGACTATCTGGTCAAGCCCTTCGCCGTGACGGAATTGCTGGCCAGAGTACGGGCCTTACTTCGCAGAAACGCAGGCTACAGTAATGAGAACAACCGATTAGGCTGCGGCCGCCTACTTCTGTATATCGATACACTGGAAGGTTATGTTGATGGAACACCCTTGAATTTACGAGGCAAAGAGTATGAAGTATTGGAGTTTTTGGTACGAAACCAGGGAAGAATAGTTACACGGGACCAGATTTTCAGCAGAATTTGGGGATTCGATTCTGATTCAGGGGAATCTGTAGTGGACGTCTACATTCACTATATCCGCAAAAAGCTGGCGCAAGCGGGAGCAGATGCGTATCTGGTGACCAAGCGCGGCGTCGGCTTTATCCTTCGGGAGCCGTCCTCATGATTGCGCGAATTCGCTTCAAATTCACACTACTTACATCCGTCCTCATCTTCGTTGTTTTGCTGATTCTGGGTTCCATTCTATACGGTTTCATGTTGAACAAATCGTACAAGGATTTCGACAAAAATATGACTGCACAAGCCAGGCCCATGACTCGAGCGCTGGAAGCAGGACGGATTCCAAAAAAATTGATTCGCGGCGATACGCTGAGTACACAAACGAGTCAGGGGGCAATGCGTGCTCCCTTGGCTATGTTTCTATGGAACAAAAAAGGGCACCTGATTTCCAAACAGCCCCTCTTTGCCTCATCCAATCAAGTTGAGGTATTGAAATCCCATTTGAACGACAACCACCTGACAATCAGCTTTGACGGACACTACTACCGTGTGATCAACGCAGCCGTCATCGTCAACAAACGGCATCTCATTCTCCAGCTTGTGCGCAACGAAGACCAACTGCGTTCTACTTTGCATAACTTGCTGTTCCTCTTGATTTTGGGCACGGTGATTGCGGCAGCATTATCCGTTTTTATCGGCTTCATGTTAGCCGACAGAGCCCTGATTCCCATTCGAAAGTCTTGGGACAGGCAAACACAATTCGTAGCTGATGCATCCCATGAACTGCGCACGCCGCTCATGGCAATTCAGGCCCGAGCTGAGATGCTCCTGCATAATCCAGACAAGACAATCGATGAAGAGTCGGAGAAAATTGGCAGTATCTATCAGGAGGCAAAGCGTGTATCACGGCTGGTGGACAACCTGTTGACCTTGTCGAGGGGCGATTCAAATGCAATCCAAATTGAAAAGCACCAGGTGTCTGTTCCTGAGGTGCTGGATAAGACCATAGATAATTTTGTGCCCCTTTGCAAAAGTGAAGATATCGGGATCTCGTTGGAATGTCATCGCCCCCTCACTGCAGAACTGGACGACGAGCGGTTTCGGCAGTTACTCTATATCCTTTTGGACAATGCAGTGAAGTACAATCGCCCCGGCGGCAAGATTCATGTCGTGTGCAACCGCCGCGGCAAGGGCATTGAAGTGACTGTAGAGGATACCGGGATTGGCATTGATGAAGCGGATATTCCAAATGTTTTTCATCGATTTTACCGTGCTGACAAGGCCCGATCACGAAAGACCGGCGGCAGCGGATTAGGCCTCTCCATCGCCAAGTGGATTGTGGACGCTCACGGCGGAGACATCTCCCTCACCAGCACTCCGGACAAAGGCACAACGGTGACCGTTGTGCTCTAAGCACCGGATGCCCTCATTGAACAGCTGCCGTCACAACCGTCAGCCGTTCCCATCGCTGCCCTGCCAACCGATTGTCCAGGTGGGCCACTCCCTACCATCGCTGCCCTGTCAGCCCATGACCCCGGTCGGCTGATGCATACCACAACTATCAATTGTCACCGAATATTCGAACTATAGTTGTTCTTTCGATATAATAGGGGAATGGAGCCCGTACTTTGTCAGCGAAATCGGTAAGAATATCACTCGTGACAGGAGGGATAAAATGGACTTATTTCCCGGAAGTGTGCTAAACATGGAGGAAGCACAAAATTGGCTGGACACAGGGACCTGGCCGGAGGAGACATTTGTGGATGTCTTTGCGCAAAACGTTCAGGCATACCCGCATCTCATGCATGGGGACGACAGCCGCACGCTTAGCAACAAGGAATTGTGGCAAGAAGCGGAATCTGTTGCCACTGTTTTGCTGGAGCTCGGCATACATAGAGGCAGCAAGGTCGCTATTCAACTCCCCACGTCACTGGATTTCGTCGTTGCTGTGTTTGCGGCAGCACGGATTGGGGCAATTGCAGTGATTCTCCAGGCCGATCTCGGTTCCCAAGCCATCAAAGACAGCCTCCACCTGGCTGAAGCCTCCGTATTGATTGTGGCAGACAATATCAAAGGCCACGATGTCGCCCAGACAGCCATAACCATGGCTCCTGACTTGCCGCACCTAGAGACCATTCTCATCCGGGACGACAACCGCAGTGAGCAACACAGTGCTGACAACCTGGATGACACCCGCCATGATGACGCCAGCGGTGATGTCACTGGAGTCCGTGTGTTGTCTTACACCGGGGCCAAGTTGAGCGGCAAGAAGCTTGCTCCGACAGCCGAGAATGAAAATCGGCCCCAGGCTCTGAGTCCCTTTGTCATGGTATTTACCGCTGGTACGACAGGCCGGCCGAAGGGAATTGTCCACTTACACGCAAACACCCTGTGGGCAGCGCGGACTTATGCCAACTTATACGGTCTGGAAGCCGAAGAAGCGATGCTGTGTCTGGCCCCCCTCTACCACCTCACCGGTTTTCTGGTCGGACTGACTATGCCGATTGTAAGCAATGGCAGGATACTGCTGCAAAATCGCTTTTCCGTTCGAACAACGTTGAAGTGGATTGAATCGTATCAGGTCCGTTACATGGTAGGAGCTCCGCCGCACTTAATACACATCGCAGAATCGCCTCACTTGCAGAAGGCAGACGTGTCCTCAGCCAAAATGTTTTTCTACGCGGGAGCCCCCGTTCCAACAAATACTTTGAAGCAACTGCAGCGAGACACAGGCTGGAAAGTTGGAGCCATGTTTGGCTGGAGTGAAGGCTTCCTTGCGTCGGCAACACGACCGGATAGCCCCGTTGAAGCTGTCAACGAAACAGTAGGTACTGCCATTCCGGGTATGCAGGTTAAGCTGGTGGATGACAAAGGGGACACCGTCAGGCAGGGCATGATTGGCGAGGTGTGGTGCAAGGGTCCTAGTTTCAGTGCCGGGTACTACAAGCAGCCTGAGTTTTCCCGTAATCGGTGGGATGCAGACGGCTGGTTCCACTCGGGAGACCTGCTGCAGCAGGACAGTGAAGGACGGTTCCGATACAGGGGCCGCCGAGATGCGGTGATTAACCGGGGCGGCACGAAAATTGATCCGAAAGAAGTAGAAACGATGTGCCTCACCCACCCGCTGATTGATGCGGCTGCGGTAATCGGTATACCTGACAAAACGCTCGGGAAACGGACTCTTGCCTATTTGGTACTGAGTCCAGAGACAGCAAAACTAACACTGGAAGATTTGCGTTTGTACTTATTGGAGAAAGGGCTCGCATCATGGCAAGTACCTGACAGACTCGCGTTCGTAACGGTGCCCAAAGAAAAACAAACATCCGCTCTTAGCCGCAGCCACCTGTTGCAGCTTATTGCAGAATCTGAGGAGGTTGTTACGTATGAATCTTGAAACGACGCTAACGGCAGAACTCATAGACAAATACAAGTCACGCTGGCCGAACAAGACTATTATTGACTATCTCAAGGAATCAGCTGCAGCACAACCGGATAAAACAGCCATTTCAGACGGCAGATCCAGCTACACCTTTCGTGAACTCTCCCGTCAAGTAGACAGAGTTGCATTGGGTCTCAAAGCCATGGGGGTAGTCCCCGATGACGTCATCTCCTTCCAACTGCCAAACTGGAATGAGTTTGTTATCTTGCACTTTGCCGCAACGCGCATTGGTGCTATCAGTAATCCTCTCATTCCTATTTACCGAGACGAACAGATAGACTATATGGTCAAAGCTGCCAAATCAAAGCTGCTGGTCATCCCAGATGAGTTTGGCGGCTTTGATTTCACGGCAATGGTCGACAGATTAAAAGACGGCTGGCCAATGATGGAACATGTCCTGGTTATCGGCGACAAAGTCCCCGAGCCCATGGAATCCTTCAGCAAACTCATGGATGAACCATGGGAAGAGCGGGACGACAAAGCAGAGTTGGATCTGCTGTATGTGGATCCAAACGATGTCACGGAAATTGTGTTTACCTCAGGAACCACCGGCGAACCAAAAGGTGTCATGCACACGCACAACTCGTTGTGTGTCTCTACCGAGTATTTTAAGGAGAGGCTGAACATTACCAGTGAAGACGTCGTATTCATGGCATCGACTTTTGCTCACCAGACGGGATTTCTATACGGTGCAAGAATCCAAGTGCACTGCGGCTGTACGGCCATTTATCAGGATGAATGGAATGCCTCTGAATTCCTGGACAGAATTGAACAGGACGGTGTGTCCGTTACAATGGGTGCCACTCCGTATTTGTCTGACGCCGTTAATGTAGAAGACATTGAAGACAGAGACTTAAGTTCTTTCCGCGCATTCTGCACTGCCGGCGCCCCAGTCCCGCCGTCTCTGGTCAAAGAAGCCGCAAAAAAACTTCCGTGTACCATTCTGGCAGGATGGGGTCAGTCAGAGAACGGTCTCGTGACTTTAACCTATCTCGATGACTCGGAAGACAAGCTTTGCAATACTGCCGGGTACCCTTGTCCCGGCATGGAACTGAGCGTTGTCAATCTGGAAGGCAACCCCTGTCCTGCGGACACAGAAGGAGACTTGTGGTGCCGCGGCCCGGCAATGTTTGTCGGATACCTGGACAGAATTGAGTTTACACGTGAGCAGTATGTGGGCGACTGGTTCAAGACAGGTGACAGAGCCGTAATGGATTCAGACGGATACATTCGTTTAGCTGGGAGAAGCAGCGATATCATTCGACATCACGGTGAACAGGTTCCTGTGACTCTGCTGGAAAACCTGCTCCACGAACACCCCGACGTCGCTGTCGCACAAGTAGTCGCTATGGCGGACCCCGCAGATCCCAGCGCCGAGGTAGGCTGCGCCTTGGTCAGCCTCAGAAAGAGTGCACGGTCCGGTGCGCGGGCGGGGAGCGGATTGACAAACGGATCGGCAAACGGATCGACAGGCGGATCGACAGGCGGGTCATCGGGCACATCGGCAGGCGGATGGCTGTCCTCATCGTCTAACGAACGGTTCACCATTGATAAAATGCGAGAGTTTCTGCGCAACAACGGCATCAGGCAGCAGGACTGGCCGGAACGGTTGGAAGTCGTTGCCGACTTCCCGAGGACGCCCAGCGGGAAGATTCAAAAATTCGTCCTGCGTAAAGAAATTCAGAAAAAGTTGGAACAAGAGGGTGTTCTACCAAGCCGATAAACATGTATACTGGTTCAACACAAGCCGCCCCTCGAAAATATGACATAAGACCTAACATGATGTAGCGGCTTGATGGATTTAAGTACCGGAAACGAGGTGTGCCTGTGACAACAGTACAGCGGTATGCAGGAAAAGTCGTATGTATTACCGGGAGTTCCCGCGGAATTGGGCAGAAACTTGCCGTCCGTTTCGCAGAAGAAGGGGCCAATGTTGCCGTCCACTGTTTCCGCAATACGGCGGGAGCAAAGGAAACAGCGAGAATGGTTGAAGAGGCTGGCCAGGAAGCATTGGTGGTCAAAGCTAATTTGACGCAACCAGATAGAATTCAAGTCATGTTCCAAGAAATTCGTGCCAAATTTGGACAACTTGACGTTTTTATTCACAATGCAGCTTCCAGCCGCAATCGACAAGCGATGGATCTCGATATAAAAGGATGGGACTGGACACAAGACGTTAACGCGAGAGCGTTCTTGCTCGGTGCCCAACACGCTGCCAAGCTCATGAAGGACGGCGGTGCTTTGCTAGCCATTTCTTCGTTCGGTTCCGATCACGTTTTTCCCTACTACACAAGCGTCGGCGCATCCAAAGCTGCACTGGAATCGCTTGTTCGATATTTTGCAGTCGAACTGGCGGACAAGCGTATCAATGCAAACGCCATTTCTGCCG
This sequence comes from Alicyclobacillus sp. SO9, assembly GCF_016406125.1. NCBI lineage: Bacteria > Bacillati > Bacillota > Bacilli > Caryophanales > Alicyclobacillaceae > Alicyclobacillus > Alicyclobacillus sp. SO9. The sequence continues at coordinate 196,832 of NZ_CP066339.1, read as the reverse complement.
GAGCTGTCGTAACTGGTGAATTGAAAAACTTCCCTGATATAGAAACAACGTGGGCACAGATGGAGAAAAAACTACCTTATCCACGCATGGTCAATGCAGATGATGTGGCTAACTTAGCGTTGTTCCTCTGTTCCCCTGAAGCTGAAATGATTCGCGGCCAGTCTGTTCGTCTAGACGGCGGCCTTACGTTGAAGGTTCCATAAGTCCCGCTCACCCAGACGATCCCGCTGAAGCCGGTCGGCGGCGGTAGCCAGTCGGCCGACCGGCGATGGCGGCCGCCGGCCAGCGGGCGGGCAGCGGGCAGCGGGCGAGCAGCGGGCGAGCAGCGGGCGAGCAGCCAGCGGGCAGCCAGCGAGCAGCCAGCGAGCAGCCAGCGAGCAGCGGGCAGCGGGCAGCCAGCGGGCGAGCAGCCAGCGGGCAAATAAGCTCTCGGCAAGCGCTTATTTACCTAAACCATGCACCACGGACACAAATAAGCGCTCCAGAGAAGCCTATTAGCCAGAAAACGAGAGAAATCTAAAGAAAATTGGTATATAAGCGCTCCACAAGCGCTTATATTTCTCCATTCATCAATTAAAACTCAAATAAGCACCTGAGCGATGCTTATTCCTCGCCTCCAAGGCTCCACCATCCGCAGAAGCCCATGCACGAACCACAGTACCTATTCTGGCTGACTCCAGATAAGCACACCGTTCTGTCCGCCGAATCCAAAAGAATTGCTCATTACGTGGCGCACCGGTGCGCGTCGCGCCTGCGGGACAATATCCGGTGGAGCGAGCTCATCCGGTATGTCACAATTTATCGTCGGAGGTAACCATCCTGTCTCCAATGCCTTGACACAAGCAATACTTTCTATCGCACCGGCCGTACCCAACATATGACCGACAGCACCCTTAATGGAACTGACAGGGGTTGCCCCCACGTTGTCTCCAAACAAGGTCCTCAGCGCGATCGACTCTGCAGCGTCCCCGGCTGGTGTTGCGGTTGCATGAGCGTTGACATAATCAATATCTGCTGGGTCCAACCCGGCACCCCGCAAGGCTCGTTGCATAGCCAGCAAACCGCCTGCCCCTTCAGGGTGAGGTGAAGTCTCGTGGTAGGCATCATTGGAAGCACCATATCCTGACAGTACCCCGTAGACCTTGGCACCGCGGGCTTTGGCGTGTTCCAACGTCTCCAGAACCAACAGTGCCGATCCTTCACCCATTACCATGCCTTTTCTGTCACGATGGAAGGGCCGGGACCACTGACGCACATCCTCCGGTCCCGTTGTGGCTACAGCACCTGCGGCCCGCAAACCCGCCAAAACCGATGGGGTGAAGAGACACTCTGCCCCGCCGGCAACAATCACTTCGGCGTTCCCTTGCAAGATCCAATGAACCGATTCTCCAATTGCATTTGCGGCAGATGCACAGGCAGTCGCGTATGTCATAACCGGACCGCGAAAACTGTATTCCTTGGCAATGGCTGCGGCTGCAGCATTCGGTATGGACTTTGAGACAATGCGAGGGCTGACCCGTGCAGTGTTTAATCGTGCCAATTTGGCTGATCCCGCTTCCAGCGACTGGACACCCCCAAAAGCCGAACCCAGAGCAATCCCCACATCGTCTGCCTTTACCATATGGGACTTCACGTTTTGGCTCGAGTCAATTAGATCTGCATCACGCAGTGCTTCCTGTGCAGCGACGAGGGCCAACTGCGTGAACCTATCTGTATCTTTAACAGTCTTTCGGCCTAAGTAAGATTCGAAGTCCACATTCGTAACTTGTGCCGCAACCGGTGTCCAACGAGCAAGTTCCTCGTCTTCCATTTTCGTTGTCACGGAGTTACCTTCTAGTATTCCGTTCCAGAATGCGGATGTTCCTGCCCCGTAGGGAGTAACCGCGCCCAGTCCGGTTATCGCAATTTGTACAGCCTGCGACATGCTTCATTCCCCTTTCGAGACGCCAACGATATGTATAAAATAGTTCCTTCTTACCATAGCATAAATCGGACACGAACCCCTCATCCGGACAGTTGCACAGCCCAATTATGGGATGTTTTAGGTCGTTTGACCATGTGCACTAAAAATGCTGATGCCGGCTTTCAATCTAGTTGCGCTTGTTTCCAATCGTGCTTGTTAGTGATCACGGTTGTCCGGCGATCACGGTTGTTGGCGAAGGAGCTTGTCGGCGGTCACGGTTGTCAGCGTGCGAGTGTGTTGGCGGTAGCGCTTGTTAGTGATCCTTTCGCTCCCTATCACGAGCCCGGCCAAAGAATAGTGATCGCTGCGATCCCTATGGCCAATGGCCCTCCGCAATAAGGATCCCGCTGCTCCCTATCTCCCACCCCCACCCCGGCGCTCCCCACATTAGTGTCCATTTATGACACTAATGTCTTGGGTGCGGTAGCATTAATGATCATTGGGATCCCTATCCCACGTCACCGCGACTGATAGTGATCTTTCGGATCACTAACCAACTCACCGCTCCACCGCTTGGCAGCGAGGCTGGTGAGAATAGCGTGATCGACGAAAAGGATAAGTGGAATCATTCTGACTCGTTGAGATTCACGTTCAAAAACACTACATTGTACATGAACTCGTTCACAGGGGGGAGCAGATGAGAATAAGACTTCTACTGTGTTCTGCGGCAGTATTGCTGCTACCGGCTTGAGGGACTGTTCAGAGGCAGATCCCGGCGCAACACAACATCAAATTTGTGGGATATGCTCCGAATTGGAAGGCCGAGTATGTCTACAACCCTGATCTGTATGAGAAGAAAAAAATCAACTGGGTTTACATGACGTGCAAAGGTCGACAACTGCCACCCCTTGCTGATATCAGCATTCTCTTGAAAAGCAGAGATGGAACCTTACGAGGGAACCTCCAAGCCATGGATACCAAGACACAGGGCAACACAATTGGTTTCCTGGTGGGGACAGTCAATTTCAAAACCTATGCGCGGGACAAGTATCAACTAACCGTGAATTACCGTGGAAAACACGAAACACTCACGTTAAAGCCTTCAAAGTAGTTTCCCTGCATAGAACAATCGCGTAAGCCCACTGCCTTCAATAGGAAACAAACATATACAATGATGCTCATGAAACCCGTTGAAATTCTGGAGCATCATATTTTGGAGCATCATAATGGAAATCGAATCTGAACACTAAAACGACAACCTCCATAGCTCGTTGGCTCCCAAGCGAGTGTGTCGGCGACCACGGTTGTCGGCGTGCGAGTGTGTCGGCGGGCGCGTTGGTTGGCGGTCACGGTTGTTGGCGAAGGAGCTTGTCGGCGGTCACGGTTGTCAGCGTGCGAGTGTGTCGGCGGTAGCGCTTGTTAGTGATCCTTTCGCTCCCTATCACGAGCCCGGCCAAAGAATAGTGATCTCTGCGATCCCTATGGCCAATGGCCGTCCGCAATAAGGATCCCGCTGCTCCCTATCTCCCACCCCCCACCCCGGCGCTCCCCACATTAGTGTCCATTTATGACACTAATGTCTTGGGTGCGGTAGCATTAATGATCATTGGGATCCCTATCCCACGTCACCGCGACTGATAGTGATCTTTCGGATCACTAACCAACTCACCGCTCCCCTCCTGGCACCCAGCCCCCCACCTTCCACTCTGATTTTTTCCACATCAGGGAAGAATGCTGCCTCACTGCCACCATTGCTGCCCGGCGTACACGTGGCCACTTAAAAAAAGGGCTGCCCTAACTGTGTCAACAGTCTGGGACAGCCCGTCATAAGATTCACTCGCGTTTCAGTAGAGCCCGCGCTCGTTCGTTCTCCGTTCGTTCTCCGTTCGTTCTCCGTTCGTTCTCCGTTCGTTCTCCGTTCGTTCTCCGCTCTTCTATCGTTCCTACTCCGCTTTTCGTTGCGGTCTACGCTTCAACCGCATCTATGTCTGCCTCAGAGCCTGTATCTCACTCCGGCTGGCGAGGCGGGACATCGCTGGTACCGTTCGAGTCACTTCTACCTCAGTCACTTCTACCTCAGTCACTTCTACCTCAGCCACTTCTGCCTCAGCCAGTCGGACCTCAGTCACTTCTACCTCAGCCACTTCTGCCTCAGCCAGTCGGACCTCAGCCGACTTGACGCTATGAGACAATTGCTTTAAACGCCATAATCCAGATGCTTCCGCCGACAACAGTAAAGGCGATAAAGAAGCCGAACAGCACGGCAGTCACCTGATATGCGGGGCCTTTATCTCGTTCTGTGAAGTGCATAAACATGAGCAACTGGACTAAAACCTGAAACACAGCAAGCACTAGTATGGAAACAATGGTTGCTGCTTTTGTCATGTGAACGGAAAGGACAAACCAAAATGCCAGGGCGGTGAGAATGATGGATAGAATATACCCAATCACGTGCTTCCACGGAAACCCGTCATGCCCTTGGTGAACGTTGGTGTTTGGATTTGCGTTTTCCATCACTACAACACCTTCCCTGTCAGGTAGACCACCGTAAAGATGAATACCCATACGACGTCAAGAAAGTGCCAGTACAAACCGACAATGAACACCTTACGAGATGTCATGTTGTCGATGCCGCGTATGGCTACCTGGATAATTACCGCGATCATCCACAGGATACCGAGGCTTACGTGCGCACCATGCGTACCGACCAACGTATAGAACGCTGTCAGAAACGCGCTGGTCTGCATGGTAGCACCTTGGCCAACGTAGGTCGTAAACTCTGAGATTTCCATTCCCACAAAGCCCATGCCCAAGAGAGCTGTGAAGATGAGCCAGCCAACGACGGCGGTCTTGTTCATCTTGCGCATGAAGTAGGTGGCAATTCCATAGGTAAACGAACTTGTTAACAACAGAATTGTTTCGATTGCAAATCCGGGTACATCGAACAATTGCTTGGAGGTCGGGCCTCCTGCTGTCTGCCCGTGGTAGAGAATGTACGTGGCAAACAAGCAGGAGAACAGGACCACTTCAGCAGCGAGGAAGACCCAGAAACCAATGATTCTTAGACTTCCGTCTTCAGTAGAGTACTCGAGAAATTCACTTGAGCCTTGCCCATGGTGGTCGTGGACTGGTGCGTTTTCAATAGTACCTGTGCCCATAATTACAACCTCCCCCATGCGGCTTCTGTTTCTTTGACTTCTTCCACCGGTATGTGGTGATAGTAGTCAAATTCAAACGATCGGCGCAGCAACATCAGCAGAATACCTGCCAAAGCTGCAATGGCCAGCCAGTAGATTTCGAAGACAAGAGCAAATCCTGCGACAAAGAAAATGAACGAGAGAATAAACGGCCGCCCGGAACTGTTGGGCATATGAATGGGCTTCAGCTCTTCTGCATATTCCGCTTCTACGCGACCCTTCTTGATTTCCCAGAACTCATCCCGGTCATGGACAACTGGAATACGTGCAAAATTGTACTCCGGTGCGGGTGACGGCAAGGACCACTCCAACGTACGTCCATTCCACGGGTCTCCTGTCAAATCACGTTCCGGATGACGGAGGCTGTACACCACATTCCAAACGATGAGCAGGAACCCGACGCCTTGCATAAACGCGCCAATGGTGGAAATAAAGTTCCATGGTCCCCATCCCAAACCGGCTGGATAGGTGTACATACGCCGCGTCATACCTTCAAAGCCAAGCAAGTACTGCGGCAGGAAGCAGACATTGAAGCCAATCATGAACCACCAAAATGCATGCTTTCCGATGCGTTCATTTAAGTGTGTCCCAAACATTTTTGGCCACCAGTAGAACAACCCAGACATCACACCGAAGACAGTACCGCCAATCAGCGTGTAGTGGAAGTGAGAGACTAGGAAGTAACTGTTGTGATACTGGTAGTCAGCAGGTGCGATGGCCAGCATGACACCTGTCAATCCGCCAATCAGGAAGTTGGGAATAAAGGCGGTCGCCCACAACATTGGCACCGTCAGCCGAATCCTTCCCTTATACATCGTAAGCAGCCAGTTAAACACTTTCACGCCTGTTGGAATTGCAATTGCCATTGTTGCAATACCGAAGAATGCGTTGACACCTGGGCCTGCACCCATCGTAAAGAAGTGGTGAACCCAGACAACGAAGCTGAGTACGGAAATTGCAACCATCGAAGCCACCATCGCGCCGTAACCAAACAGCCGTTTGCTGGAGAAAGTGGCAACCACTTCAGACAGTACGCCAAAGGCCGGCAAGATTACGATGTAAACCTCGGGATGTCCCCAAATCCAGAACAAGTTTACCCACTGCATCGGCATTCCGCCTGCAGCTACGGTAAAGAAGTGGGCTCCGAACAGCCTGTCGATTGTCAACATCGCCAATGCGACGGCCAGTACCGGGAAAGCGAACAGGATAATCAGTGATGTAATAAGGACCGACCAGGTAAACATCGGCATCCGCATGAGTTTCATTCCCGGTGCACGCATCTTGAGAATTGTAACCAGGAAGTTGACACCTGTGGCAATCGTACCAATACCGGTCATCTGCAAAGCAATTAGATAGTAGTTTTCACCAGGTCCAGGACTGAACTGAAGTCCTGCCAGAGGTGCGTAACTGGTCCAGCCTGCAACGGGTGAACCCCCGATGACAAACGATAGATTAAACAACATTGCTGCAAAGAAGAACAGCCAAAAACTAATTGCATTTAAATAAGGAAACGCTACGTCTCTCGCTCCAATTTGGAGTGGAACCGCGACATTCATCAGCCCAATGATAAAGGGCATAGCCATGAACAAAATCATGATGGTTCCGTGTGTTGTAAAAATGCCGTCATAGTGCTGCGCTGACAAGAAATGTTCATTTGGCAGGGCCAACTGCGTTCGCATCAGGAGCGCGTCTGTACCGCCTCGGAAGAGCATCAAAAGTGCTGCGATGATGTACATGATCCCGATTTTTTTATGATCGGTAGTTGTCAGCCACTCAGTCCACAAATAGCGCCATTTCTTGAAATATGTCACTACGGCCACAACGCCGATACTCGTCAAAAGAATGGCCAAGTCGGATCCGATAATCAGAGGACCCTCTTTCCACATCAGAATATCCTGCGTCAAGTATTGCCAATTAATCATGAGGACCACACCCTCCTTTTGCTCTAAAGGTCATCAATTTACTGTACGGTAATACTGTGATGCTCCATTTTCGGGGGCGGCTGGTTAGTAGAATAGGTATGACGACCCGTTGTCCCCGGCTTCAGCAAGGTTTTGTACTCAGCCTTGGTAAGAGGCGATTTTGTCGACTTGACTTGCTGTGCCCATTGATTAAACTGGTTCGGATTCTTGGATATCACATGGAATGTCATGTGAGCGAAACCTTTTCCGGAAAAGTTTGCGGATCGGCCAAGGTAGTCGCCAGGCTTGTTCGCCTGCAGCCACAGTCCCAGACGCCGTCCTGGCATATCCATTTCCATACCGCCAAGTTCAGGTACCCAGAAAGAGTTCATTGGACCAATCGCATTCTGCTCAAACTTAACCGGTTGCCCCGCAGGAATCACGACATAGTTGACTGTCTCGATGCCCTGCTTCGGATAGCTGAACAGCCATTTCCAATCCACGGATGTAACATTAATCACTAGTGGATCCTTAGAGGCGTTTTTAGGCGGTTTCTGCAATCGATACGTTGTTGCTACTGTAGGAATCGCCAGCGCGATGACAACGATAATCGGGATGATCGTCCAAATCGTCTCCAGTTTTCTGTTTCCTGAAATCTCAGGCGGCTCATAACCTTCGTTCTCAGGCTTCGCCCGGTACTTTATCATGACGTAGAAAAACAGGATAAAGACGGCCAAAACCACTAAGAACATAAGAGCAAAAGACCAGAGAATCAGGTCGAGCTCCTGTTTGGCAACCGGGCCTTGGGGATGAAACACTTGAATGTTCTGCCCACAACCAGTTAACGCCAAGACAGGAACCAGTGTTGCTATGAGAAGTTTCCCGAACCGTCTCATTTTCTGCACTTATGCTCCTCTCCTTTCGGTAATAAAATGGGGCTTGCAATTGAAGCATCGCTAGAGTACATAGAACCCGACATTACACTGCCTTGAGAAATCCACGAGTAGCACCAAAGCACCAACTGATACACCTCTGGATGTATTCCCATGCAACGTCAAGACTAAATGCTCTAACGTTAACTAGGTGGTTACGACTAGTTCATAAGGACCAGTGTGATCTGTATCATATCAGTACACTTGTGAAAGTGATATGATTACAAGCTTGTATAAAGGGGGGCAGAAACAAAGTGTAACACCTTGTTCACAATTAGCTCTAGCTAATAGAAAAACTAGGCATTTAAACTGTTCTATTTTCTGAATTGACGGGCTTTTTAAGTCTCAAAAGAGAAGTAACTTCCATATAGCAAGAGGGAAACAAGGAGGAGAAAGGTACCATGAAATGTCGCTAGGGCGCATGAAAAGGAGGCTTGCTGAAGTACAGCGCGGTGCTCATCCGGTCTATGCTCATCCGGTCTATGCTCATCTGGTCGCAGCTCATCCGGTCTGTGCTCATCTGGTCACAGCTCATCCGGTTGGTACGAACTGAAATTGCAGTTTCCAGGTTGCACCACTGTTAATAGTCCGGTAAACATGCGTCGGCTGACCGTCTTCTCCCGTCACAACCCAACCAGCATGACTGTTTAGAAACAGCACCCACCCTTTGGTTCCCGGGAAATAGTGACTGAGGATGTGCACGCTGTTGCTGTTGAGTTTGGCAATTTGAGATTGCCCCTGCCCGCGGGCGGGTGAAGCGCCGAGGAGGATGGCTGACGTTTTGCTAACGGGATCGAGCATGACAGGAATTGTGCCCGGCCCCCTGGTTGCAAATGGCTGGCCGACTGGTTTGGAAGAACCATAGTTTACAGCATTATGCTGGTTTATAATGGCTGTCCAACTCGCACCGCTGTCCGTACTCCGATAAAGGACATACGATGCCTGATACATGTTCTGCCCTCGCGACGCCATCACCCAAACACTGCTGCTGCCAAAAGTTTGTATGCGCGCCGACATCAGCCGTGTCAGCGGAATCGATTTTAATTCCGTCCAACTTTGCCCGCCATCCGTTGTCTTGTCGATACTGTAGGTGTTCCCTGTATGAGACAAAGCGTACCCGGTCCCAGTGCTTAAAAACGCCGCTGCAGCAGTTTGACTCGGTAAAGGTGTGTGCGTCCACGTAGTGCCGCCGTCTGTTGTCATAAGCACAGATGCAGACTGCTTGGTTCCTCCAAGGGGAGTGATTGTAACAATTCCAACTTCGCGGTTTTGAAAACTAACAGTAAAATATGCATTGGCCGGAACCGATGAGAGTTGCATGGTCGATGAGTCTGCAATTTTGGACCAAGTTGTTCCACCGTCCGTAGTGTGCCACAACTGCACATCGGTCAGGTGTCCGGATTGCGTCTGTCCCTTGTTGACCAAGGCAAATCCGTCGACTCCATTTTCAAAGTCCAGTTTCAGGATTTGGCCCTGGCCGCTCCAGTTCACAGTCCAATCACGGCCTCCGTCAATCGTTTCGTACAACGTGTTGCGTGCTGCAATATACGCCTGCTGCGTCCCGATTACCTGAACGGCGGTAGGCATAAATCCCTTCGCCACGGCAGTCCTGTTTGGTCCTTTCAGCGGCCGACTGGCGGTACTGTTACCGGTAACTGAGTTTGCTGTTCCCCCGCCTTGATGTATCGTCTGGTTGCTGACGGCGTTTTTCGCGTGATTTGTTGATCCAGTGCCTCCTCCAGTGCTGCAGCCTGTCACGGCAAGCAGTACAGTCAGTGGAACTGCGAAGGTCCTAATCCGATTTACCAGCATGAACAATTGTACCTCCAGAGTGTGCTCAATCAGGAATTCAGATTGAGTTTCTTGATATCCAGTCCAATATCAGCCAGCGCTTGCACAAGTTGTACTCGCGCAGACTTATCCAGGGTCCGCAGCGGCGGCAAAGCTTTGCCTACGTCGAATCCCAGCTCTGCAAGCACAGCTTTTACAGACGCGATGGTTGAATATGAGTCAAACAGATTGACTGCTTCTTTCAGTTGATGTGCCCTGGCAAAGTCCTCAGTCTCGACGTCCTTCCAAGCACTGATGACGATTTCGGGGAGTGCCGCAGCGATCCCGGAAATCGACCCCGCTGCCCCCAGTTCATAGGCTTCCTGCAAAATCGCTTCACTGCCTGTGTAAACGACCGCATCAGGTGCTGCGCGCACAAACGATTCCAAGGATTTTTCACTGCCTGTGGAATCCTTTATGCCCTTCAAGTTCGCAAACCTGTGAAACAGTGTTCCAAACAACTCTGGCGAAATTACATTATTGGAGTAAACGGGTATGTTGTAGAGGTAGAAATCGACCTCTGGCCAACGCTGAAAAATTTCGGAAAAATACCGTTCCAAAGCCTTCTCACTGTGCCGATAGAAGTATGGAGCTATTATTGCGACGGCATCAGCACCGCTTTCTACTGCGGTTTCAATTCGCCACTGCGTATCCGGAAACGACGCTCCGCCGCACTGGATGATGACCGGGCATTTTCCTTCAGCAGATTGCACAGTAACCAAAACTGTACGGGCCCAGTCGTCTCTTGGTATCAACAGCCCCTCACCCGTCGTACCCAAAGCAAACAGCCCGGCAATATCGTATTGAACCAGCCATTTTGCATACTTCATCAATGCACGGAAATTCACTTGGTTGTTGGAATGCATTGGTGTCACCATCGCTGGTATAACGCCCATCATGGTCAAGATAGTTCACTTCCTTTCGCACTGAAATTGACCGCGTCAACCTTTACTTTTGAGCCAGCGGGATGCCTTGAATGTCCTGCCATAACCGCTCGGCGATGCGTTCGTAGCCCAGTTGATTTGGATGAAAGTGATCGTAATAAAGGAACTTTGCTGGGTTCAGCTCGAAGAGATCGTAGGTTTGTACAACGACTGTATCTGCATATTTTCGAGTAATTTGCAGTTCATCTGCATTCCACTGCTCAACAATGCGGTTGGTTTGGTTGCGGATCTTTTGAATATCACCGTACGGATTGTACAGCCCAACCAGTAAAACAGGGGCCTTCTGATTCCACTTGCGAAGCTTCGACATAATTTGGCCGAGGTTCGCATCAAACTGCTTTTCTGCAGCTTGAATCTTCTTGGTATGAATGGCAGGCAGTCCTGCAGCATCGTTTAAATCGTTTCCGCCGATGGAGATGAGTACGAGGTTAGCCTTCCTTATCTCCTGCTGTACTTGAGGTTGCTTCAATTGTTTCAGTAATCCGGCCGAAGTCAATCCGTCCACACCCAGATTGGACTGCACAACTTTGTAGTGCTGTTGCTTTAAGTGTCCAATGACATCGCCAACATATCCTTTTCCGGATGTATCTCCAAACCCGTGGGTTAAAGAGTCACCCAAAGCCACAACGCGCACCGTGTTCGATCCCGCTGCCTTCCCGCCTCCGGCTCCCTGACTGCCCGACCCTGATGATTGTCCCTGTGAGGTGCCTGACTGTGAGGTGCCTATGCCGCCATTTGATGCGGATCCCTGTGAGGCTCCGGTACCAGAGCCGGTGCCTGAGATCGTTGAAGGTGCAGGCTTCTGACGGGATCCAACTGTATGACCCGAAGCAGCATACGCACCATATACAAATCCACCTGCGAGGAACAGGGCAATTGCAACACTGAGTACACTGGCCATACGAATGAGGGTGTGGGATGGAGTTCGACGTTTCTTATGTATATTCAAAGTCTGATGTGAATTGCCCTTGTCAGCCACGATGAGTTCCTCCTTATTTGCGCTCTATTGTACTATACTGAAACGAGATCTACATTTTCTCAAAAAAGTTTCCGGAAAGGGGGACACTACATGACACAACCGGTATTGGAAGTGAACGGACTTAAAAAGACCATTGGACGCCATGAGATTGTAAAAGACATCTCCTTTACCGTTGAGGCAGGACAAATTCTGGGATTTCTCGGACCGAACGGTGCAGGAAAGACGACAACCATGCGAATGCTTGTCGGTCTGATCCGCCCCACTGCAGGCAGTATTACCATTAACGGCCACAATCTTCGCAAAAATTCTCTCGCCGCATTGAGGCAAGTCGGTTGTATCGTGGAGAATCCTGACTTGTACCCCTATTTGTCCGGTTATGACAACTTGTACCAGCTGGCACAGATGCAAGGGCCAGGAGCCGTTTCACGCATTGAAGAAGTCGTTGATATGGTTCGATTAACGGATCGGATTTACGACAAAGTGGGTACATACTCCCTTGGCATGCGTCAACGCTTGGGCATTGCGCAAGCGCTCTTGAACAACCCAAAGTTGCTCATTCTGGACGAACCGACAAATGGTCTCGATCCCGCCGGCATCCGCGAACTCAGAACCTTTCTCCAAGAGCTTGCACGGGATGGCATGAGCATCATCATCAGCAGTCACCTATTGTCTGAAGTGGAGTTGTTGTGCAATTACGTAGCCATGATTCGAAACGGTGAATTGATTCGGACCGGAGAAATTCAGGCCCTCTTGGCCGAATCCTCACAATCCGTTGACTTGTATGTCTATCCATTGGATACGGCCCAACAGGTTCTGCAGGAAGCTCTGGCGGAGAGCACAACAGGGATGTCTTCTGATCCCGCCGACTCTGGCTCCAGTTCGGCTGGAGTGGAGTCGGCTCAGTCTGATTCCGCTGGCTCCAGTTCCGCTGGCTCCGACTTCTCGATTGAAGTCGTCGGCCAAGGATCTCATCAGCACTTGCGCTGTAACCTGCCTGAATCGAAGATAACTGCCGCAACCGAGAAATTAATTGCAGCCGGGTGCCAAATCCAGCAAATTATAAAACAGAAAGCCACGCTTGAAGACGTCTTTCTTGAGACAACGGGAGTTGACGCTTAAGTGAATTTCATCCACCTCGTTCAAAACGAATTGACAAAAATGTTGAAAAAGCGCCGGTTTCACGTTGTCCTTGCTATTTTGTTTGTCTTGATGGCCGTGTTTTCCTATGCAGAACACCAGGCCAGCATACAAGTCACAAAGCAACTTGGAACTGCAGACTGGCATGTACACGTCCAAAAGCAGATTACACACGATGCAAACAGATTGAAGAGCCCGTTTCTGACGGGTACCGAATCAGCAGTTATTAAGGCACAGATGTCCGAGTTTCAGTACGAATTAAACCACAACATTGACCCTTATGCACCGGGGGCTCCCAGTTTCATGAAAACCTTCATGGATGAAGGCAGCCTTTTGCTGATTCCGATGCTGGTTGTGGTCATTGCATCAGACATGGTGTCTTCGGAGATGAGCGGAGGTACCATTAAAGTCCTGCTGACTAGAGGCGTTCCCAGGTGGAAGGTCCTCGCCAGCAAGTTAGTGGCATTAGTCTTTTTAACTGCCATGCTGATTGGCGCCGTCGGTTTATCCGCCTATGTGGTCTCGGGCATCTTCTTCGGTTACCAGGGTTTTCACTTGCCCATACCCATGGGATTCCATACGCTGGCTAACGGTACCATCAGTGTCACTCACGTCTATACCATTACCCAGTGGAAGTATCTGATTATGACCTATGGGCTCGGGTTCATATCCAGCCTTGCCGTAGCGGTTCTATCGTTCATGGTCTCTGTTCTGGTTCGCTCCACTGCCTCTAGTATGGGGATTATGATGGCGGCCCTGATTTCCGGTACACTCCTGACGAGCCTGGCAAGTTCCTGGCAGACAGCAAAATACCTGCCCGTCGTCAATCTGCAGCTGAGTACCTATCTTAACGGCAGTCCGCCGCCCGTGGCAGGCATGAACTTCTCTTTCTCCATGGTAATCCTGACTGTGTGGAGCATTGCAGCATTGGCAGTGAGCTTCTGGGTCTTCACGCAACGAGACATCCTGGGATAGACATTTACTCTTTAACCTAGGATTCTCCACAGCACCTTACCGGGCTCGGAAGATGCGCCGCAGCGGACTGAGCGGACGTGCACCCCGCGGCGGCGGCAGCAGCCAGTTGGGCAATCTGACGGAGAACCGAAAGGACACACTGCAGCGAAATAGGACCGAGCGGACACGCACCTTCCCGGCTATGGCCAGTTTGGCGACCTGGAGGAGGCCTAGCCGGACTTTTGTGGCACAAGTGAGATGTAGACGAACATGAGAAGGAGATAAACGGGCCTCCCGTTTATCCTCTGCATTAAGGGGCATTAACGGGTGGTTCCCAAGCTGGGCTGCTGGGAGGCTGGGGCGCGGGCTGGGGCGCGGCGCTTAGGCGGGCTGAGGCTGGGGCGCGGCGCTTAGTGACTCGAAAGATCCCTATTGCCCGGAGTGACGTGGGATAGGGATCGCAATGATCCCTAATGCCCCCTTGCCTGAGACATTAGTGTCATGAATGATCACTAAACTGGGTAGCGTCAAAATGCAGCCTGGGTGATAGGGATCAACGGGATCCCTAATTGAAATGGCTCATTGGGCAGTAGGGATCGAATTGATCACTAATGTCTGGCGAGTATCGTCATAGGGATCAATGGGATCCTTAACAAACGCCATGGCAGCAAACTCCATGGCGCACCAATTCGCAGCCTGCACCAGTATCTGCCTCCAATTATGTGGACTCAACCACAGTTTCAGCGTACCTGACATTTTGCGACGGCCACTTAGAAAGGGACCAAAACGGAGTTTTGTGGCACAAGTGAGATGTAGACGAACATGAGAAGGAGATAAACGGGCCTCCCGTTTATCCTCTGCATTAAGGGGCATTAACTGGTGGTTCCCAAGTTGGGCTGCTGGGAGGCTGGGGCGCGGGCTGGGGCGCGGGCTGGGGCGCGGCCCGCGGCGCTTAGTGACTCGAAAGATCCCTATTGCCCGGAGTGACGTGGGATAGGGATCGCAACGATCCCTAATGCCCCCTTGCCTGAGACATTAGTGTCATGAATGATCCCTAAACTGGGTAGCGTCAAAATGCAGCCTGGGTGATAGGGATCAATGGGATCCCTAATTGAAATGGCTCATTGGGAGTAGGGATCGAATTGATCACTAATGTCTGGCGAGTATCGTCATAGGGATCAATGGGATCCTTAACAAACGCCATGGCACCCCCTCTTTCCCGGCAGACCCCCACCTGTTCACAAATCGGACACATAAGCAGCAGGAATGCATCACAATGTGTCAGAAGTGTGTCGGCGAGCGCGGGCACCCCAGTCATCCCCAGACGAGTCGTCAGACGAAATGCTGAACCAGCTTTCCTCTGCCCTCTCCATTCACCTCCACTTCCACCTCCACCTCTGCACGCGCACCGTTTATCAGCGTCACTTGGGGCGGAACGTGGCCGCAGTCCACGTCATAGACGATTGGAAGTTGGAGTTCTGCTGAAAGTTCGCGATAGACGTCTTCTACCGTGTAGCCGTCTACCGCTTGATTCGCGCTGCTGCGGCCAAACATAATTCCGGCAGCGTGGTCAAACCAGCCGGCTAGTCTCATTTGGACTAACGATCTGCGTAACTCAACAGTGTTCATCTCCGCATTCTCGAAGTACCACAGGATGGGCTCGTTGCGTGTGAATTTCTCTCGAAACGCAGCCACATCGCCAAATGGTGTTCCGACCAAATGCCTGATGACGTCGATGCACCCGCCAAGCAGGCGTCCCTTCAAATGTTCTGTGATACCAGACACCGTCTTCCACATTGTAGGCTCTGTCAGATGGTAAATGCAGGGAGATGGATTATCGTGATCCCATTCCGTTTGATACTTCTCTGACGAATATTGGATCACGGTGCCACCCCCACCCGCAGCTAAAACAGCCTCCCAAGCTGCCGTTGTCTCATCCGAATACTCGCCTCTTAAGTCCATCAGATTCGTGCCGTGTGCAGTGGCAATGCCAGTCTTAACGGTCACTGTGAACAGTAGTGCACTCACATCGGAGTACCCCAATATCCATTTTGCGGGAATGGAGTCAAACTCGATGTATTCCAGGATTTCAATCAACAATTCTCCTCCCCAAGGAGGAATGATGATATCGACCTCATCATCTTTCATCATGGCGTTGAATTCATCTGCACGGACTTTCGCTGCTGCGGACTTGGCCTTGTGCTGCGTCCATATCGTCTCTCCGCACTGAATGCCGTAGCCTTTTTCCTCCATTCTCCGGCAGGCAAGTTTCAGTATGTTATGCAATGCAGTTTGTACCCCGGAGGAGGGGGCTGTGACGCCAACGACAGCCCCTGGTTTTAAGACAGGATACCTCATTCTTTTCTCCCTGCAGCAGCGTAGATGGCATCGATGATCTCCATATTGCGTATAGACTGCTCTGGAGTATTTCGCAGTGGAAGACCTTGTTCCACTGCGTTACCGAAGTGTTCGACTTGCAGTCTATACATGTTCTCCTGTTCCACCGACTCCTCTCGATAGCCGTCGGAGGTTGTGATACGTAGTTTTGCGTCCCCTTGATCCGGTCGGAACGCATGGCTTATCACCAAACTCCCCTTGCTCCCTGCCAACTCCACTTCCTGTCTGCCTGCCACGTCAAAGGAGCTGTCCAGATGAGCAATAATGCCGTTTGGAAACTTCATGACTGCAGACGCCGTAAGGTCCACCATCCCATCTTCCTTAAACACCGCAGCACCTTCGATTTGCGAAGGGACCTCATCCCCCGCCAGCGCCCGGCATACATGTACCGCATAGCTGCCCACGTCATATAAGGAGCCGCCGCCTTTAGCGGGATCCCAGCGAATATCACCAGGTCTGTCCAGCTTGAATGAGAAGTGAGCTTCAATCAGCTTTACATCGCCGATTTCTCCAGAGTCAATAATTTCTCCGACGCGTTGCCATTGCGGATGAAACTGATACATAAATGCCTCCATCCACAGGACAGAGTGCTGGTTCGCTGCCTCTACCATTGCTCTCGTTTCATCAGCTGTCAGAGCTGCAGGTTTTTCACACAGCACGTGTTTGCCTCGCTTCGCTGCTTCAATCGACCACTTCGCATGCAAATGGTTGGGCAACGGAATGTAGACCGCATCAATGTCAGGGCTGTCAAGCAAGTCTTCGTAGCTTGAGTAGACTTTGCCGATACCATTCTTCTCTGCATAAGCTTGTCCTTTGGCTGCGTCTCGACTGGCCACTGCCACCAACTCCGCGTTACTCGCCTGCTTTATGGCCGGAATGAGCTCGCCTTCTGCAATTCGAGCCGCCCCCAAAATGCCCCACCGAATCATATGTATTCCTCCTCTTTTGCGTATCCATTTCACTCTATGTTATCAGAAAACTCCTGCATCCAAAAAAGGGGCGGAAATCTTTTGTCAATTATAGATATTTATTGGTTTGTTCTATAAAATGGAAATCAAATACGTACACTCGGACGCTCTCTTGTCTCTGTCTCTTCTCCATACAACGACTGCAAGCGAGGTGATGTGATCACGGAAGCTCCAAGAGTCTTTAGAAACTTACAAGGTTCTGGGATGAGACTACGGTCTTGAAGAAGGTGGTGAAATTCGTGTCAAAAATTCTGCTTATGATCTTGTGGGTTCTGACAGTGTTATTGGTTTTGTTTTCAGTCATTAGCTTTGCCGGTGTTGTTGTAAGGATTCCGGCACTGATTAGCCTGTGCATCGCAATCATTGTATCTGTTTTCAAGAAACGGAGCCGGTCTTGGATATGGATTGGGGCGTGCGTCTTAGGGATACTGGTGTCACTTAGTTCTGTATATCCACTGGCTACAGCACATGGAACATCGGCTACATCATCCTCACAATCTGCTAGTGGAAACTGAAGCAACTAAAGTAGGGGTAGGTATGAACAGTTCAATGAACAGTTCGATTCAAACGGGAGAAGTATTTAACAGGAAAGCATATTGAGGGTGTGCTGAATGCATTCAATGGTCATACACGAAGATTCAATGGTTGACGGGATCCCGCTCTCTCAATTCGCACCTAAACAGTGTGCATCGGAATCGCTGCCTACACTTTTTCTGTATCACGGTTGGGATTCAGCTAAAGACCAATATAAAGAATTGTATCTGATTCGCGTGTTTGACCCTATACGGAAGATAGCAGACCTACCGCATCGTCCTATTCTCCTGCAACACGGTACTTCCGATTGCATCGTTCCGATAGACGGGCAGCGTAAGTTCTATAAGGAATTACGAAAGGTTTACGAGGGGAAAAGTATAAATTTAGTCGAATTTCAAGAAATCCCTAGAACGAATCACTATATCAGTCTTGGAATGTTTGAGTATGCGTACAAATGGATCAAAGGACAACTCAATGGCTGACTATCAAGAGCAAGGGGGTAAGTGGTGCAAGGAACAGAAAAGAGGACTGCCCGTGAAATCTCCGTGACAGTCCGTGAAATCATTTATGTTCATGGGGGTGAACACCGACGCTAGAACTTGCTCGAAGCTCTTTTTTCAGAACTTGGCGACTATACAAACCGATACATTACGGTTGTTCACACTGTTATTGAAAAAAGCGAGAAATGTGACGATCCACATTGTCCGATGAGGACTTCCCGCAACGCCTTATAATTTCCTCATTAGAGTGAAGAAGCCGTGGCAACTTCCTTGCGCTGGATCTCTTTCGACGCACCTTGCTTACGCCGCCTCCAGGTTTTGACTGCACGCATATCCTTCGTCTCTGCATAGCACTGATGCCAACTCAATGCTTCATCGAGGAGATGCGGAGTGTTTCCGCCGTTCTCAGACGCCCTGTCGAAGTAATCCCACAACGCATCTTGATACATGGGGTGTGCAAGCTTTTCAATAATTGCACGAGCACGCTCTCTGGGTGCCAATCCGCGCAAGTCAGCAATGCCGCGTTCTGTCACAAGAACATCGACATCGTGCTCTGTGTGGTCAACATGGCTGACAAACGGAACCACACTGGAAATTTGGCCGCCTTTGGCAATCGATTTGGTCACGAAGATCCCGATTCCTGCGTTGCGGGCAAAGTCGCCTGAGCCGCCGAGACCGTTCATCATATGAGTACCGCCTACATGCGTAGAATTCACATTACCGAAGATATCCACTTCGAGGGCGGCATTAATTGCGATGATTCCCAGTCTGCGAATGACTTCGGGATGATTTGAAATCTCCTGCGGACGGAGAATGACTTTGTCTTTATAAGCACCGATGTTCCCTACGACCTTTTGCAGCATGTGGTCTGAGAGTGTAAATGAGCAGCTTGATGCAAAAGAGACTTTGCCTGCTTCAAACAGTTCAAACACTGCATCCTGCATGACTTCCGTATAAATCTCCAAGTTTTCAAAAGAAGAATCCTTCAGTCCAGACAGTACAGCATTGGCAACAGACCCGACGCCGCTTTGAAGGGGTGCCAGGTTTTGCGGAAGGCGACCGTTCTTTACTTCGTTCTCAAGGAATTCCAAAATGTAGTTTGCCATTAACTGTGTTTCAGCATCAGGTTGAACAATGGTAGACGGTGAATCGTACTCGTTAGTGATGACGATACCGGCTATTTTCTCCGGGTGGCAGGGAATGTAGGTTGTGCCAATTCGATCAGACGGATTAACGATTGGTATCGGTTGGCGGTGGGGGCGGGGACCGGGATCGTAAATATCATGAATGCCTTCAAATTCCTGAGGAATGGCAAGATTCAATTCAACGATGACCTTTTTCGCCTGCTCTACGAAAATTGCGCTGTTGCCAACGGATGTGGTGGGTATGATGCCTCCCTCTTCGGTAATGGCCACAGCTTCTATAATTGCAATGTCAAATTCGCCTAGGATACCTGAACGAGTCCATTCTGCTGTGTGGCTGAGGTGTTGATCGACATACGCTACCTCACCGCGATTGATACGCGCGCGAAGCGTTGCGTCACTTTGATAAGGCAACCGTCTTTCAATCATGTTTTTTTGACTTAATATGGTGTCCGTCTCTGCCAGTGATGCGCCGGAATACAAGTTGATGCGAAGGGGTTGCATATCGTTATCAGTATCGGTCTCCAGTCGGTGCGCCAACGCCCTGGGAACGGCCTTTGCGTCACCACTTCGGGTAAAACCGCTTACGCCTACACTCATACCATCCTGAATCAGCGCTTGTGCTACTCCCGCGCTGATCACCTGTGAACGAAGACCCTCATGGCGAATTCTCTCCTCGTACACGTTCATCACTCCTTACGTAAACGGTTACAATTTGATTTATCTGAAATATATAGAGACTCACCGGATTTTGTCTCAATTTGGTGACAGACCGTTGCATTTAGTGATGGAGTGCAAATATGATGGATAAAACAGTCTGGCTTTCTGGGTTTGTGCTCAGGACGTTCCGGACCCGGACGGCTCGGAGCGGGGCGTTTGAAGTAGGGCATTCCGGAGCCAGACGAGTGCGGTCGACCAAGACGGCTAGAATGAGCTGGGACTGCCCCGAGCGAACGAAAACATGACAAACACTTACGACATGGGATACATTTTAAGGTAAGACTGGTGACTGGGGGTGGAGTGGTGGATCGCGAGGAACTTTGGTTACAAATCAGCCGCATTTTGCGTGACTTCCTCCCGCCCGAAGCGTCCATTGCGATTGCTGACGAACACCAGTATCTAGACTATCGGGCGGGGAAGCATGATATCCATATCCAACCGGGATCGGAAATTCCATCTGGGAGTATTTCAGCCCGTGTGGTAAATCAAAAGTCTAACATTGAATCCTTTATTGACGAGTCGCTATTCGGCGTCCCTTACTTCGGACGGGGCTATCCCTTTCATCTGGAAAGCAGTTGGGGAGCCGTAACGGTAATTTTCCCGCCGGGAAAGACAATCGACTCTGGACAACAGAGACTGCTGCTGCCCTCTAACGGCCAGGTAGCTATGCCCCAACCCACTCTGTCCTACATCACGGGACAGAGCGACAACGTGTGGCGCCCAATTCCGGTTGAAGAGGTTGCATACTTCGAGAGTTACGCAAAGAAAACCTGGCTGCACACCGCTTCCGCCGCCTACACCACGCAGTTCACCCTTCAATCCCTGGAAACGCAACTGCCACAGTCCTTTTTACGAATTCATCGTTCGTACATTGTCAATATTGCGGCGATCCATCATATCAGCCGCGATTTATCATCCCCGCTCACCATTACACTCTCTTCACCGAAAGACAAAAGGCTGCCTGTCAGCCAATCCTACCTGCGAGAAGTCCGCACTAAGTTGGGATTCTAGATGTAAAGCTTGCCAGTTGAGGGGGAGGGCATCCGGCTGGGACATCCGGCTGACGGGAGTTGGATTGGAGTTAGGGGACCGGCGGAGCACGTTGGTTGTCTGGAGTCACGCTTGTTGTTAAGGACCCTTTTGCGCCTTATTATGATGAGCGCTAAACCATAGTGATCGATTCGATCACTAAGACCAACAGCCGTCTAAAATAGGGATCCCGCTGCTCCCTATCACCCAACGCCCCACACTGGCTCCCACACATTAGTGATCACTCCGATCACTAATGTGTGGGGGCGCGGGGCATTAAGGATCATCGCGATCACAAATCCATCGCCCTTTGGCCACTAGTGATCTTTCCAGGCACTATCTGAACCTCTGACCCTCTGCCTGATACGGCTACTGCCTCACAGGGTCACTGCACTGACCCTCTGACCCAGCATGGCAGCATCATCAGCATCCAGTTGACTCAGTACACTGGAGAAAAAAGAGAGAGATGAATAAAGGAAACGCAACGTAGTACAGGGGGGCGGCACAAAGCCTGAGTTTGTGAATTGCAAAACCACTAAAATTATTCCAATATTTACTATAATTCCAGTGGCACGGGCCTCATCAATTCGGAACTCGACTGTTTGTTCACAGATGGGTCACAAACGTCTGCAAAACGCGTCCATAGTGTGGCAGAAATGTGTCCACGGATACACCAAAGCGAAACTAGCGGTGAAATTTCCAAAATAGCGATCCCACACGCGCTTATACTCAAATCAATCGATACCTCTACTGAAATAAGCTCTCCGCAAGTGCTTAATAGGTCAATTTAGCCGAAAAAACGCCAATAAACTGCATATAAGGATCCGAGACAAGCTTATTGCCGCTCCTCACTCTGATTCAGCCAAATAAGCTTGTTTGAGAGGCTTATTTCTTCGGCCAGAGTGAGGTCGCGGGCCTCTCCCTTCACCTCCCTTCACCTCCCTTCACCTCCGCTTGCCGTTGACGTTAACGTAAATTTTCAGTATATTCATTCTGAAGGAAGGTGAAGTACAGAGTGGATCCGATATACACTATTTCTGACCTCACCAACCGCTTTGATATTACAGCCAGAACCCTGCGGTATTACGAAGAAATCGGACTCATCGCACCAGAGCGGCGAGGCGGACAGCGGCTTTACCACGACAGCGACAGAGTCCGTATCCAACTCATCCTGAGAGGCCGTCGCCTTGGCTTTTCACTTCAGGAGATTGCAGAAATGATTGATTTGTACAACACGGATCCTACTGAAGTCACACAGTTGGAAGAAGTCATCGAACGCGGTGATGTGAAGATTAGCGAGATCAATCGGCAGATTCAAGACCTTACAGCAGTACGAGACGAATTGCTGGAACTTCGCCAAAGAATGCAACAAACCTTGGAAGAAAAACGCCGGACGAGAGGAGATGAATGATTAGGTAAAGTCTCGTTCCGTAAACCGCTCAGATTTGAGTTCAATAATTTGCTCCAATCCGAAATTTTGCTCCAATGGGAGACTTTCCGCAATCCAAAATTTACTCCAATCCAAATTTCGCTCGAATCCAAAATTCATCTTGAATCCGCACACTGTTTGTACTCGCCAGCTTGCACTTGCTCTTGCGCTGACCCCGTCGCTGACTCCGACTCCAATCAACACTTGAATCTCCATAATCTTTCACCGAAAGGGTGTTGTCGACTTGAAACACATCTCCTACGCCTACGGCCAGAACCACTTTGCCTCTGATGTCGACTTGCAGACGGTTTTGCAGCACTACTGGAAAGACTACGAGACGCATGAGGGCGAACTGCTAGACTTTGGAAAATTGGTTGGAACTGAAATCTATGAAAGCGTTTACCACGTCGATCACGATGCCCCACCCATCCTGGTCACCCACGACTTGGACGGCAATCGGGTGGATAGAGTCCGGCTCAGCCCAGTCCATCGTCAGGCCCTGCAGCAGACCGCACATATCAACCGTCCGCAGTATGAAGGCGGCAGTTGGCACCATCATTATGCTCTCGGGTACCTAATCGGCGATCCCGGCCTCTACTGCGTCCTCACCATTACGGGCCAGACAGTCTACGCGATCCACAAGTATGCACCGGAATTCTCAGAGTGGAAGGAGCAGCTCATATCAGGGCAAGCGTTTGGCGCAACCTGGATGACCGAGTCACAAGGCGGGAGTGATTTAGGGGCCAACGAAGCCGTTGCAACCCAGGACCCGGACGGCGATACTTGGCACATCACTGCTGACAAATACTTTGCCAGCGGTGCCGGACTGACTGATGTGGCTATCACCACAGCCCGACCGGAAGGCGGCAAGGGCGGACCAAAAGGGCTGGCGCTATACCTGATGCCGCGCCTAAATCAGAAAGGCGAATTGAACTTCAACATCCGCCGCTTGAAAGACAAATCTGCAACAAGGAGCGTACCATCCGGTGAAGCAGAGCTGAACAACAGTGAAGCCTATTTAATTGGAAAGAAAGAGGAAGGTATCTATTATACGCTGGAAAATCTGACGGTTTCGCGCCTGGCCAATTCTGTTGGGGCCATGGGTACCGCACGTAAGGCTCATCTGGAAGTCATCGCACGTGTCGGGCACCGCAAAACCTTTGGCAAACTGCTTCATGAACATCCGCTGATTCGCAGAGACCTGACAGATATGGCTGTTCGTCTAGCCGGAGGTCTGGCGCTCGCTTTTCATGCCATTGAAAAGTTTGATAACGCATGGGATGCTCGCCCACCTTACACACCGGAATACCATTACGCTCGGTTTATGACGCATGTAGCCAAGAATCGCACTGCAGATCACGCTGCTGCCATGACCGCCATGGGCATGGAACTGTTCGGAGGTCTCGGGTTCCTCGAGGAATACGGCGTTGCAAGATGGCACAGAGAAGCTTTGATTACGCCAATTTGGGAGGGCCCCAGCAACATCCAGGCGCTGGATTTCCTTGAAACCATCGTCAAGCAAAAGTCACACGAGAGTTTTCTTGCCGAATTCACCCCGATGCTGAACAAAGCAGGTACCCCTGAAGCCAAGCTGGCGCTGGAAACCATAGAAAAAACCCTGCAACACCTAGCATCATTGAATCCCACCCAGGCACAGTGGCATGCCAAACACAGCCTCGAGCGGATTGCAGATGCCAGCCAAGTGGCACTTCTCTACAACCTGGCGCAAACGGGTGGAGAAAGGTATGCAAAACTGGCAACACTATATGCACACCGGTTCTTGGTAAACGAGGAATATCCGGACTGGGCCATGGACGATAAACAAGTATGGGGAGTGGGTATCGATGCGTAACTGGGTAGTCCACGAGGTGCTTCAAGATGCGGCGTGGCAGCACCCGAACGTGGAGGTCGTAAGCCCATCGAAGCGGTTTACCTACGCACAATCATGGGAGAGGGTCATTCGCCTCGCCAACAGTCTGCGCAATCTCGGCATCGGAAAAGGGACCGTCGTTGGCGTGTTGGATGTAAACAGCTACCGCTATTTTGAGTTGCAGCATGCTCTTTCCATTGCTGGTGCAGTTGTTCACACCATAAACTTTCGCTTGCCGCTGGACGACTTAGTCTATACGGTCGATCACGCTGGCGACGAGATTGTCTTTGCCTGGGAGGGGTTCGAACAGGCTGGACGTGCATTGCAAAGTCACGTCCGCAAAGTCATATGGATGCTTGATTCCTATGAGGATTTGATTGAGAGCGGATCGGCCGTACTTCACGAGCATGGCACCGGTCCCACAGACACGTTCTCCATCTTCTACACCACAGGAACCACAGGCAGACCCAAAGGTATCCGGTACAGACATCAAGACATGCTGCTCGCTTCTCTGCAAATTGCACATCATCTAGCCATACACGACACCGGTGCCAAACTTCAGACACACGATACGATTATGCCCCTCATCCCCTTTTTCCACATTCACGGCTGGGGCACACCGTTTTTTGCACCCTACCTTGGTGCCAAACTCGTGTTGCCGGAAACCGCCGATGCAAGCGCACAATTGGAACTCATTCGGAACGAGGGCGTCACGTGGAGCAACATGGTTCCGACCCAGTTACACATGTTGCTGCAAGCGTTGAGCGAGCATCCAAGTTCCGGCGGCGATTCAAGTGGCGCTTCAACTTCGGAGCCAACTTTGGAACCAACTTCGGAGCCAACTTCGGATCGACCTGCAGCCGAAGGCACAAATCCGGCTGAAGCAGCGGCAGCCACAGAGGATACCTCAGGCGTTGCAAATCCACAGCCGCAATTGCCTTTGCACGTCCTAACTGGCGGTAGTCCGCTTCCGTCCGGTATTGCTCAGAGGGCAACGAACGTTGGCATTCAATTTTCTCTCATCTACGGGGGCTCCGATCAACTGGCCACAAGCATTTCCGCCATCCAAACTTCCACCGGGACAAAACAGACCGACAGGCTCCACACCCTGTCAACCCGAACACTGCCGCTGCCAATGGTTCGAGTGGACGTACGCGACGTGCACGAACGGTCCGTTCCCAGAGACGGCCAGACAATTGGCGAGGTTTGGGTGCAAAGTCCCTGGTTGCCGGATGGGTATGTGAGGGATGAAACGAGATCGAGGGAGGTATTCATTGACGGATGGTTCAAGACCGGCGATCTCGCTGTCTGGCACAAAGACGGCTCCCTCCACGTACTCGACAGGCAAAAGGATGCAGTGAAGAGCGGCGGCGAATGGATTGCCACCAGCGTCATCGAGGCCATTATCTCCGAATTGGACGAAGTCGCTATGGTAGCAGTACTCGCAGAACAAAGTGAGCAATGGGGAGAACGGCCCATGGCCGTTATTCAGTTAGATAAGGCAGACGATTCAAGCACGGATGTAGGCGCGGAGTCCGGAGCGGATGTGGGTGCGGATGTGGGTGCGGGTTCAAGCGCGGGTTCCGGAGTGGATGTGGAAACAGAGCGGGCTACTCCCGATAGTCCAACACGCGCATTTGCAAATGAGTCTGGGTCAACAGACAGCCGGAGCGTTTTCGACCGCCGCATCCGTAACCATCTGTATGCCGCGGTCGAGCAAGGGCGTCTCGCCAAGTTTTGGGTACCGGACAGAATCCTGTTTGTCGACTCCATTCCCGTCACCAGCGCTGGAAAAATTCACAAGTCTGCGCTGCGCAAGACTTTGGAGGAAAAGTAAGCGAATCCGGATAGGACAGTTCGGAATTTGGAAGGCTGGCGTGCGGGAGTCTGGCAGGAGGGGCCGACTCCCCCGAGTCCCCTGTCACCTCTGGCTCGTCGGAGCGGGGCGGCAGGAGCAGGCTAGCAGGCTTAAGGATCCCAATGATCACTATCGGTTGCACGCAGTCCAATTAGTGATCCGAAGGATCATTATCCACTAGGGGGCAAAAAGAATAGTGGTGGAAAAGATCCTTATTTGACTTCCAACCACCAAGCAGGATTCCGAATAGTGTCCTTTCCGATCACTATGCCCCCCGCCCTCGCCCAAATAGTGCGCTTTCGGATCACTACCAGCCCGCCTTCCTCCCAATAGTGCGCTTTCGGATCACTATCTGCCGAACCTGGGCCCGTCTGCGCTGTCCCTTCTGACTCGTCGGAGCGGGGCAGCAGGAGCAGGCTTGCAGGCTTAAGGATCCCAATGATCACTATCGGTTGCACGCAGTCCAATTAGTGATCCGAAGGATCATTATCCGCTGAGGGGCAAAAAGAATAGTGGTGGAAAAGATCCTTATTTGACTTCCAACCACCAAGCAGGATTCCGAACAGTGTCCTTTCCGATCACTATGCCCCTCGCCCTCGCCCAAATAGTGCGCTTTCGGATCACTACCAGCCCGCCTTCCTCCCAATAGTGCGCTTTGCGATCACTATCTGCCGAACTTGGGCCCGAACCCCGGCCCGTCTCCCCGTCTCCCCGTCTCCCCGTCTCCCCCGGCTCCCAGGCTCCTCGCCCATCATCCAAGTCCCATCACGGGTGATGTGTGCTAAATACGGTTATGCCCGATGCATTGGTTCCAGATATCTGGACAACCCTTTGAATTGTTCCATGTCCCTTGTTCCAATGACGAAAATACACGTATTGACCGTGGCGGACGGGGACTGTCACGGTGCTGCCGTCGCCAAATGTTAAAAACACCTTTGTCACCTTTGGGTCCTTTACGAGTCCCATATCAACTTGATAGCCTCCGGTATTGGAGGGGGTTACGCCTCCGCTCGAAAACGGGATCACAGGCCCATACACGCTGTACTTGATTTTTTGTTCCTTTCCCTTCTCAATTGCTTCAGAACCGCTGCCCTGTAGGTGCCACTGGCCTTTTGCGTCCTTCAGCAATGTCTGCATTACTACATGCAGACTGTTGCCCTTGCTGTACTCGACAATCCCATATGCTGATTTTCCCGTTACGTAGTACCACGGAACCTTTACGTTAGTCGCGCCAACTGCTGGAACCTGCCGCAGCTTTTCTAACAGACCAATGTACGAGGGTCTGATGACCGTAGCCCACTTCAAGGAAAAGGGATTTGAACCTGGGCGATCCCGCTGACTCCCCCTCTCCTGCACATATATCAGCACCATGCGCCAATCCTTAGGCGGAACCTGTCTCGTCGCAGTGGATTTGACATGAAACTGCGCAGGAACGACGCCATGGGATTTGCTGTATTGAAAGTCCACATAGAACCCGTTATGCCGAAGTTGAGCCAGATGGTGTTTTGCAAGATATTCATTCAGCACTTGTTCCAAATCGGACGGGCCTCCACCAGATTGAACCCGTACCTGTGCATCCGCGAATGTCGCAGACGAACTCGTCTTCACCCCTGGTACAATTGGAGCAAACACAATGTAGGGTCCATTTGGGGATTGTGCCCATTTATTCACATGGACCGTAAACAACTGTTGGTTTGATGACGGGTTTATACGCTGTAACTGTGGCGGAGTTGGCCAAAACTGGACGTCATATTGAGTTGTCTGTCCGTTGCGTACGTTCGTCCTTTGCACTTCGCCTACGCCAAGAACGTTACGAATGTACAAACTCGCTCCGACCACCGACGCTACCAGAACGACAGCCGCTGCCGAGACGTTTGCAACCCGCCGGCTCCCGAAACTCCGCTGTGGTCGACTGCCTCCACTGCCTCCACTGCCTCCACTGCCTCCACTGCCTCCACTGCTTCCACTGCTTCCACTGCTTCCATGACCACTCATATGGCTTGGACTACTGCTGGTTTGCACCTGATTCCACATTTCGTCTATGTTAGCGCTGGTATAACCGAGACTTGGCAGGTGTTTCATTGCATCACGCAGTTCATTCTCAAACTCCACTGTCAGTACCCCCTCCTTTCAGCATCGTGCGTAGTTGTTTGACGGAGCGAGCGTAGCGCGATCGCGCTGTCGTTTCACGGATTTTCAACACACCGGCGATTTCCCGAAAGGACAGGTCCTCCCGGACTCTCAGCACAACGACCTCTCTGAAGCCGCGTTTTAAACGAAAGATGGCTGCCCATAACTCGTTTCGTTGTATTGCTGACAGTGCATCAGTCTCAGCGTCCTGGGCCCATGTGCTGCTGGCTTCTGCCGTCAAGTGAAAGTCTTTCTCCATAGATAAAACCTTGGTCGACCAACCCGACTTTAGATAATCTATGCTGCGATTTCTCGCAATCTTGAACAGCCATGTCTTTAGGCTTTCTATGTCTCTCAAATCATTTATACTTGTTGCCGCAGAAATGAAAGTATCTTGCGTTAGGTCACGTGCGTAGTCAGCATCCCCTAAAATGGTATAGATAAAAGTCCAGATACTTTGCCAATAGGTTTCCACCATGAAGCTAAAAAACGCCTTCGTGTTCCGGTCCGACACGACCCCCACCCTTCCAGCACAGAATCCCCTTCTTTCAAGACGATTCACATAGCGGTTTCGATCCCGCTCATACCACAATACTGCAAAATCAGCCGCTCGATGGGGTTCTCAGCAGAGGCACCTTGCAAATTTTCTGTATTTCCTCATCCTCATCCTCTTCTCTCATCGAATCTTGCTCATCAGCTTATTATTTCGACATCCGTCGGGACAGTGCTAGAATGTGGGCAAAAGGAGTGAAGCAAATGGAATATCGTCACTTAGGAAACAGTGGTCTGGAAGTCTCCGTGATGGGGCTTGGAACGAATTCATTTGGATCGCGATCGGACAAAGACACATCCCTTCGCATTCTCCACACAGCGATGGACGCAGGTGTCAATTTTATTGATACGGCGAATATCTATAGCGGCACGAAATCTGAAGAGATTATCGGTGAAGGACTGAAGGGAAGGCGGCACGAGGTCGTACTTGCTACGAAAGCAGGACTTCCTCGACATGAGGGGCCGAACGGCAGGGGATCGTCGAGATCGCACCTGTTTCTTCAAATCGAGAAGAGTTTGCGTCGATTGCAGACTGACTACATTGACTTGTATCAAATCCACTCCTTTGACCCGCACACACCGCTGGAAGAAACTCTGCGCGCTCTGGACGATCTCGTTCGTTCAGGCAAAGTCCGCTACATAGGCGCCTCCAACTATGCGGCCTGGGAGTTGATGAAAGCCCTCGCCATTAGTGACCGCTTAGGCCTGGCCCGCTATATCTCCATCCAGCCATCCTACTCCATGGCAGACAGAGGCCCAGAGCGGGAGTTGACACCCATGTGTAGCAGTGAAGGCATCGGGATCATCCCGTACTTCCCGTTAGCAGGCGGAATTCTGACCGGAAAGTACCAGGACGGCAAGGCCCCGAAGGGAAGTCGAGGGGAAACAAATCCGAACTTTATGGAGAGACTGGATGAGCAAAGGCTGCAACTTGGAGCCAAAGTTACCGAAACTGCGGCGGAGCTTTCGACCACTGCATCGGCACTCTCACTAGCGTGGCTTTATACCCGGCCTGCCGTGTCTACAGTCATTGTCGGTGCGTCCCGGCCAAATCAGGTGGAAGACAATCTGAAATCTGTTTCATTAAGTCTAGACAATGCTGTTTTAGAGAATCTGAATGAAGCCAGTGCGTCCTTTGTCTATGGCGTCCCGTTTGCAGAGTTCAGGCTGCCGTGAGGACTCAAGGCGACGTTGAAATACTCTAAGAGACTAATGCTTTAGGAGAAGAAGTTCTTTAAGACGTGAAATTCTTTAACGCGTAGTAGCGGTTTGGGCCGTGGAATCCTAAAACAAGGTAGGGCTGTGTTCCGTGCACAAGGGCCAGCCCTTCACTTTCACCGCCTAAGTGTACGTGAAAGGTTCGGAGGATTTTGCCCTGTTCGCTGAGAACAGTGATTGTGTTGTCCGTATAGTAGTAGAGTCGTCCGCTATAAACGAGAAGGCCTTGAGGCACACCCAAGTTGTGAATGGTAAACTTCTTCAGGACCTTACCGGACATTGTGCAGTAGCGGAACGTGATGGGAGCGTGATCGTTGGCAGCAGTATGCACCCACAACCGCTGATGCACACTGTCTACTGCAACCAGACCGGAGTGGCCGAATGAGCCCAAGTTGATTGTTTTGACGACTCTGGGGTGCTTGAGGCTCATGTTGACTTCGGCAATCTTGGTAGAATGCGTCCCGCCTCCGTTTGTAACGTAGATGAGCCCGTTTGCCTGATTGTAGGATAAGGAAGCGGAGTGACCGATAGGTAAAAGTCCAGAGTTTTTCACAAGTTGACCCGACATGGTGTATTCGCGAATTTCCCCTTTACCGTGACCCATATCAAAGCCTGCGTAGACATGATTTCCATAAGCAGTGACACCCTGCAGGTTTTTCGTCGTATGGAGACGGAACAGGAGAACAATTTTTGGCTTGAGGTTGGGCTTAGCTGCATGAGACTGTGACGACTGACTTGGCGCAGAATTTGGCGCGAGTTTGGCTGTGGCAGGCTTGTCCAACACAAATTCATCCGTATCAGATGGAGAATGGGTCTTGTCGCTGTCACCATCGTAGGCCGCAATACGAAAATGGCTGTGCCCCGCTGTCGGACTGCCAGGCATTGACTTTACATCACGTTGTGGACTCACAGTCTTGTGTGTAACGGCTGTAGTCAGCACGACGGCGCATCCAGCGAGAAACAGTACAGAACTAAGAATAGGTATGGTTGTGCGTTTGCGCCGTTTTTTAAAAGACAACAGCTTGACTCCTTTGTCATCCAGTATGTTGGATGACATCGTAAGCGAGCTATCTCAAGGATAGTTCAAGGATTCCGGGTTTGATTGATAATTTTAAAGAGGTGATTGGAAATGAAGAAAGTGGAACTGTTGCAAGACTTATTGGAGTTAGCGTTCTCTCTCAATGCAAAATCCGATAAAATCACTGAATTCTTCGGAGCAGATGAGATAGAATTTCTCGATGACGAGGAGAAGATGCTGCTCGACACAGTCCTGCGAGTGGGAGACGTGAAAGACGAGGGTCACAGGCTTCATCTTGAAGATCGGTTTTACGACTATCTTTTCGGCAATTTGGAATTAGAGGTTTTAATTGAAGAAATCCTCGGTGTGCACAGCGATGTGAGTCCAGACTACCGAGAAATGGTTGTGTTTGGGGAGGAAGACGATGACCCAGAAGACCCCGAAAGCATGCTTTGATGACAGCCTGCGGTAACGCAATTGATCTGTTCAACATTTCCGGATACTATATACATAGATAAACGATGTATATAGAAAGGGTGAAATGATGCGTAACGAACGTATACGCGGATACATGGACGGAATTCTGCTGTCAATCCTGTCTACTGGAGACTCCTACGGCTACGAGATTGCTCAAAGAGTAAACCACCGGACGGAAGGTTCACTGAGCCTTAAAGAGGGTTCGCTGTACCCAGCGCTAAAACGACTTGAAGCCGAAGGATGGATTGAAGGCTACTGGGGAACCGACAAGGAGAACGGGCCTCGGCGTCGGTATTACAAGTTGAACGAGATCGGAAAAGAACAATTGACAAAGATTCGCAGCGAGTGGACAGCAGAACAGCGCGTGTTATCGAGGTTTCTGGGGAAGGTGGAATTCGAATGAATGAATTCGATAGTTACTTTTCAAAGATATTCAAAGGTACATATCTTTCGAAACGTGAACGCCGGAACTGGAAAGAAGAAATGCAGGGACACTTGGAAGAGGCAGTGCAATCAGGGATAAAAAGAGAACTGAATCAGGAAGAAGCAAGCAAGTCAGCTTTGGCGTCATTTGGAACCGTAAAGGAAGTTCGCCGGCACATTGTTCGCCAAACCTATGGCATTTCACCAAATTGGTTCTTGGCTTCCTCAGCACTATTCTTGACGATTTTTATGATATCTATGTTCGTCCAAATGCGTGCCCAGGATATTATTCCCGCAACGATGAAGCATTTGCCGACACCCAACTGGGTACTCCTATGGAATACCAATCCCTTCCTGTCACATCTCCAGGCATGGCTTGGATTTGCGGTGGCTTTTTTTATGCTGATTTACACAAGGAAACGAACCGACCGCATAGCTCTATTCCTGTCGCTGGCTCCTTTTTACATCATCTGGTTCATCGTGAGAATCGCTCACCAGTTTTCATTGGATGCTGTGATCTTTGCTGAGTATCCCATATTCCAGCCGCTTGGGGGCCCGGAATTGGCAGGATACCTGCTGCTATTAGTTCTCTCCCTTGCAAGTTACGCGTGGACTGGAAACCGCAAAGTGGGTCTTGCACCTTGGATTCTCTCTATTGCATTGACCATTTGGCCAATGTTACGTGACACAGTGCAGACGGCTCTTTGGCACATCACCAACAATCCAATATTCTGGGGACATAGATACCCTGATTCGTATTATCTTTGGTGGTCCATTTTAACGATTTTAGTTCGCATCATTATACTCGGCTTGTTTTTGTACGGATGCAGAAAAATTGATGCAGTTCGTCTAAACAAGGTACACACTGCGTAAATTAAGTTCCACACGGCTTAAGTCAAATTCCACACTGCGTAAATTAAGTTCCAAACTGCGTAAATCTGCTTAAATATGGTAGTCAACAGACAGCCAGTTCAGTTTTAAGCGGCAGAGTCCTGAATTGCACCCCAAGCAGCATGTACAATGATACATGCTGCTTTTCCTTGTTCTGACGTACACCCGTCGTAAGCAGCGCAAGTCCGTTGCGGTACTTGCATGTCGTTATACGGATAGAAAACCGGCGGCCGAATCGATAGCTTTCGATTCACACCGCCGGTTATCACTATCTCTCTTCACAGAACGGAGCGGATGCGCTCAGAGTCTCATCGTTTGCCAAGCCATCGCCAGTGCCCGGCGATGAAACACTCTTACGTCTTTAACAAGTATGATTAAAAGTGGTCCGTAATGGTCTTTGGCTGGACGAAGTTCAGCAGATAGTCAGGGCCGCCTGCTTTGGCGTCGGTGCCGGACATGTTGAATCCGCCGAAGGGCTGGATGCCAACCAATGAACCTGTGCACTTGCGGTTGAAGTACAGGTTGCCGCACATCATGAAGCGGCGTGCGTATTCCAGACGACTGCGAATCTTGGAGAACACAGCACCCGTCAATCCATACTCTGTATCGTTGAAGACCCGAATCCCTTCCTCGAAGTCCTTCACCTTGACCACTGCGAGGACAGGCCCAAAAATCTCTTCCTGCATAATACGGGCTTTGTTGCTGTCGCAGACAAAAACTGTGGGATCTACATAGTAGCCTTCAGAGTCGTCCGAGTTGCCGCCCACCAGCAGTTTCGCTTCCTTTTTGCCAATTTCAATGTAGCCCGTAATCTTTTTGAACGCCTTGTCGTCAATTACAGGACCCATGAAGTGGTTTTCGGCTGCAGGGCCAGTCTTGATGGCCTTTACTTTTTCTACAACTTTGTCCATCACTTCGTCGAACACAGCTTCATGGATAATTGCGCGCGATCCCGCTGAACACTTCTGCCCCTGGAACGCAAACGCAGAGTCCACGATGCCTTGGGCTGCCGCTTCGGTATCAGCAGTTTCGTCGACCACAATACCGTCCTTGCCGCCCATCTCCGCGACAACCCGCTTGATGTAGCGCTGGCCCTCGCTGGTTTTGTGTGCGTGCTCGTCAATGTGAAGACCTGTCGCCTTCGATCCCGTAAATGACACAAACCGAGTATCATTATTGCCGGTCATGTAGTCGCCGATTTCAGCGGGATCGCCAGGGACAAAGTTGATAACACCCTCAGGCAGCTGAATTTCCTTCATGATTTCAATAAACTTGGCCGCCATCACAGAAGACTGAGGCGCCGGTTTCAACAACACAGTGTTCCCAGTCACCACCGCAGACATGGTGGTTCCAGTCAGAATAGCCAACGGGAAGTTCCAGGGCGGAATGACCACGCCGACACCCAGCGGAAGGTAAATCATGCTGTTGTCTTCACCTGGGTAATACTGCAGGGGTTTACCTTTGCCAAGTTCCATAGCCTGGCGCGCATAGTATTCCAAAAAGTCGATGGCTTCGTTGACGTCCCCGTCAGCTTCCGCCCAGTTCTTTCCGGATTCATACACCTGCCATGCCATCAATTCCATTTTCCGGCGGCGCATCACAGCCGCTGCCTTAATCAGGTACAGAGCACGCTCTCCGAAAGAAACTTGGCTCCAACTCTCGAACGCTTTATTCGCTGCCGTAAAGGCATCGTCAATGACACTCTTGTTGGCCTGACTGAGATAGCCAATGACTTCTGTCTTCTTTGCCGGATTTACAGACTCCTGTTTGGTGTCCGTTTCGACATCACGGCCGCCTACCCATAAAGGATAGGATTTTCCAAACTCAGACTTCACCTTGTCGAGTGCTTGAAGCAGCTTGTTTTTGTTCTCCTCAACACTGTAGTCAATAACAGGTTCATTTGAATACGGCTGAAGTGTCATGTAAAATCCTCCCCTATGTATAATTGGTTTTTATCTTGCCTCGCCTGCTGATTACTACGCAAGTATTGTGCCACTTACTCAGATCTGTGTGATTTTCTCAACAGTATGCCTTCTCATCAGCATACCTTCTCATCAGTGTGCCATTTACTCTGAGCGAATTTGAAATCGCTGTATATAATTGTAGAGTGTTCCGCGAGAAATACCCAGAAGCTTTGCGGCAGCCGTTTTGTTCCCATAGGTCCGGTGCAGAGCCTGAAGAATATCCTCCCTTGTCACGTGCCTGCCTTGAAGTGAAAAAAACTGTCCTCCTGCTGCAGGATTTCGAAAAGCACCCAATGGCACGTCTGTTGCCGCCGGCTGTTCTGCAGTGTTACTTTGGCTGTCCCAAGTCCCTAATCCTTGCCAAGCAGAATCCTGACGCAATTCATGGGGCAAGTGATGGACATGGACATGACCCTCCTCTGAGAGAATCACGAGTCGCTGGATAGTATTGCGCAGCTGTCGCACATTTCCCGGCCAATCGTAGCGCATTAATGTAATGGTGACTTCGGGATTGAGCTCCGGAATCGGCCGGTTGAACTTGAGCGAGAACTCCTGCAGATACCTCTGTGTGAGAAGCGGTATGTCCTCTAACCGTTCCCGCAACGGCGGGACACCAATTTGCACCACATTCAAACGGTAAAACAAGTCTCTGCGAAACTCGTTCTTTTCAATCAGATGCTGTAATTCCTGGTTTGTGGCAGCAAGCACTCTGACATTCGCTTCTACAGGAGTGTCTGAACCCACCGGATAGTATGTGCCCTCTTCAAGAACACGCAGGAGTTTCACCTGCAAGTCTAGGGGCAATTCACCGATTTCATCGAGGAACAACGTTCCTCCCCGCGCCAGTTCAAGTTTACCTTGCCGTCCCTTTCTGTCCGCCCCGGTAAAAGCTCCCGGATTGTACCCAAAGAGTTCGCTTTCGAATAAGTGTTTTGGAATCGCTCCACAATTGATCGCGATAAAACGCCCGTCAGCACGACTGCTCATCTTGTGGATAGCATGAGCGAACAGCTCTTTCCCAACACCTGACTCACCCGTAATCAGCACCGTGGCGTCTGTGCCAGCCGCTCTTGACGCCGTGTGCACGGCTTCTCTCAGAACCGGACTGTGTCCCCACACTGCCGCCCACGGATTTGGGTTGTTTTGCTGATTGTCGCTTTCGCTTCTCGGTATCGCCCTCAAGCTGTTTGTCTGCATCAGTTCCTGACCTAGGCGCACGATGGACGTCACATCCTGCTCCACAGAAACCGCTCCCACGGTCTGTCCCGAAACAACCAACGGAGATGTATTAATGAGCACATGCACACCAGGGCGAGGTTCATGGTATGCATGTTCAATCGCGACACCATCCTGCAGAACACGCTCAACCATGAGAGATTTCCAGGAGAAATCGAGAATCGACTTTCCCACAATGTCGTCTGCAGGAATCCCGTACAACTGTTCTGCAGCATCGTTCCAGTGGCGAACGATTCCATCACTATCCACAATAGTTACAGCTTCATAGACCGTATTCAATAACACCGGGAGCAAAATTTGATTCCAATCAGGAGTCTGTGACAAACCTGGCCCTCCTCGGGAAGCCTTTCTCTCATGGTAGCAGATGTGTAGACCCCGTCAATATTTGTACAAATATGTTCATATATTAAACACATTCGCAGACAGATATGTTTAAGCATTTGAATGTGTAGCGGTCGTTTACCATCCTCTGATGTTCATCGCATGTATGCAGCACATGTTCAGCAGGGATTCAACACGTGTTCAAGATGGATTCAACACGGATTCAGTTGCGATTTAACACGTGTTCAGCAGGGATTCAACATGGACTCAACATGGACTCAGTTTCGATTCAACACGTGTTCTCATACACTGCTTTTTCCAATGACTGTTTGGCACGTATTTTGCATTGTAGCAATTACAGGATTATGAGGAGCATGCTAAGAAACAGCATTTATCTATTGAATTTGTCTAGTCTTACAAGCATGTGAATTTCTCTGTCTTATAAGCAAGGCTTAAGGTGTGCAGTCTCATTGGCTAAACCAAGGTCTGTCAACAACGGTACCGAAGATCAGAGGAGGTCGAGAACAGTGGAACAAGCCTTGAGAAACATGTTGCTGTTCATGGCAAAAAACCGAACGGCCAATAATTTGGCAAAAAAATATGGATTACGCTTTGGTGCTCATCGCTTTGTGGCTGGAATGAGCATTCCGGACGCCATGTCTTTTACAAAGTCACTCAACAAGGATGGATTGGCTGTCACACTCGATCATCTGGGCGAATCCGTCTTCACCAAAGAAGAAGCCGCAGAGTCCACGAATTACTGTCTGAGAACCCTTGATACCATTAAGGACGAAGGGGTCAATTCCCGCCTGTCCGTAAAACTCACGCAACTTGGCCTCGATATTGATAAAGAGTTTTGCTTGGACAACGTCAGGCAAATTGCTGCAAAAGCTCACTCATACAACAACTTTGTACGCATTGACATGGAAGACTACGATCATAACGAAGTAACACTCGACATCTTCAACAAAGTTCACGCAGAATTCCCCGAGAGTATTGGTCTTGTTATACAATCCTACCTCTACAAAAGCGAAGCTGACGTAAAGACACTGGGGCAACACGGAGTGAGCTTGCGGATGGTCAAAGGAGCGTACAAGGAACCTGCATCGGTCGCCTTCCCAGAAAAGAAAGATGTTGACGACAACTTGGTCAAACTCATGCAGAATCACTTGTTGAGCGGCTGTTTCACGGCCATGGCGACACATGACGAAGCCATTATCGAAACCATGAAACAGTTTATCGCTCAACACAGTATTCCTAAGGAACAGTACGAATTTCAAATGCTCTATGGCATTCGAACCCAGCTG
Organism: Alicyclobacillus sp. SO9; assembly: GCF_016406125.1. Taxonomy (NCBI): domain Bacteria; kingdom Bacillati; phylum Bacillota; class Bacilli; order Caryophanales; family Alicyclobacillaceae; genus Alicyclobacillus; species Alicyclobacillus sp. SO9. The sequence continues at coordinate 159,071 of NZ_CP066339.1, read as the reverse complement.
CAACTCCAACTCGTCCAGCAAGGTTACCCAGTTCGCGTCTACGTTCCATTTGGAAACGACTGGTATGCATACTTCATGCGTCGCTTGGCAGAGCGGCCCGCAAATGTAGGTTTTGTTCTGCGTTCCATGGTGAATTCCTAGGCGCTGCACGCAACTGACCTGACCAAAAACTGGATTGCAGTGCCGTTCAGCCCCAGGGCCGGAGAAGTGAACCGGTAAGCGGCTTCGCTGGCCAGAGCGGCTGCCCGGCCGGAGCGGTGAGCCGGTAAGCGGCTTCGCTGGTCGGAGCGGCTGCCCGGCCGGAGCGGTGAGCCGGTTAGTGCCTCGAAAGATCCCTATTCAGCAAAGGGCGATGGAATTGTGATCCCAACGATCACTATCGTCACCGCTCCCGATTCATTAAGGATCGAAAGGATCACTAATGTGGAGAGCGTCCAGGAGGGCGTAGGGAATAGGGATCAACGGGATCCCTATTGTGGAGGCCCTGCTAGCCATAGTGATCGATTCGATCACTATGGCTTAGCGCTCATCACGATAGGGAGCGAAAGGATCACTAACAAACGGTCATTGGGAGCGCACGCGCCCGGACTGAACGCCTGCATCCGTAGTGCCACCTTGACAGGCACCCGTTTTATCCCAATATTAGGATTTAGATGCATATGAGGTCTGTAAAAGGGATTGTTCCGCTGATTTTCTTCATTCGATCCCGTTCATGACACTGGCTTCGCTGGCCAGAGCCGCTGCCCGGCCGAAGCGAACGCGCCCGGACTGGGAGCCTGCATCCGTAGCCCGTCAGCGCCGTCCTCATTGTGGATGTGAGGTGCTGGCTGCAACTCAACCAGCACCAAATCGGACAAGATAAGCCGTCTTCGGCTTATCTTCCGATTAATCCCCACCGCATCTCCAACTTATTCTTCCTCTTTCACTTCCTCTTTCACTTCCTCTTTCACTTCCTCTTGTCTCTCTGCAATCCGCTGCTCGGCGGCCTGGCGCCGAAGAAACCTACTTAAACCCTGCTAGCATGGCGTGTGCAGCTTCCTCAAGCATTGCGCGATCGTCTGGATGCGCCACATCAATCAACGCTCGCGCCCGTGCCTCGAGTGTACTGCCGTGAAGGCTGGCCACACCGTACTCGGTCGCCACGTACTGGACGTGGTTGCGTGTGGTGGTTACACCTGCTCCAGCGTGCAGGGTCGGCACGATTCGAGATTGGCCCGAATGTGTGCGAGAAGGAAGCGCTATGATGGACTTCCCTTCAGGCGCCAGACTGGCTCCGCGCACAAAGTCCATTTGCCCGCCTACGCCGGATACGACTTGGGTACCGATGGACTCGGCTACGACCTGTCCGGTTAAATCAACTTCGATGGCTGAGTTGATGGACATCATCCGCGGATTGCGGCGAATGACGGCTGTGTTGTTGGTGTAATCAACCGATCGGAGTGATACCATGGGATTATCGTCAATAAAGTCGTATAATGCAGCCGATCCCATTGCAAATGTGAAAACAATTTGATCTTTATCCGTTTCCTTGTAGCGCCCTGTAATGACACCTCGCTCTGCGAGCATCCGGACGCCGTCAGATATCATCTCACTATGGATGCCCAAGTCCTTGTGGTTGACAAGTTCGCGCAGGACCGCGTCAGGAATCTTCCCGATACCGAGCTGAAGTGTCGCCCTGTCCGGAACGAGATCGGCCACATATTTTCCGATGGCTTCTGTGACCTCGTCTCCGGTGCCGCTGGAGATCACAGACAACGGCTCATCATGGCGAACACCGTAGGTAATGGCACTCTCCGGGAGCAACGCATCGCCCAGAGCTCGGGGAACATGACGATTGACTTGCGCAATCACAAGGTCTGCTTCACGCACAGCAGTCAACATCGCTTCCATAGTGGGGCCAAGGCTGACATAGCCATGCCTGTCAGGAGGACTTACGTTTAGGAATGCCACGTTGGGGCGGCATACCTGCTGCTCCAGGAACCAAGGCACCTCGGATAGAAATATCGGTGCATATGAGGCACGGCCCTCGTTTACCGCAGCACGTAAGTTGGCACCAACGAATAATGAAATGTCCCGGACATGCCCTTTTAGCTCCGGTACAACCCAAGGCGTCTCGCCTTCAAGATGAAGATGATACAGGATGGCGTCTTCAAGTGAATAACACCTGTCCGCGAAACCGTTTAACAAATAATGCGGCGTTGAAGCCATTCCTTGTGTGTAAACTCTCATGCCTGACTGAATATGTGACATTGCTTGTTCCAACGTGACCATTTCCATAATAGATTCCTCCCAGACGGTTACTCAACGCGAATGGTGCAGGACTTGATGCCATCTGCATTCTAACGCTGTTCGAATGAAACTGAAAGCGTTTATACTAGATACGACACCTGGATGCAGCACTTTCAGAATTTATTTGGCAAAAGTTCAGAGAGTCAGTGTATTCGCGCTTTTGTTTCTTATCATAACAGGAGGTAAGTCGTGAGTTCATCTGATGCCGCAGCTAATTCACAGAAACAAGAGGGAATTCTGCTTCCTCTTAAAACTTCCAGGCCGTTTACACAGCTCTGGCTTGGTCAGACGTTATCCATGGTTGGGGATAACATCTTGTTCGTTGTGGTACCCATTGTGATTTACAGTATGAGCGGATCGCCTCTGTCCATGGGATTGTTTATGACGGTTGTCACCATCCCCCAGATTGTACTGTTACCGTTTACAGGCATCTTGGTCGATCGCTTTTCACGCATCCACCTGATGATTCTAACCGACAGCATCCGCTTTTTGCTGTTGGCAGCCTTAACGGTTTTCTATGTGGAATTTGGCATTAACATGCCAGTTCTATATACAGTGGGTGTCATTTACGGAGCCATGGACGCATTGTTCCAGCCAGCTTTCTCCGCTGCTCGAGCGGAAGTCTTTACACCGGATATTCGAAACGCCGCAAACTCGCTTACGCAGGCCAGTCAAACTGGCGCCAGACTGCTTGGGCCGACAATCGGCGGGTTTGTAATGAGTTTTGGGTCCCCGGCATGGGGCCTGGGCATTGATGCTGCCACTTTCCTCATTTCCATTGGCAGCCTGCTGACTCTAAAGCTGGAAACGCCTAAAACGGAAAGTCATTTGCACGGTTTAAGAAGGTTTACAACGGAGATGTTGGGCGGATACAGAGCCTTGCGAAAACATGCCTGGCTCTGGATTACGATTCTGGTTTTCTCCCTTGTAAACGTTGCATTCGGCGGAATCATTCTTGTCCTTCTGCCGTGGCTCATTAAGGTGCATTTGCACATGCCAGCCTATGCCTACGGTTTGGTTACATCCGGGGAGGGTATAGGGGCCCTGCTCGCTGCCTGGGTCTTTGGCAGAAAAAAGTCCTGGCATCACCGCGGGCTGGTTGCCTATACAGGCGCCATTATTTCCGCAGCCTCCTTAACCAGTTTGGCGTTCATACACTGGCTCCCCGTCATCATTTTGGTGTCCGGCTTTAGTGGGGCAGGCATTATGGTCTTTGGTTTGGTATGGGAGGTGAGTTTACAAGAACTTGTACCGACAGAATCCTTTGGCAGGGTTGTAAGTCTGGATATGTTTGGGTCCATCAGCCTCATGCCCGTAGGGTACGTGGCCCTTGGCTGGATAGCCGGGGTTGCCGGTGGAACGATGACGATTACAGGCTGCGGGCTTGCCATGTTTGCAATTCTGGCTGCAGCACTGGCAGTGCCGGCGATTCGAAGATTTCAGTAGACACTTATATTCAGGAGGGATATTCCTTTGACACTTCAGGACAAAATGCACAACTATGCCGAGCTCATTGTAAAATTTGGAGTTAACGTACAGAAAGGTCAAGACCTTGTTGTCAGCAGTTCAATTGAGACTGCTGAGCTTGTCCGGGAAGTAGTCAAGCAAGCTTACAATGTCGGGGCAAAACATGTTCATGTGTACTGGAATGATGAAGAGACTCGTTTGATTGAACTGCTCAATGCTCCAGAAGAAGCCTTGCAGGATGTACAGCAATGGATACCGGACAGCCTGGCAAAACTTGCTGACGAAAAGGCTGCCTTTCTGTTCCTCAATTCCACCAGTCCCTTTTTGTATGAAGATGTGAGCGCGGAACGGATGACACTCTACCGGCAGTCACGTGCCATCTCAAATCAAGAATTCCAGGAGAAATACATGGCACGTCAATGGTGTATCATTGCAGCCCCTTCACCAAAGTGGGCAGCCGTAGTGTTCCCTGACATGCCGGTTGACCAAGCTGTAGACAAGCTTTGGGAGCGTATTTTCTACGCCGTTCGTCTGGAACAGGAAAATCCGGTTGACGCTTGGAAGGAGCATTTGCAAACCCTTCGGGACAAAGTGGAGTTTTTAAACAAAAAACACTACCGTCGTCTGCATTACACTGGCCCCGGCACAGATCTTACAGTGGATCTCCCGAAGAAACACTTGTGGGCGAGCGCAGATAAAGTCACCGAAGAGGGAGTCTACTGTTGCGTGAACATGCCTACGGAAGAAGTCTTCACGACTCCATCCAAGTTTGGGGTAAGCGGCAAAGTCAGAAACACCAAACCGCTCAACTACGGCGGCAACATCATTGACGGATTCACTTTGACTCTGAAAGAGGGGAGAATTGTAGATTATTCCGCAGACCAGGGCGAAGAACTCCTAAAGGGATTGATTGATACTGACGAAGGCGCCCATTATCTAGGGGAAATTGCGCTTGTGCCTCACCGCTCTCCCATTTCTGACCTAAATGTACTGTTTTACAATACACTGTTTGATGAAAACGCATCCTGTCACATTGCGATTGGCAGAGGTCTACCTATGTGTATCGAAGGCGGATTCGATATGACTCCTGAAGAAATGGAAGCAAATGAAGCAAACATCAGCATGACACATGTGGACTTCATGATTGGCTCTGCAGAATTGAGCATAGATGGTGAACTTGAAGACGGAACACTTGAGCCTTTGTTCCGCAACGGGAACTGGGCACACTGAGTTTTCAGCAGTGTGTCACGTTCTAAAAACACACATTGGGCAGCCCGTTGCGAAATGCAATGAGGCTGCTCGCTTTGTGTTTGGGCGGCTGAAACAGCCATACTTTTACAGTAGCACCTTTACAATAACATCTTTACGGTCACACCTTTACACTAACACCTTTACACTAACACCGTCAGTCGTTTTTTAGCAGAGCTTCCTTTCTGGACTTGGGCAGTTGTTTGATTTCATACTCCCGCTGCATCGCTTCAGTCTGAGTTTCGTAGCACTCCTGGCGTACAAGTGTGACAGGTCTCCGAGGCTTTGTGTATTTGGCACCTTTGCCGTCATTATGCTGTTTGACCCGTCTTTGCACATCGGTCGTATAGCCTGTGTATAAGGAATCATCTGCACAGCGAAGCACGTAGACGTAGAACACGTACTCATTCCTCTCTGCTGTGTGATTGCGTTTAACCCTGTGTTGCACAGTCAAGTGTTGTTCAGTCAAATGTTGTCGGGTTAAGTGTTGTCCGAAGTATTGTACAGTTAATAGGGAAGCTTTAAGTTTGCTGAAATCGGATAGTGATCGGACGGAAATCGACCGAGAAACGCTCGGCTGTCTACCTGTGCATTCACAGCTTCAATATCTGACGTTGTGAAAATGTAGTCCAGCTGCTCCGTGCTTTGACCACCTCGAAATCCATGGAAGGTCCCGGTCTCCATTCCCTGTGCGGCAAGCACGTCCATCAGTTCGGCTGAGACCCCGTCAATGGCTGTCTGCCCTCTCCAGAAGCGAATCACCGTGTTCTCTGGCACAACGTTAAAATCCCCCATTAGCACCAGAGGCAGACAGCGATGGCCCGTCAACTCACGCATTTTCATCCAAATGAGCTTAGAACCCTGTTCGCGGGCTTGTTGACTAACGTTATCGAGATGGGTGTTGAAGACGACAAACTCACACGAGGGCGACTCGCGGGCCTGAAATACGGCCCAGGTGCAGATTCTCCGATAAGCCGAACCCCAGCTTTTACTAGGGATATCCGGCGTCTCCGACAGCCAAAACTGTCCGGTCTGCAACAGTCGAATTTCATTTTTATCGTAAAAAATAGCACAGTGCTCGCCGCCGTCACCATCACGGCCCTTACCCGTGTACTCGTAATTCGGCAGCCGTCCTTCTAAGTCCTGTAGCATTTTCGGCAACCCTTCCTGAGTCGCAAGAATAACAGGAGCGTGCGCACCAATGACGCTCGCGGCACTGTCCACACGCTTTGACCAACGGTTCCCTCCATCCATCAAGTTATGGACACGTAAGTTAAGGGTCATCACAGGCAATTCAAGTCCTACGTTCCCATCACTGATAGCCACTGCGATCGCCCCTATATCCGTCCTATATCCGTCCTATATCCGTCCTATATCCGTCCTGTACTCGCAAGTCATCATAGTCGCCACTAGTCGCCACGAGGTACCTCATGCCGTTGTGACACATTTGCCATCTGCGTTTCGTCTAGTATATGATAAAGGAATTCATTGAAACAAAATGGAAGGGTACACTGAACTAAAATAGTGCTTGGGGTTTGTGCCTCAGAACATCTGCACTTTTACACAATCAGGATTTTTTAAGCTTATTTTAAAGGCAATTGGATAAGTTTAACATGCTTTTGTAACGCTGCGCCTACGAGGCTTTCCGCTGCGTTTGTTCTTCGAATTGGTGGATGTGCGCAGCAACGACATGACAGAGATCCTCAAGGTCACTTGTGAGAGGTTGGAACCAAATGAATAACAGCGCTGAAGAACGGACGTTACCTCGAGTTAAAGTGAGTGTAATTGTCCCTCTTTTTAACGTCGAAGAGTTTATTGAAACAACGCTTAACGGCCTCCTTCACCAAACCCTTCAAGAAGTAGAATTTTTGCTAATCGATGACGGGTCGACGGATGCTACGTACGATATCGCGCTGAAGTATGCAGAAACCCACCCGAGACTAAAAGTCATTCGACAGGAAAACAACGGGCCCGCTGCTGCGAGAAATCGAGGTTTGAAGCTAGCCCGAGGACAGTTTATTTGTTTTGTCGACTCAGATGATATTCTTGTGGAAGACGCATTAGAAAACATGTACAACGCTGCACTCGAACACGATGCGCAAATTGTAACAGGTACGACCTTACGCTTCAACGACAAGCGGACTTGGAGCATTCCCACATATGTTCGATACAGTGTACAAAAGCCCGGTTTAAAGCATATTGATACAAACCCAGAACTGTTTTACGCTCTGGGACCCTGCGCGAAACTATATAAGAAAGAACTCGTGGAGAACTTATATTTTCCTGAACATATTCGCCTAGGGGAGGATCAGCCCTTTACATTATTTGCATATACACACGCTGAGCGTATTTATACAGTGGACGAAACAGTCTATTACTATCGCTTCCGCGAAGGGCAAACGAAATCACTGACACAGCGAGCGTTAGCAGAACCTCAGCGAGTGTTCGACGATTTGTTTAACATGATGCTGGCTGCAAGAGACATTCTCCACTCCAATGCCAATCTGTTTGGCTACTATATCCGCCGCGTGATGCAAACGGATGTATTGCCTCGGTTTCGTGCGGCTTTGCGATCAAATGACAGCGACGTACAAAAGGCTGCCTTACATGCTATTATCGGACGGGTTCAAGCATTAAATAGAAAAGATTTTTCAAAAGCCCCATTTTTTCATACCTATATGATTTTGGGAACTATTTATTTGAGCAGGTACCTGAAATCCGAAAACTACGGATTGGCTTGGAAACTGATACGTACTACATTTGCAAACATGCAAATCGGAAATTACGGCTGTTTTGTACAGACTGTTTGGCCGCCCGCGAAGAACCGCGTTAAGCGCATCATGAACAAGTTGAAGACTCGAATTGAAAATGCGGTACTGAGAAAGCTTGTATTCCCAGTCAGCAAACGTTTCTTACCGTTACGAAGACACAAGGTGATTTTTGCTTCAAACCGAAATACACGCTTGGAAGGCAACTTAGACATCATTTACCATCAAGTCACAGAGCACTACTCGGCCTGGACACCGCTGGTCTACACAAAAGAACAAAGGTCCTTTAGGGAAAAGTTTAAGCAGTACTATCACTTGGCCACTGCCAAACTGATTGTCCTTGATGATTATTACTATCAGCTTTACGGGCTCCATCCGAGACCCGACAGCGACGTCGTCCAGACTTGGCACGGGTGTGGTGCATTTAAGAAATTTGGACTTAGTGCAAGCGGATCTGCCGATTCAAACTCACCGGAGTTTGAGCGCCGGGCACACAGTTCGTACACAAAGGTCATAACCAGTTCTTCTTCGGTTGTCCCGCATTATGCAGAGGCTTTTGGAATCGATGAGCGAAAGGTAATGCCTTTGGGTGTGGCGAAGACGGACAGGCTGCTCAACGAAGATGCCGTGGAAAAGGCTAAGGCTGAGTTTTTTACCGAATATCCCAACTTGCTGGGCAAAAAAATCATTCTCTATGCACCAACCTTTCGAGGCAAGCCAGCGCAACGCAGAGGCTACAAGATTCAACTGAATCTGGAAGAAATGCGTGACAGACTGGGGGATGACTTTGCTGTCATTCTCAAATTGCATCCGATGGTGCAACAATCCATGTCTGCGTTCTACGATTTAGGGGATTTTGTAGTTGATTTGTCCAGTGTTTCTGATATTACCGACTTGCTCATGGTGGCAGACGTCCTGGTTACGGATTATTCGTCGCTGGTCTTTGACTACAGTCTCTTGAAAAGGCCCATCGTATTTTATGCCTACGATCTCGATGAATACCTGTCAGAACGCGGCTTTTACTACGATTATCGGGACTTTGTACCTGGCCCGATTTCGACAACGACAACAGAGCTGGTGGATGACATCCTACAGGAGAGGTACTCCGTGGAACGGGTACAACAGTTCGCTCAGTACTTCTTCGAGCATCAGGATGGAAAATCGACGGAACGCTTCTTGGAATACTTTTTGGGGCCAATGCCGAACCAGGCGAAACTCGTAGAGGAAGCCGAAAAGCCGTATGTTTTGGCAAAAACAAATTAAACGCGAAACGATGCAAATGAATGTATAACCGTTCTGGAGTGTACCTCTGGTGTACGACTAGACAGTAGCTCTGGGCAGCACAAAGGCTGAGCCGCACCTGTGTGTGACGACTCAGCCTTCTTCATGGCGAACGAGAACAGCACATATTGATGACTTCGTCCTGTTAGTAGAGACCCCTTTAAATGTTCCATTCCATCACGGTTTTTCCCCAGTCCGTTGTCAAATCCAATTCAAAAGCATCCAGAATGTCACGCATTGTGTGAATCGTATTCACCGAACCAATCAGTGTTTGCAGATAGTCAATAACGGCTTCGTTTTGCTGCAAAAACTCCAAGGTTTCGATAAAATCGACACGGCCGCTGCGGCTGCTTCCTACCACAGACAACCCTTTCTCAAGAATCATCCGTGTATTGATCTCAACGGGGTATTCAGACACACCCAAAATTGAAATGGTACCTTCAGGGTTGATGAAATCGATAATCTGATTAATGGCGCTTTGGCTGCCGATACCGCCTGCGCATTCGACAGCGTGATCGATGCGTAAGCTGTCTGGAATTTGGTCAATGAGATAGGTTTCATCGGCAAAGGAAAAGCGGCTGAGTTTATGGCCCGTTTTTCCAAAGACAAAGACCTTGCTGCCCGGATAGCGCTTTTTTAACAGCAATGCCGAGATGTATCCAAGATTTCCGTCTCCCCAGACTCCAAAGGTGTCTTTCCTGACATGAGACTTCTGCTCAAAACGGCGGAGCGCATGCATGCTCACACTAATAAGCTCGAGAAACGAAGCCACATTGTCATTTAACTCGTCAAACAAGGGTACAATCCGGTGTTTTGGCAAAAACACATAGTCTTGCATGAACCCGTCAAATCCGCTGGAGCGGAAGCGGCTTGTGCGAAGGTAGTTTTCAGCAATGACACCGTCTTCAGCTACCGGTGTATTGGGAATCATGACTACTCTGGTGCCTGCAGCAAATTCTCCGCCGGGGTCATAAGCGACTGTACCAATGGCTTCGTGAATCAAGGACATGGGCAGCTTTCTCGAAAGCACTTCCTGCCCCCTCGATCCCGTATAATAACGCTGATCTGCCGCACAGATGGAAAGGTGCGTCGGGCGCACAGCCACATTCCCAGAATGCAAAGATTCGTCTCTATAAGAGACTTCAAATTGACGCGGCGAAACCAACCTGTAGATTTGATTAATCATGCTGAACCTTCTTTTCATCAAACAAGGCTTCGGCAATCTTCAAATCGTGAGGCGTCGTAATTTTAATATTAAAGTACTCACCTCGTACAATTCGTACCTTTGAACCGCTGATAGAAAAGATTTTACAGGCATCTGTCAGTAGCGCCTTTTGTTCTAGACTAAGGGCTTGATAATGCTCTACGAGTTTTTTGACGTTAAAGCTTTGAGGCGTTTGCCCTTGGAACATCTTCTGGCGAACCGGAACCGTTTCAATGAAGTTCTGACTCTCATCTGATTCAATAATGGTATCTACGGCAGCAACCGCTGTATCGACTGCACCGTATTTCAAGACGGCATCAATGTTTTCTTCCAAAATACGATGCGTTACAAATGGACGTACCGAATCATGCGTAATAATCACGTCTTCGTCGTCAAGGCCAAACTCAGACTCTATATATCGAATTCCGCTCATGATAGACTCGTTGCGGTCTTGGCCGCCCTCAACAACAACCAGGCGGGAGTCCTCTCCTATCCACTTTGCGAGAATATCCTTTGTGTGATGGATCCACTCTCTCGGTGAAACCACAAGAATCTTGTCCAAACGGTTGTTCAACAGAAACTTTTCAACGGTATGCACTACAATGGGCTTTCCTTGCAGAGTAAGAAACTGTTTCGGCATGTTAATGTTGCCCATGCGCGTTCCTTTACCCCCTGCAAGAACTTCCGCATAAATCACAGCACAACCTCCTCAAGTTTGTTGCTGCTTATTTTGTTGCTTCTTATCCATCAGTTGTCTCTCACAGCTAAATAGACGATATCTATTTTACAGGAATCTCACCCGTTCGTCTGCGTGTAACTTCTTCCCTGTACTTCTTCTTGTCCTCTGCGGACATGGCCCGGTATTCCTTCAGAAATTCCTCATACTCCGGTATGACTCTGTCCAGTTGACCGAAGTCCTTTACTTCCCCGTATTCGAGCCACATCGCTTGGTCGCAAAAGTCCTTAACTTGAGCCATGGAATGGCTGATGAAAAAAATCGTTTTGCCTTGTCCCTTGAACAGATTCATTCTATTAATGCACTTGTCAGCAAATGTCTGGTCACCTACAGACAGTGCCTCGTCGATGATGAGTACGTCGGGATCGACATTGACAGAAACAGCGAAACCAAGCCTGGATCTCATACCGCTGGAGTATTTTTTCACGGGCTGATCAATGAACTTGCCCAGTTCCGAGAACTCAATAATTTCCGGCTCAAGCTGCTTGATTTCCTTTTTGTTAAAGCCGAGCATGAGACACTTCAGCTCAATATTCTCGCGGCCGGTCAGTTCCAAGTTGAGTCCAGCCGCAATCGCAATCAAAGCGGACTCCCCATTGACTTCAACGCGACCCGTTGTCGGAGGAATCACCCCGCCAATAATATTGGAAAGGGTTGATTTGCCGGACCCGTTGACCCCGACAACACCAATGACGTCTCCTGGGTCAGCTGTAAAGCTGATATTGCGCAGCGCGTAAAAGTCTTCTCCGTAACCCTTTGGCAAAATCACGTCCAACAGTTTCTCCGAAGTCTTTTCATGCATCTTATATCTTTTTGTGACATTTTCAACGACTACTGAATGCCCCATGAACATCCCATCCAGTTCTTTTTAAAATAGCAGACAAGGACTGCAGAATCTCATTAAATGTAGTCCACAAACCTGTTTTTGAAACGGTTGTGAATAAAGGAACCAAATATCAGCATCGCGAGGGTGACACACCAGAAATACAAGCTGTACATTGGGTGCCAAGTAATATACCACTTTCCAAGCAGAGAGTAGCGGTAACCCCTGATGATGTATGTGATGGGGTCAATGTCCATCACATGCTGCGCCCAGCTTGAATGTGGATTCCAAAGCAGGGGCGCCATGTAGAGCAGCACCCGCATCAACGACTGCACCATCATTTGTACATCGCGCACGATGGTAGCAAGGGTGGAAGTTATCAGCGTAAAGCCCAACATGAGCATGAGCAGGCTGAACATGAAGTAGGGCAGTTGAATCAACTGTATTGAAGCCTTGTAGGGTGTAAACTGCAGATAGATAAAGATAATCACCGTCAAAGCGAGGTTTTGGTAAAACTTTGACAGAATAACTACAGACGGAATCACACTCATAGGAAACTTCATCCGAGACATAATCCGAATCCGTGTATAGATAGATTTTGAGCCCAACAGTGCAGCTTGATTGATAAAAAACCAAACGATGATTCCAGACAACATCCATTCCAGGAATGGATAGGTTACGCCGTGAATCTTCGGTCCACGGCCGCCGTGAATGCCTAGGCCAAAAATAACAAAGTACACTGCAATTTGAATAGAAGGATTAATGACTTCCCAAGCCATTCCGAGATAATTATTACTGTGTTCGCTTTTCAATTCAAAAATAGACAGCCGTCGTATGAGGTAAAAATACCGAATTTGTTCCCTGAGTACGATAAACAACGATTTCATGCTGTGTTCCTTCCTCGTTACTGACTTGAACTTTGTACTGTTTGTCGCTTCTTTTCTCTTACATCCATCATGAACTCCAACAATCGACGGCTGGAAGAGCCTTTGGAGTAAGTGTTCCACATATCCGAAAAACGCTGTATTTGCGGAGAATCAAAGTCCCATTGAATAATCACATCGATTAGTTCAGAGGTAGTATACACCACCGGACCTGGCACGAGCGATTCATACCCCTCCCATAAACCTCGGGTCTCAAGGTATTCGTCAAGGTCATAAAGATAGAAAATCATTGGGCGGTCAAGAAGTGCGTATTCACAGATAACAGATGAATAATCGGTGATGAGACAATCCGCTATCAACAGCAATTCGTTCATATTCGGGTACGATGAATAGTCGTACACAAAACCGGGATACTGAGTTTCAAAATCTACGGTAGTTTTGACCGCAGGATGAAGCCGAAGCAGTACGATATATTCTTCGCCAAGCGTCCGTCGCATCCTGTCGAAATCTAGATGGAAATGAAACTCGTTCTCTTCTCCGTCACGGTAAGTTGGAGCATAGAGCAAAACACGTTTATATTGCAAAGCAGGATTATCATTTGTCAGTTTCTCTACGATTGTTTCCTTTAATTTCTCATCGTAAAACAAATCGGTGCGCGGAATGCCTGTCCGAAGCATCCGTTCTTCGGGTAAGCCAAAAGCATCCATATGAATCTTTGCCAATGCCTCGGAACCGATGGCAAGCCTCTGAAACTGATTGTAGACCCGACGAAAGCGTCTCTTTGCCCGTTGTGAGCGGTTTATCGTGGTTTTATCATATAACCCCGTTTTCTTGAAACCGCCAACTGCGTGCCACAGTTGCACACACTGAACACCGGGTTTGAACTTGACCGCTCCCAATAAGCCAATGTAGTTGTCGATTACCACAAATTTTGCCGTAGCAAGATGGTACAGTACCAACAGAAACCAAACGGGATTGCCGGATTCAAAAGGAATGACGAGCGGTCTGCGTGTTTTGTCCAAAATCACACTTCCATCCGAACCGCGGTAGCGTCCCGGAGTGGCTCCACGCTTCAGCAAAACTGCCTGAGTGGAGGTATTCATGCGCAGCAGTTCTTCGTAGACAAAACTGCTGTGTCCGCCGATAGTCTCCACCATCGTCAGTTTATCCTGCATCGGAAACCTTTTACAGATTCCGAAGGCAATTCTTATCATAAAAAAATATAACCCTAAAACAAACTCCCTTATCAAATAACGTCACCTTAATGTACTTGAATTTAGTCTACTTTAAACTTAATATACTTTGGATTTAATGTAATTCGAACCTAATGTACTTGAATTTTCACCGACTCAATGTATACATCCTTTGTCGGCATGGATTGTTCATGCGTCTGCGGGTTCATTTTAACTGGAACAGCAGCAATCTTTTGAACCACGCTCATCCCCTGGGTAACCTTGCCGAACTGCGTGTACTTTGGGTCTGAGTTCAAAGTCTCACTTTGAATCCCTGTGCAAATGAAAAACTGGCTGCCGTTGGTATTCGGACCCGAATTGGCCATTGCGACGATTCCCGGTTGATAGGGCTGCTTTGGCGGCAATTCATCTTTGAATTGATAGCCTGGACCGCCGGTGCCGTTGTTGTTTGGATCTCCAGTCTGAATCATAAACGGCTGAATGACGCGAAAGAATTTGTCATTTTTGTAAAAATGGTGTTGCGAAAGAAAGACAAAGTTGTTGACTGTAATTGGACTCTGTTTTGCAAACAACTGAATCGTAAAGGACCCGTAGTTGGTTTTCACAACAGCATCATATTGTTTGCTCTTATTAATCTGCATTTTTGGCGGAGACGACCAGCGCTGAGAGCTGGTTTTATTTGACGTACCACATCCTGCAACCGCCAGCGAAAGCATGACTCCAGCCAATATAACTAATCCTCTTCGCGATTTCACCGTGCCAATCCTCCCTCGAATACCTTCATACAAGCCTAGCATAGCGCAGGTGTCACGGTTATGCCACATAAACTAGGGCTTTGCTAAATGCTGCAAGTTGATACAATACAGTTGTGTCCATGAGTAAAAAAATTCAACATAAGTCATTCTACATGGTGTAGAAACTGGGGGGACGTGTTGTTGGCAAGCAGCAAAGTACAGAACTCACTTGGCCAGAGCAATTTAGAACTATCACCTTGGAATCCACGAAGCTGGTTCCTGTCGAAGCGCTATTGGTGGGTGCCTATTTTTCTGATACATGAACTCGTACTCCTTGCAGCAACCTTTTTCCCATTGATGTCTCATCCCGCAGTACAGCACAGGCAGGGCTATTTTTGGTTTCAATGGGATAGTTTGAACTACATCAATATTGGTCAACTTGGATATACACACCTGCCCGGTATCTTCAAATACAAGGAGGTCGCCTTTTTCCCATTCGTCCCAGTCCTGGTCCGAATCTTCACTCCATGGGGAGTACTTGTCCTTGAACAAGTTGTGTTTATCCTTGTACTGCTCCTGCTAAAGAGTTTCGGTGAACGAATGGGACTCAACCGGGGCCAAGCCGTAGCTGCAGCATGGTTGTTCGCCCTGAACCCAGCTGCCATCTTTTATTCGTCAATCTATGCTGAACCTTGGACACTTTTTACAACCTTGGTTTCTTTGTTTTTTGCAGTCAGAAAACGCTGGCTGGCAGCGGCAATAGTAGCTGCCATGACCTCCTTGACTCAAGGGACTGGGATTCTGGCCGGACTGTTCCCCTTGATGTTCTTTATTTTGTCCATTGCACAGCATGACTATAAAACAGCTCGGGGGTCACTGGTATGGGGCCTTGGAAGTGCCGTTGGACTAGCAGTCTACATGCTTTATCTAGGGAAGACCTACCACAACCCGCTGATGTTTTCCACTGTTCAGACCACCTTGTGGCATGCCCACTGGACTTGGCCATGGCAGCCGTTTTTGCAGGAACTGCATACTGGAGGGTTGGGAAGGCATCACAGACTTCGATTCGCATATGAGGGCATTGCAGCAATCTATGCACTCGGAGCCCTGATGATGTGGACTCTTAAGGGCAGCCATAAGACCGCAAATACATCAACCACAAATACATCAACCACGAGTACATCAACCACGAGTACATCAGAACAAATCGGAGCGAAACTGTATGTCACGGCAGGTTTACTCGTTAGCTTTAGTTTCTATTCAGGAGGTCAGCCGTTCCACAGCACTATCCGCATTGCCTCAATGTTCTTCCCGCTGTACATCGGGCTGGCGAAATACCTGCCAAAATGGGTCATAGTCATCGTTCTACTGGCATTTAGCGCAGTTGTTTACGCTGGTACATCGCTCTTTACATACGGATATTTCTTCCAATAAGTAAATCGGGAAACTGCTTGGAACGGCCCCTTGGGTTGCTATATCTCAGGCTTTCAGCACGCTTCCGATACAGCAGCCCTGTGCCCTGCATGTAAGATGCAAGATTCCGGCGGGTGGTTACCCCAAGTGATGATGCCACTTTGCATAAGCGATGTAATGCACGGCGTCATGCTTTGGAATTCCATAGAACAATTTAAATGTTTCATACTGATATGACCCGTGTCGAGGAGTACTGTGCCACAAGAATTGGGAGAACGGAAGTGTTGGTACACTTATTGTTTGCTTCCCCTGACCTACCTGTTGATGAATAAGGCTCACTCTGTCATGTGCCGTATAGCCAATAAAGGTAAACACATACGCATAGGAGGCCATAAGGGTAATCGCAGCGAGCAGCAGCGGTTTTTTCAAGCTAAACTGCCATTGTTTCAACTCAATAATGTATGCTAAGGATTCGATGGCGAACAGTGTAAAGAATGTATAAGAAGACAAAAAGCAACGCGGGCCAAACGGAGTAACGACCAAGAATGGCGCGGCCAAAACAACTGTGGAAACCAGATAAAAGGACAGCCTGATTCGAGTCATCTTGTCTGCCACAAACAGGAGGGCCGTCAACAACAGCGCTAGATAAAACACCGCTGAAATCAACCCTTCAAATTCTTTCGCATACAGGCCGAAAAACTGAATACCAAGAGCATCAACAATAATAACCTTATAGAGCGGATACGCCAAAAGTACAAACATGAGGATGCTCTGTAGGGATTTCCTCGTTCCCTCCGTCCCCACCTGGGATAAAATGACAATTGCCAATACAGCCATAGTGATATTCAGCAAAATATTGTTCATAAGCAACAGCGGATAAATGTGCCCCGCTGCGTGAATCATCTTTGAAACAAGAGACACGTGCTGCGTCATAGCAACACTTCTGTATGTACCATGTCCGTGAAAAATTTTTGCATACGCACCATTGGAGAACATGATGACTGCGCCAACAACAGCTGACAGACTATAAAGGAGATGTAATGCGTAGACTCGCTTAAACTTGTACCACGCATAGCCAATGACAACGATTGAAGCCAGAACATTGTATATCGTGACATGCTCGACAAAGAGCTGGGAGAAGATGCCCAAGGGAATGACTGCAACAGTCAGCCATTTGCTGTAGGACGGCATCTCTGCGTCTAGAACATTTTTAACAATGTTCAAATAGACCAGCGTCAACACGGCGGCGGGAATGTAATTCGAGAACCCCGCTGCCCACCCGTAGGTTTGGGCAAACATGTTTGCCGGTACACTGAGGAGCGAAAGCAAAGCCAGAAAATAATGTACCATTTTCGGCCGACGAGTCATTTTCCCCGTCAAAAGCACTAGAAAAGTGGCGAATCCGGACATCAGAAGAATTCTGGCTATGCCGTTTCTCGTAATCCAGAGTTCCAGCAAGTTGCCTAAATAGCGACCGTTATAATCGTGAAACCCGCTGTGCAGCCGCGCTAACCCAATGGACGTTCCCCACGTCCAGTCGTCCCAAGTCAGCGGTGTATTGTATGCAAGATACAGGTAATACAGAAAGACAATTATCATCAATATAATGAGGTTTTTTCTGAGGTGTTGCGATTCTCCAATTCGCTCCATTATCTGTACCCTTCTTCCCGCTCAACTGTGCTCTTTTTGCGAAAAACAAACAGTTTGCTAAACAGGTAGTTTGCAATCATGACGAGGACGTTTGTCCAGATTTTAGACCAGCTCTCATTGACCCCAAAACCGCTGATAAGAACTATCATTACACCTAAATCCATGAGGTACGACAGGAACCGAAAACCTACGAAAGACCCAAGCTCCCCGGCAATCTGGCGCTTTGTTTTGCTGTGGCTTTTAAAAACATAGGTTCTGTTGGTCACATAGGCGAACAAAACTGCTACGACCCATGCAATCGTATTGGCAATTCGATAATCGATACCCAGTTTGGCAGCAAACAACCAAAATACAACAAAGTTGACGAGAGTAGTGAATCCGCCCATGATGATATACATAATGACACTGTAAAAGTTACTGTTCTTGTTGATATGGAAGTATCTTTTCATCGTTATATTCCTCGATAAAGTATAGTGGTCTCTTCTTCGTTTCAATAAAAATTCGTCCAAGGTATTCTCCAATGATACCAATGGAAATCAATTGGATCCCGCCTAAAAACAAAATACTGACAACCAGCGTCGGATAGCCGCTGACAGGACTTCCGTAGATAACGGTTTGGATGACGACAAAAATTGTATAGAACAGCGCAAGAAAGGACACGCCGAAACCCAGAAACGAAGACACCCGAAGCGGAATCGTTGTCGAAGATGTCAATCCCTCAATGGCTAAATTAAACAGCGACAGGTAGCTCCACTTCGTCTCACCAGCATCACGCGGAGACGCAACGTACTCGATTTCTTTCTTCTTGAAGCCAATCCACCCGTACATCCCCTTGGTATAGCGATGAGCCTCTCGCATTTGGCGAATTGCGGTAACGCACCGCCTGTCCAAAAGACGAAAGTCGCCTGCATTTGGATAAATAGGCATCTTCGTTGTTTTCTGAAGTAACTCATAGTATTTCTTTGAAGTAAAGCGGCGCAGCCAGGACTCACCTTCACGATGCACCCGTGTGGCGTAGACATCCTCGTACCCTTGTTCCCAATAACCAAGCATTTCAGGGATTACTTCTGGAGGATGCTGCAAATCCGCGTCCATTATCACAACAGCGTCGCCTTTTGCGTAATCCATTCCTGCAATCATTGCAACTTCTTTACCGAAGTTTCTTGATAAGTCAACATAGGAAATCCTGTTGTCGCTCTCTCTCAATTCCTTGATGATACGCATGGTGTTGTCGTTGCTGCCGTCATTTACAAATAGATACTCGCAATCGTAGCGAGACTTGATGTCGTTCATCACCTGATTTAACCTGTCATACAGCTTGTACAATACGTCTTGCTCATTGTATGCAGGTATGATTAGCGTAACGAGTTTCATTCATCAGTATCCTCCATAGGCATGTGTGTACAACATGCCGTCAATCGTCCAGAAGCCTGTCATCGAGATAGTGCAGGGAAGCATCCATTCAATTTTAAACCAAGTCCGTACAAACTAATACATGGTTGCAAAGACATTCAGCCATTTACTCAATATCCCCACTATAATTCATTTCACGATAAAGCACCTTCCCGTTACAACTGCATCTGTGACTTCAAAGCGACTTTTGCGCTTGCAAAATGCGACCATCGCACTTCCAATGAAAAGCTTGATGCGTTGCCATGAAGTCACAGTAGCAAACATCCTTCGATTTTTCACGCTGTCCATCCAGGTTGTATTCCGGTCTGTAGAGAACTTTCCGCGAACTTCCTTTGGCTCCCCTCACACTCTAGGCTCTGTTTCAATATCTTGCATCAGGTACTGAAACTTACACAACGAGACTTGCAACAGGGCAGTTTCACGGACAGGGAGGACAGCAAATGACACTGACAACATCGCATTGGATTTATCTAATTGTCGTTGTCCTGGTCATTGTAGGAATGGCAATGCGTCGAGGTGTCATACCACTTTGTATCGCCGGCACCTTTGTTATTGGCTGGGTCTATTCCGGAAGCTTATTGCACGGTGTACAAACCCTTTTTACGGCCAGTCTGACCAGCGCACAACAGTTGCTTGGGATTATCATCATCATTGGTATGATGATTGCGCTGTTGCGCCTATTGGAACACGTAGGCGCGGACCAACTGTTGCTGCGCCCGTTTCGCAATCTGTTTAAGGGCCCTGGAATGGCCTTCTGGGGGACCGGATTCATCAAGGGAATTGTATCTGCTTTCGTTTGGCCCACACCAGCCACCATGATGGTAGGACCCATGATGATCCCGATTGCGCTCCGAGCCGGCTTGCCCATCATCGGGATTGCTATGGCCATGAACATGTTTGGCCACGGCATCGCATTGTCCGGCGACTTTATCATTCAAGGTGCACCCAAGTTAACCAGTTCTGCAGCAGGCGTCTCAGTGGGCGATATTCTGCACGCCAGCGTGCCGCTGGTGGTTACCACAGGGCTTGTCAGTACCGTTTTAGCCTACCTTTTGCTGCGAAAGGACATGAAGAAAGAGAAAGTGATTGCCGAAGCACCGGTACTTGCGGAGGAACAGAGCCACTTCAGTTTTGCGGCCCGTTTCGCAGCCGTTGTGGTACCTCTGTCATTTCTGACCGCCATCGTTGTTACCATCACCATGAAATTACGCGGCGGTGATGCAACAGCGTTGATTGGCGGAATCAGTCTTCTCCTGTTTCTCATCATCTCAATCCTTGAGTACGGCTTGAAGGCTTACCAAGCGGTGATGACGTATCTTCAACAAGGGTTTACGTTTTCGATTAAGATTTTTGCTCCCGTTATTCCGATTGCTGGCTTTTTCTTCATGGGCTCACCTGAAATTGCACCGCAAATTCTTGGTAAAGGTGCACCCGGATATCTGTTCGATCTCGGTAAAGCTCTTGCAGCCCATGTCCCCCTGTCCGCCGTACCTGTCGCTATTATTGTTGTGCTAGTGGGCATTATCGCCGGCTTGGACGGATCAGGATTCTCCGGTCTTGTGCTGGTCGGAACACTTGCACAGGCCCTTGGAACACCAGCGGGAGTCAACATTGCAATGCTGGCTGCCCTTGGGCAAATGGGATCCATTTGGAGCGGCGGAGGCACATTAGTTCCATGGGGTGTTTTAGACATCGCCGGGGTGACTGGGGTTGAACCGGAGGCTCTGACCAGACGGAACTTTATTCCAGTCATTCTGGGCCTAGCCGCCACAACCGCTGTCGCCATTGTTTTAATGTAAAGATGCGGCAAAACGAGTCACAGTAAGCCGCATGTACGCTAGCACGTACGCTAATCTTTCTTTCACATCGAAAAAAGCAGGCTGCACCTGAAATGGAATGCACCTGCTTTTTCCCTTAGACACGTCACAACCCGTTTCGAGCAGCCGTTGTGCAGATGCTCGTAGCTTAAGGGTTCGAGACTTGTTATCACAAGAACTTTGGTGGGCCTAAGAGGACTTGAACCTCTGACCTCACGATTATCAGTCGTGCGCTCTAGCCAGCTGAGCTATAGGCCCTTAGTGGCGGAGCTGACGGGATTCGAACCCGCGGTCTCCTGCGTGACAGGCAGGCATGTTGGGCCTCTACACCACAGCTCCACAAGGCTTGATAGACGCTGTTGCACAGCATCCAAGCGCAGCAGTTAGATTAACACACAGTTTTCTATGACGCAAGCACTAATTTCATGATACTCCACTGTAGGACTCCACTGTAGGACTCCACTGTACGATTCGACTGTGCAATGCGACTGTGCAACGGGGCTCACCAGGACACCGAGTTGTCTTTGGTTCCTGTCCTTTGTGTCGAGGTTGCGCCTGAAACTGCCGATGTCTCGGCGCCTTTACCCAGAATAATTTGATTGACGACGCGTTGACTCGACTTCCCGTCTGTATGGTCAAAAAAGTAATTCACAAACTCGTCAATACTCTCAAAATTAAAATTCCCGCCAATAACGGATTGGATTAATTCATCTGTATCTTTAACCAGCGGCCCAGGTATGAAGCTTTCGTACCTGTAGTAAAAATCCCTGCTTCGCGTATACGCTTCCACGTCAAATGCAAAGAACAGCATTGGAATACGCAGCAGTGCAGCCTCAAAGCAGACTGACGAATAGTCTGTAACCACAATGTCAGTTATGAATAACAGGTCATTAATATCCGGATAAGAGCTCATATCGTAAAAGAAGCCTTTGTACTCATCCGGAATCGACAGTTGTTTTTTCACAAAAGGGTGCATTTTGAACAAGAAGACGTAATCGTCGCGAAGTTGATTGTACAGCCTGTCAAATTCAATTTTTGCGAAAGGAAAATGCGCGTTGGCTTGCCCCGCACCTCGAAACGTTGGCGCGTAGAGTATCACTTTCTTTGTCTTTAGATACGGATATTTGTCATACAACTTCTTCTTCACCGTCTCCCCATAGGAACGGTCAAAGAAAATATCGGTTCGCGGAATTCCTGTAGCTACGACTTTATCGATTGAAATGCCAAAACCTTCTGCATAGTGCTTCGCAACCGTTTTCGAACTGACAATCGCTTTTGTATAATTTCGATGAGCCTTTGACCGAATGGACGGACCGCCGGGTCTCCCCACTCGGCTGTAGCCAAAGGTTTTAAAGGCACCTACGGCGTGCCACAGTTGGACCAACTCAGTGTTGTCACGCAGTTTCAAAGGGTAAATGATGGAGTAGACGTCGTCCACAATGATAATGCTGGCTGTAGCAAAGTGGTATGCAAGTAAAATATGCTCTTTAGCCGTCTTCCTCTCCGTGCTGTTCTTTTTCAACAGAAACCAGTAGGTAAAGTCAAGCTGCCTGCGCAGCAATTCGTCATAGACAAACTTTGCGTTGCCGAAGAGCGTATCTCCTCTGTCTGATACAAACACAATCTTTTTTTCATTTAATGGCAGCAGCTTGAACAGGGAGAACACCAGTCGGAACACAACGGTATGCATTACATGGTACGGAAGTGTTCTTGGAGCCTTCCTAAAAATTCGGATCGCCCTCTTCACAAAATGTCGTGTCCACCACACTAACGACCCTAAACGCCCCCGCCGTTTCTGAACTTCTTCGCCCGCTTTTAGTTTCTCGCGCCAGTAATCATTCTCGATTCCATAAAAACGCTTTTCACTTTGTTCCGTGTTCGATGAAGTATTTCTTTTTGTCATGCTTACCCATCCCCACAGGTAAAGTTGTCTTTGCTTCCGGACTCTGTCTTCTCTTGTCCGTATCGTCCCTCTAATTTGATGTAGACCCTATTAATAAATACAATTGAAACCATAGCATAAAATACCAAAAATAAACAATCCCAAATCTTCCAGTATATGAGTCTGAGTGTTGTCACCAAGAACCAACCGCGAGAGAAACATGGCGCGAAAGTTTGGGTTTCGTGTTAAAATATTATCCTGATTCTTTTTTAAATATGTCTTAAAGAATGTAACTAACAACAAGATGGAGTGAAGTACATGTCAGAAACAACGATTGAAGCCCAAGCTGAGCAGACTGAAAACACCCAGGAATCTGAAGAGCAAAGCCGATTGAAAATCGAAGATGCAGTATTGAAATACTTTCAAAACAAAGAAATGGCAAAGGAACGCAACGAAGAGAACAAACTCTTGTTCGAAGAGTTGGAGCAGTTGTTTGAAAATATGGAGGAAGACGAACTGATTATTCCTCTCCCAAACGGAGACAACGCCGTCTTGACACCAAAATTTCGGGAACGAGAAGTACTCGATGTTGAAGCTTTAGCGGATGAGATGGAAGTGCCAAAAGATGAATTAAAGACGCCGTTTGACTTTTGTGCCTTTACTGCAAAAGGAAAACTAACGCCGGATATGATAACGCGACATACTTCCATTGAACGGGATGTAAAACTGCGGATTGGCAAACGAAAAGCATCAACAAGAAAACGCAAGCGCCGCTAACATATCCATTCCGATGCTAACGTATCCGTTCCGATATGCACAGTCGGGCACCTCTAGGCAGTAGAAAGCCCCCCGGAGTACAATAGATGTACCACAGTGGTTTGAGGAGAATGCCTATGTTCACCTATTCTGTACCTACATCTATTGTCTTTGGTACCGGGGAAGCATCCCATCTGGCACGGCACATTCAAGTCACGACTCCTGCCTCTCGCTGGTTGGTTGTTTCCGATCCAGGCATTGTGAAAGCTGGACTTCTCCACCCCCTGCTAACCTCTCTGCAACAAGCCGGTTTCCAAACAGAGTTATTTACACAAGTTTTACCAAATCCGCGTGACACAGACTGTATCACCGGCGCAGAAAGATACGTGGAATTCGATGCAGAAGGTGTCATAGGAATCGGCGGCGGCAGTGCCATGGATACGGCGAAAACCGTCGCATTGCTGTCCCAAAGCAGAGGTACGCCGCGAGAATTCGCGGATGGTGAGGTACCCTACATTGAACCCGCCCCGATTGTGTGTGTGCCGACCACGGCAGGTACGGGATCGGAAGTAACGAGATCGGCTGTGATTACAGAGGCTTCAACCCATCGAAAATTAACCTTAAAGCACTCCTGGCTGCGGCCAAAACTAGCTGTTCTAGATGCCCTCCTGACACGGACCGTACCGAAGCCTGTCACTGCAGCTACAGGCGTAGATGCCCTGGTACATGCCATTGAAGGGTACACGTGCACACAAAGGTCACCGATAACGCAGGCCTTTGGCGCGAGAGCGATGCGACAACTGGTCCCAGCACTTCCACTCGTTGTTGAGAACGGGGACGACTTAGAAGCGAGGACACAAATGCTGGAAGGAAGTCTGTTAGCAGGACTGTGTTTCGGCTCTTCAGACGTGGCAGCCGTTCACTGTCTGGCAGAAGCGTTGGGAGGCCTCTACGACACACCCCACGGAGTTGCCAATGCGATTTTTCTGCCGGAAGTGCTGCGCTTTAACGCAGAGGCAGATACCCCATTGCACGGGGAGATAGCACGCTTAATGGGGTTTGCAAACGACGCGGACAACGATGCGGAAGCGGTTCAAAAAATGCTGACAGGTATCCATCACTTGACTCGCAGCCTGGGTATTCCGACACTCCGAAGTCTAGGGTACGTGAAACAAGACGACTTTGAGAAACTGGTGGAGTTGGCAGTGAAGAACACATCCACTGTGAGCAACGTACGGCCGATCAATGCGGCAGAGTACCGCGGGATTCTGGAACGGGTGTATGCAGAGAAAGGCTAACATGGGTCTAAGCAGTCATACAAACAGCCTGCGAGGTATCTGTCTCAGGGTGTCTATACTTATGCCCTGACAAGTCAGGGGTGCAGAAGCAGACAGGAGGGGTACATATTGAAGCATGTTGTCATAACGGGAAGTTCAAGAGGGTTAGGGTTCGCTCTTGCAGAACAGTTTCTGAAAGCAAACTGTCATGTGACGATTTCAGGACAGAACAAGGTGAACTTGGATCAGGCATCTGAGAAGCTCCGACAGTACTCAAACCGAGTACACTTCGTTCTTGCGGACGTTCGGGACAAACAACAGCTGGAAGACCTATGGCATCAGGCTGAACAGCATTTTGACCACATAGACATTTGGATAAACAACGCTGGCATAAACCAGTCGAACAGAGCACTGTGGGAACTGGTTGACGAGAACATCGACAAAGTAATCGAAACAAATTTGTTAGGTTCGATTCGCGGCTCAAAACTTGCCATGAGCAAGATGCTGCAACAAGGCTTTGGACAGATTTATAACATGGAGGGGTTCGGCAGCAACGACATGCAACGAAAAGGCTTAAACTTGTACGGCACAACGAAGCGGGCCATTACCTATTTCACCACGGCCATGGCGAAGGAAGCTGAAGGAACGAATGTGAACATTGGGCTGCTTAGCCCTGGAATGATGGTGACCGATTTTATTACGCAGTCAGAGGGATTTAGCGAAGACGGCGGTAAGACGCGGCGCATCTTTAACATACTTGGTGACAAGCCTGAAACCGTAGCTGAATTCCTTGTTCCACGCATTCTCGCCAACACGAAAAACGGCGCACACTTTAAATGGCTTACCAACCGCAAAGCTGCCTACCGCTTTCTCACATCCTCTTTTCGAAAGCGGAACCTGTTTCAAGATACATAACAAAATCCATAAGCCCTGCGTCGCAAAAAAACGGCTCCGAACTGCCGTCTACATCTTCTGGCAGGTCGAAGCCGTCTCAGCTCACACCTAAAACAATCCGGTAATCTGACCGCTGTCGTCAATATCTACTTTTAGGGCGGTCGGTGTCTTGGGCAGCCCCGGCATGGTCATGATGTTGCCGGTTAAGCAGACCAAGAATCCAGCCCCTAGTGAAGGACGGATCTCACGGATAGTCATGGTGAAGTCCTTTACGTCGCCGACTTGCTTCGGGTCGTCCGAGAAGGAATACTGTGTCTTGGCCAGGCAGACAGGCAACTTATCCCAACCATTTTGTTCGTATTGCTGCAGTTGTTTGGCAGCTTCCTTTGTAAATTGAATGTCCTTGGCACCGTAGACCCGTTTACAAACAGCCTCGATTTTGTCCCGAATCGAACCTTGGGTGTCATACAGTGTTTGAAAAGGTTCATGGGGACTTGCAATGGCATCCAACACGGACCTTGCCAAGTCCAATCCGCCTTCTCCACCTTTTGCCCACACGTCTGCTACAGCGGATTTTAGACCGTGTTGCTCACACAACTGTTGGAGAAACTCCAGCTCTGCATCGGTGTCTAGTGTAAACTTGTTAATGGCGACAACAAAGGGAACATGATATTGTTCGACGTTTCGAGCATGATGCAGTAAATTGTCGAAGCCTCTTTGCAAAGCCTCCAGATTCTCGTGGTTTAACTCGGATTTGGGAACACCGCCATGGTACTTGAGCGCCCGTACCGTCGCAACAATCACAGCAGCGTCAGGCTGAAGGTCGCCTTTGCGGCATTTGATATCAAAGAACTTCTCGGCACCTAAATCCGAACCAAAGCCCGCCTCCGTAACGACGTACTCGCCCAGTTTAAGGCCAGTTTTGGTTGCCACCAAGCTGTTGCAGCCATGTGCAATGTTGGCAAAGGGGCCTCCGTGTATCAACGCAGGCGTATTCTCCAAAGTCTGAACCAAATTCGGGTTCATCGCTTCTTTGAGTAACGCCGTCATAGCTCCTTCCACACCAATGTCCCTTACATATACAGGCTGATTATCGTACGTATACCCAACCAGGATTGCGGCCAGGGCCTCTTTGAGTTCCGTCAGACTCTCCGTCAAACACAGAATCGCCATGATTTCTGAAGCTACGGTAATATCGAAACCCGCTTCGCGGAGAGCTCCATTTTTTTTGCCGCCAAGGCCCGTCACAATTTCTCGCAGCGAGCGGTCGTTGATATCCAGGACTCGTTTCCAAACAACTCTATCAGCGTCAATCTTCAATTCATTGCCTTGGTGAATATGGTTGTCAATCATGGCTGCAAGCAAGTTGTGTGCGGTGGTGATGGCATGAAGGTCTCCCGTAAAGTGTAGGTTGATTTCCTCCATCGGGACAACCTGTGAATATCCGCCTCCTGCGGCTCCGCCCTTCATACCGAAGTTTGGACCAAGCGAAGGTTCCCGGAGTGCAGCAATTGCCTTCTTACCCAGCTTGTTCAGCGCCTGCGATAATCCTACGGTAACAGTTGACTTTCCTTCACCTGCCGGAGTAGGGCTCATTGCTGTAACCAAAATCAGCTTTCCATCAGGTGTGTCCTGATTTTTCTCCAGGACACTTAAGTCGACCTTTGCCTTATAGTGACCGTAGGGAATCCACTCTGCTTCTGTCAGCCCCAGTTGGCCTGCAATTTCCCGATTGACTAAAAGACTTGCTTCTTGCGCAATTTCGATGTCGCTTTTCATTACGTCGCCACCCTCTTTAAGTCAACAAATTGAAAATCGAACGGAACATGGTTCTCTATACCATGTTCATTCTAACAGTGAGGTGGCGAGATTTCTCCCCTTAATTTGTGAAACATTGATAACGTTTTCATACCAACCAGGCCATAGCAGCCTTCGTTACCATGACGCAAGTTTTCCATTTAGATGGGTCTTGTTAAACTGTTTTGGAGGCAAGTTGAAGTAGCTGTAGTTTGTTTTGGCAGGGAGTCCCACTTTATGGGTCTGACTGTCGTAGTACACCTGATCCCACGTGGGGTCAAACAGAATCCACTTTGTTCCGTCCCAAGACTCATTCCACTGGTGCGGTCCGTTAACACCTTTGGTCGATCCCGTTCCGCTGATAACACGGCTCGGAATCCCGATTGACCGCAACAAAGCCGCCGACAAGGCAGACTCGTCATTACACACGCCTTTCCGCACTTGGAAGGTCTTTGTCGCCTGCTGCCAGGGGACCTGATTGTTGTTATAGGCAGGCCAGTTGTAGCTGATGTGTTCCGACACCCAGTTACTGACCGCACGGATTTCGTCTAACGTGAGTTGCGAAGAAGAGAGCCCTGCATCTGCATTTTGAACCGGTCCAACAATTTTCGACGCAAGCGCATGGATTCCCGGGTTTTCGTTGTAGTTTATCAGCCAGCTTTGCAATTCACCCATTTGAAGAGATGACAAAGAAGGGTAAGGGTTATAAATGTTTGTAAAGGTAAAATGGCTTGATGTTGTGAACTCGTCGTCCTTATTCACCTTTTCCGGTGCAACGTTGACTTCGAGCTCACCGTGGTACGGCAAGGTGATGGTTGAATCAATGGTTCCGTTGGCAACTGGAACCGAATACGTCCACCACTGTGTCACGTCAGTTTTCGCTGAATTGAAGACGCCTACCAGTACAACGAGATCGCCATTAAAATGCCCGTATGTTCCTTTTATAGGAAAATGATTCGAACCGCCGTAGCGAAGAGACTGCAGTTGAATCGTTGAATGTTCGTGATTGTACCACTTTTCGCGCTTCGCCCCCGTTGACACGACGCCGGGTGCCACTCCGGCTGGAGGGACAGATATGGTTGCTGCCTGTGAAGAGCTTGACACATTCTTCCCCGAAGGGTGCTGTACAGTAGATGCAGGCTTTTCCGGTACCTTTTTTGCGGGCACAGAGGAATCATGAACAGTGTTAGCATGATGACTCTTAGACGGAAAGAGTGAGCCAGAAGCAGATGACCTGCCTTCCGCTGCGAGCTGCTGACCTGGCTGCGGCGAAGTTACATTTTCTATTTTTTCCGTGATTCCGTGGAACATGGTCTGGAGTGCATTCTGAGAGTGATGGAAGAGCAACACGTCAAAGGCAGCTACCAAGGCAATGGCAGTTCCCCACAGCTTTTTGGCCATTGGCCGTTCCTCCCGTACTCATGTGAACAGATTGATGAGTGGCTGCTGAAGTGACTACTGTTATTCTACACGATTGGACCCCAGAATTATACTGGAAATAGTACCTTAATGAAGAGAAAAAAGCCGTCGTCGTCAACGGCTTTTCAGTCACTGCTCGTCCGCCGTGCAGATGAGAAAAGGCTCGCAGCTATCTCATCTACCCAACGTAATTCATGATGTCGTTATAAAAGAACTTCACACCGTATGCCCAGTGTCTATCGGTGGCATAAGGGCCCACACTGTTTCGCGGATTCTTTAAATCGTTCAGCCAGATAATCGGATTCTCACCTTTTGGCGGTACCGAAGACAACTTGTATTCAACCGTTCTGGCCGCGATTTGCGACGTCTTGGTCAGCCCCCAACTCGGATAGGCACGGGCCGTGTATTGCCAACTGTAGTAAACGTTAAACGGATTCTTAGCAATCGTCCTTGTGATGGAACCCCAACGGGCTGGTACAAACGCTTCTTCCTGCCCTGTAATGGCAACCAGCAACGCTGGATTTACGTTAAATTCCTTGGCAGAATTACAGATGGTCTGAATATCCTGCAGTGTAAACACCGATCCCCTAGAATGAACATAATTATATAATTTCTGCGGCGGTATATTCTGATACCGTAACGCTGTTTCTGTAACTTCACCTTGTTTCGACCGCAATGCGGCTTCCTGCTGAGCAATGGCCTTCTTCATGGTGGAAATTTGAGACTGTGTCATGTGCATGAGCTGGCTGTACTTCTGCTCTTGCTGCTGCAGTGCGTTGACACTTGCGCTGACTGAAACGATAGACTGTTGTTTCTGTGCAGCTAATGACACTTCTTGCTGCTGCAACTGCGTCAACTGCTGTTTTTTCATAATCATTTGCTCAACCTGAGTCTGTTGACCCTTACGCTGCTTTTTGAGCTGTTTTTCGAGCCCCAACACCTTCACTGCCAAAGTGTGCTCACTTTTGCCCACAATCGAAATCAAGCTCAGCCGATTTAGAAAATCAGTGAAGTTCGTAGACTTGAACAGAACCGCCAAATAGGGCACATTTCCATCTTCGTAACTAGCACGAATCATACTGCGAAAGTTTCCTGTGTCTTTGGTCAATTCTTTCTGGGTAGACTGAATTTGATTGTCAAGTTTCTGAACCTCGCCCTGCAGCTGATTCACTTGGAATTCCGTCGCCGCAATCTGGTGTTTCGTCTGAGCCAGGGAAGACTGTGTCTGTTGAAGTGAATTCTGAAGTTGCTGAGTCTGTTGCTTCTTCTGTTGAATCTGGCTGGCAGTGGAGTCCGTCTTATTTTGCAACACTTTAGCCTGTTGCTGCTTCTCCTTTAACTTTTTCTGATTCTGTGAAAGACTGGTTGCATAGGAGGTAGTTATGAGAGAACCGAGCAGCAAGGCAACTGTGCTGGAGGACAAAAACATGCGTCTTCTCCACTTCAAACGCCCGACTCTCCTTTCTATCAGCATATTTCGACAATCTTAGTGTATCACTAGACTATGAAATATGGGAGAGTCATTTTGAAAAATAATAGAACAATTAATAGATAAAAATCCCTTTTGTAACTTATGCTGACGCAGCCGACGGGGATGTACGCCGTTCACGAAGTGAAGAAGCAACAGCTCCTACAATACAGGCAACCGCTGCTGCCCAGAAAACCGTGTGCAGTGCTGTCATAAAGGCAGTTGTCGAAACATGGGTGGGAACCCCTGTATAGCTTCCTCCTGTCAAGAGATGCAGTCGAAACGAGAACAGCGACACTGACAACGCGATGCCGAAAATCATACCAATATTGCGCACAAGTGCATTTAATCCACCGACAGACCCCACCTTCGACTTCGGAGCCGTCCCCATAATGCTGGAGTTGTTCGGAGATTGAAACATGCCTTGCCCAATTCCGAATACAGCCATATGAATCCATACGCTCCATACGGACACATGTGTCGACAACAGGTTCAGCAGGACAAACCCAGCGGCGTTGAGCAGAAGCCCGCCCGTCGTAAGGACATAAGGCCCAATTTTATCCGACAACCAGCCAGAAAAAGGTGCAACCACTGCCATTGACACAGGATACGCCATCATTCCCCAGCCTGTAACCTGCGGACTGAAGTGGAGGACATCTTCCATGTAAAACGGCATCATGGTGTTCGTACAAAACAAGGAAATGAAGGACAGCATGGCAGCAAGACTCCCAGCAGAAAACGTACGGCTTTTATACAATGCAAAGTCAATCATTGGACTCGATGCAAACCGTTCCCGGAAGCCAAAGCCAGCCAGCAAAAAAACAGCCAACATGAGACCGACTAGAGTAATAGAAGATGACCAACCCCAGACTTCTCCATTTGATACCGTGTAAAGAAGGGCTACAATTCCCACGATGAACAGAATTGAACCAGCATAGTCAAACGCACGCCCGTCTTGATGGCGTTTGCTCTTTGGCAGCATGAAGAGCCCCAAGATAAATCCAAATACGGAAATGGGGACATTTACCCAAAATATCGAGGGCCACCCAAAGAATCCAATCAGGACTCCGCCGACTGCCGGACCGGTCAAAGCACCCAGTGACACGGTAGTCCCGATAATTCCGAAGGCTCTGCCCCGTTGCTTGACAGGAAATGTAGTTACTATCAAGGCCTGGCTGTTGGCCATCAGCAAGGAAGCGCCAAGGGCCTGAAAAGTCCTGGATAAAATCAACAAGGTAATGTTATTTGATAATCCACAAAACGCAGATCCTGCACCGAAGACCAGAAACCCAATGTTGTATAAACGCCCTCTTCCCCACATATCGGCCAATTTGCCAACCAAGGGCAACATGGCGGCAATTGTCAGCAAATACGCGGTGACAACCCACTGCACGAGATGCAAAGGTACGTGCAGTGACTCGGATATCGTCGGCAATCCGACATTCGCAATGCTCCCGTCGAGAGTTGCCATAAACGTTCCTATCGAAACATTTCCGAGAATCCACCATTTGTAGGCGGCTTTCTGCTCTAGTTGTAAATGACGCATTTTAATCCCTCCGAAGTAAAAACCACTACTCATCATCGCATGCTGATATTGCATTGGCAAATGCGCTGTGTGTCGGTACAGGAATTTTGTTCCATTTAAATTATTTGGTAAAACACTTTGTGATTGAAGGAATAGTCTGTTTTTACTAGAAAAAATAATTCAATAGACATGTGTGGAATATTCACCCACAAAGTATGGTAATAGATTAAGGGCGTAGATTCATCTAATGGGTACTCCTAACAACAGGTTGTAGAGGGAACGGGGAATCTAAGTGGTAGGAATAAAAGCCAAACAGATTTTTGCCAAGGACAAACTGGTAAGCCGGCTCGTAACAACCATGGTCACAATGTTTCTTCCTCTTATTTTATTACTGATTGCTTCACACATTGCCATTCACATGGCCGCCGCGCGAATGCATGCCAAAGTACAAACACTGAAAAACCTTCAGCACCAGATATTTCTGGCAGAACTGGCGCTGACCGAGGAAGAGTCTGGTCAAAGAGGGTACGATTTAACCGGAAATACTTCGCTTCTCACATCGTTTACCAAAGGTACGAAATCATTTAATCAAACGTCTTCCAGTATTGACCTCATGCTCAACTCTGCAGCTGCACCCCAAAAAGTTAAACCCGAAATACAGCGTATGCTGCAAGATGGAAGAGTGTGGAGAGAAAACTATGGATTGCCTCAAGTGCAGACAATGCAGACAACCCATAGCGTCAAGCAAACAGCCTTAGAACAGGGACAACAGCAATTTTCGAAATTTACATTAGCCGCAACCCAAGCCCTCCAGAACATCGGCGTGAATGAGAGTCACCAGGAATCACAGTTCATGCTTTTAACTCACTTGTGGTGGGGCATCGTAGAGGTCATGTCCATACTTGTCAGCGTCTTCATCTTTGTATTGAGCCTGCGTAAAGTGCAGTCTATTGTTCAGCCCGTTACTGAATTGACCCAATCCGTCCGTGCGTACTCCGAAGAGAAATTCGATGTTCCCGTTCCACCTATATCCGGAGATGACGAAATCTCTTCGCTGATTGCAGGCGTAGATACAATGAGAAAGTCTCTCAAGAAGCATATCGAACAAATGCAGTCTGAACGTATATCACTTTTCGACAACAGCCCAAAAATCCTGTTTCGGTTAAATTCTGAAGGCAGACTCCTAGAAATAAGTCAGGCAGCATCGCGAAAGCTGGGGTATAACCGCCTTGAGCTACTAGGATTGCGTTACTTATCCACCCTTAATCGCTTCAGCAAAAAGACCGCCTTGCGCACTTTTCAGGCCACCTTATCCGGTTCGGCACAAAAAAACATTGAACTGGCTGTCTGTTCGTCTACAAACGAACCCTGCACATTTAATGTCACAATGCTCCCTATTCAAATAGACGGGTCGATTGTTGAAATCTACGGGATTGCAGAAGATATTACAGAAATGAAACGGATGCAGGCCTTTGTCCATAAGGCAGATAAACTGAATACAGTCGGTGAATTTGCTGCAGGCGTTGCACATGAGATTCGCAATCCGCTGACAGTGGTACAAGGCTTCATACAACTGCTCAAGTCACAACAGGCATATGATGAACGCTACATCGATACCATTGCAGGTGAGACCGAGCGAATGAAAAACATCATCAGTGAATTTATGCTGCTGGCCAAACCTCCTCGGGCCGAACTGAAACCTGTGAGCCTTCGGACCCTCCTGGCTGACGTAGCTGAACTCTTAAACACTCAGGCCATCATGAAAGACGCAGACATTGTGCTCCACCTCGAGTCCGATTCAATGGTAAATTGTGCTCCAGACCAACTAAAACAGGTGTTTGTAAACCTGTTGAAAAACTCAATTGAAGCCATTGATGTGAGCGACGGTGGACTGATAAAAGTATTCCTCTACGAAAAGCAAGAGAATTTAGTTGCGGTACGAATAACCGATGATGGGTGCGGTATACCGGAGAATAAACTTGTGAAACTCGGAGAGCCGTTCTACACCACAAAGGAAGACGGCAATGGCCTGGGACTTATGATTTGCTACAGAATCGTTGAACAGCACCACGGCACGATGACAATTCAAAGTCAACAAGGCGAAGGCACAACAATTGACGTGTGCTTGCCGAAAGCCGCAGAAAAAGAAAAAAATGGAGCACAGTACGCCTAGATTAACAAACACAAAGGACATCGCCCACGTTTGCCATTCAATTGAATCGCCAAAAGTATGACCAAACCACAGCGGGCCATTAAGACTGCTCTGACGTATCGTTCACTCGTTCAGTTCCCTCCAAAATGAGTTCCAACTCCGTTTCGAAGGGAATCTGCAAAGGATCTGGCATTTGTTCGACGAGCCAAGCAATCAAAGCATTGTCCTGTGCCGCCTCCAAATCAGACGGCGGATGGGGCAGAGTTTTAACCCAATCTCGCAGTTTTTCAATCATTTCGTAGAACTTCATTTGAAATTTATCTGCATCTGCGGCAGCTTCATCTGGACTGCTGGTTTTCATTGCGTCCCACAGAGTCAAGACCTCTGAAAAAACATTTTCTACATCACTTGTACTCATGTGACTGCCTCCGCCTTCATCCCAAACTAGAGGTATTCTTGGGTCACCGTAACCTTGGCAACTTTTTTCTGTTCCTGTTTCCAAGTCCATTTATTATTCGCCAAAAATCCCCATCCTGTTGCCACGACAATTCCCATGAGTTGTCCGACCAGTTCATTCCACCCAATTTCCACTGCAAGCCTGGCAAACAGGGCTGTGACAGCCACGCCGACGGCTGAAATCAACACAAACAAAGGAAACTGCAACACACGCCTCCATAGAATTGGATTTGCATGACCTCGCCAAGTCACTCTGTCATTCCATAGAAAGTTGTGGGCCATGGCAATCAAAGAAGCTACTGTAGATGCAGCAATGGTGCCGAACTGAAAGGCATGGGAAAAGATAGCCATCGACGTAAGATTGACAATGACACCCATTGATCCTACTAAGCAAAACATATAAAACCTGCGGTCTTCTGGGCTGCCTTTCACCAGCTTCACAATATGACGCAGGTAGTTCCACTGTTCGTGGACACTCATTTTGGATTGTCCTGCCTGCCTTGAGACAAACTTGTAAGGTAATTCGTGAACAGTCGAGTAGTGGCCTTTCACGAGAATTTCCATCAGTATCTTCCATCCAACCGGGCTTAGCTCTACTCCTTCAATTACACTTCTACGTACACCAAAGTAACCTCCTGTGCAATCAGAAACATCCCTCAGGCGTCGTATCGATATCCTTGCAATCGTTCGGGCTGTCCACGAAACGAATTTCCTAAATGTATTTAAACCGCCGTCTGAACCACCTCGTACAAAACGGCTTGGAATCAGTACCTCAATCCCTTCAATCAGCCGCTCAATCATAATCGGAAGTAATTCAGGAGGATGCTGAAGATCCGCGTCCATCACAATCAGGTGATTTCCTGACGCTCTTCGAAACCCCTCAACCACGGCTGTTGCTAGGCCTCTGTCTGTATCTCTATGCACGTAACGCACTTTTGGATCTGCATTTGCAATCTCCGAAAGGAAGTCTGGTGTATCATCCTCACTGTCGTCAACGAACCAGATTTCATAACTGTAACTCGTCGTTGCTAAAGCAGCTTCAATTCTTTCAACAATGGTACCTACATTGCCTTTTTCGTTAAACGTAGGAATGATTATACTTACATCCATGTGTTCTCTTCCCTTCTAATACGCCTTCTCCACATTCGTGTAAGCCGGACGCAACTTCCAGTCCGACGGAACCGAAGACGAGGTCCACTGGTTTTTCGGAAAAAACTCATGTTGCTCCTTAAAATAAGAATCCAACATCTGGCGAGCGACTAACGCAGCCGACTGAGCTCCGTACCCTCCGCCAGGAACCATCACGGCGACTGCCACCTGGGGATTCTTATATGGAGCGTAAGCAATGAAAACAGAATTCGTCATATGGACACCATTTAAATAGATATCAGCTGTTCCTGTCTTTCCGGCAGCCTTGTACGGTGCACTGCGAAAATCTGCATAAGCGGTACCATAAGTATCGTTACATACACCATACATACCTTGTTGAGCTAGATGCAAGTATCTTAAATTAAAATTTAACTTATCCTGTATTTTTTTCGGGTTTGTGCGAATCACCTTAACTGCCGGTGTTAAATGCTGCTCAATTCCAGATTCCAAGACGGCCTTTAGTAAATGCGGCTGCAATTTCGTTCCGTTATTTGCTATCGTGGCCACATATTGTGCAAGCTGAATCGGAGTGAACTGCTGCTCCTGACCAATTGCCGATAACGCTAAACTTACCGGTGTACTATAGTTTACAAATCTGTGCTGTTTATTCAAGTCCTCTTTCGCTTTTTCCAGTGGAAATGGTACAGCCGCATAGTTCTTTCGGGCATCCATCATATAAAACCTGCCAGCCTCTTCCCCAGGCAAATCAATATGGGTCAACTGCCCCATACCAAGGCGTCTCTCTCCTTCAAACAGCTTTACAAGTCCCCTCGCAAAATACGTGTTGCGCCAAGTCTGTATGGAGACACCGCCTGCCGGAGCACCTCCGTAATTTGGAGAAGCTCCCAGCCATCCACCAATTCGCAACCCTAGCTGATAAAAGAATACGTCCGAAGACACTGCAACGGCTTTGACATTATTCACAAATCCATGGGGTGCATCATCATGTTTTGTTGCAGAGGAAATGTGAATTGAGTACGGAACGTAGTATGCAGTCCCTGGTGTTATAGCACCGGTCTCCAATCCCGTTATAAGGTTAGCCGGTTTTACCGTTGAACCGGGATAGTTAGGATTTTGAATAACGTTGTTTTCTTGAGCCCCTGAAGTATTCAGGTAATGCAGATGGCTCTTCAGCCGTCCTGCTACAGTGTACCAATTCGGGTCATAGTAGGGGTAGCTGGCGAGAGCCAACACTCCTCCCGTTTTCACGTCGAGCATCACTGCTGCAGCATCATTGATGGTTTTTTTGTATTTAGAGTGGTCAATCATAGTCATGATTGACTCTTGCGTACTGGCCTGAACTCTGCCGTCAATGGTTAACTGCAAATTTCTTCCCCCAACGGGAGCAGGGTCGAGTCCAATGCGCTGCATCGATGTGCCCTTGTTATTGACCTTCACCAACTGGTAGCCCGTCTTGCCTTGAAGCAATTTCTCATATTGCAATTCAATTCCGCTCTGACCAACTTTTTGATTCGGCAAATAACCCAATTTATCTACATAATGCGCTTTTGTTTGGGCTGTAATAGGGCGGACAAATCCCAGGACATGGCCCGCCAAATCTGCATTGGTGTATCGACGCTGGGAGTCAAGTTCCACCGTGACTCCCGGCAAACGGCTCTGGTTTTCCGTCACAAATGCGAGTTGTTGATTGGATATATTTCGAAACAAGCGGATGGTAGCATAGTTCTTCTGCTGGTGAATGGTTTTCAAAATCTTATCCGGTGTGGTATTGAATCCAGGTGCAAGGAACACGGAAATCTGCTGCAGGTTTTGATGTACATTTTTGAGTTGCGTCAAAAACACACTGTAATACGGTTCGTCATACGCCAGCAAGTTCCCATTATTGTCATATATACGGCCCCTGGCTGGCAAAACCGGTATTTTCTGCATTGTCGTCGTCATTGCTGCTGTTTGGTAGTACGGCCCGTTTACCACCTGTAGGTACCCGAGCCGTAGAATCAGAGACACGAACGCCAAGAAGACGAATCCGTAAATCACGTTCAACCTCATGAGGAGTGAACGTTCTTCGATTGTCTCCTCCGGTTGCTGATGTCGACGCCTCTTCCTGGCCAATCTCCGTCTAAGCTGCATGCTTATCCCTCGCTAGCCTGTCTGTCACCCGTGTATACCACTTGACCCGTTCTCTGTCAGGATTTCTTCCCCTTAGTTGTACCATTCCCAGACTGGGTGCTGTTACCCGTGCTGTTGCCTGTTCCGCCGCCTCCAGATTTTGTACTGTTACCTGTACTGCTGCCAGTGCCGCCTCCGGATTTCGTACTGTTGCCCGTACTGTTCCCTGTGCTGTTGCTTGTACCGCTTCCGGATTTCGTACTATTGCCTGTACTGTTGCCACTACTGTTACCTGTACCGCCTCCGGATTTGCCTGTGCTGTTGCCGGTACCGTTTCCGGACTGTGTACTGTTACCACTGTTCCCTGATTGTGCACCGTTTCCGCCATTTCCATTCACCACAGTGACAACTTGGGCAGTAGCCGGAGACCCGATATTTGTCTTTGTCGTTGGGTCGATGGCCTGAATCGTGTACGTGTACACATACCCTTGCTGGGTCGACTTGTCTGTCAGTGAAGTAGACGATGTAATGCCAACCTGCTGCGGGGCGGATTTGTTTCCTCCTGACGAAGCCTGGTTCGCGCTGTTTCCTCCTGACCCGTTCTGAAAGGCGTTCGCTACCGGTGACCCTTGCCTGGTTACCTTGTATTCAACACTGTTCTTAAACATAGAGTTCCAACTTAACTGAACTGTATTGTTCGCAGCATTGTAAGAAGCCTTCGCCCCTGTGACTGGAGTCTTGATGGAATTGGCCGCGTTTGCCGTTCCCTGCCACGCAGGATAGGGCTGCACTGAAAACTGTTGCCCTTGTTGTCCTTGAGTTGCAAGCTTGACAATGCTTCCGAAAATTGCGGCGCAGTTGCCGGACGGATCATGCGGATACATGGTCAGATGGTACTTGGAGCTGCTGTTGTCATAGCCCATGTATACCGCACCCACCATTGTGGGTGTATATCCGTCAAACCAACCGTTTCGCACCCAGTTTGGATGCTTTCCTGATAATCCAGGATTGTACTGCACCGTCCCTGTCTTGCCGGCTACTCCCCAGCCCGGAACCTTGGCAAGCTGACCAGTTCCGTAATCCACAACATCGAGCATCAAGCGAGTTAGCTTTGAAGCCGTGGACTGCTTCATGACGTTTGTGTCATGTGGTTGGTACTGATAGAGTATCTGCCCCTTACTGTTTACAACCTTCGTTATGAGATGAGCTTTCAATTGAACTCCATTGTTGTCAAAGGGCTCATAAGCCTGCGCCATCTGGATTGGGCTCACTTGCATAGCGCCGCCGATGGCAACGCCCAAATGGTTCTGGTTGGCCTTGGAAACCGGAATACCGTCTTTGGCTGCAAATGATTCTCCTGTCCTCAAGCCAATCTGCTGAAGCAACCATACGGATGCGACATTCTGCGACCATTGGAGACCATATTGCAAGGTAATCCTGGTCGGAGCGTTGGCATTCCAGTTGCGGGGATAGTACCCATCACCAAAATTGTGGGGATGGTCATCCAAGATGGACAAAGGTCCCCAGTTCCCAGTCTGAATGGCCGGGCCGTAGTCCATAATCGGCTTAATCGACGATCCCGGTGAGCTTGTTGAGTAGACTCTGTCCAGTCCCAACCGCGTAAAGCCTTGCTGTCTGCTGCCGGCAGCACCCAACATTCCTCCGGTTTTCGGATTGAGAAAGACAGCGCCGCCCTCTACGACCGTACCTGAAGTCGGACCGGGCCAGAGTCCATGATAGTTCTTACTCCAAAAAACCTTGTGTACAGCCGATTGAACTTTTGGGTCTACTGTCGTGTAAATTTTGAGTCCGCCTTGCATTAAGGCCTGCTCAGAAATTCCGTGTTTTTGAGCTTGAGTAAACAAAACATTGGTAAACAGCGGGTGCTGGGACCACGGGTCGCCAGGCACTGCATGGTCCTTCTTGGCCTGAATCGGCTGTTTTTCAGCCTTTGCAGCTTGCTGCTTCGTAATATATCCATACTTCGCCATGTTCTGGAGTACCTCATTGCGCCGCTGCAATGCAGCTTTCGGATGCAAAAGAGGATTATAGGCAGACGGGGCTTGCGGCAGGCCCGCCAACATTGCTGCCTGGTCCAGAGTGAGACCCTTTTTGCTGTGCCGCAAATCGATGTTGTAATAGCGTTGAGCAGCTTCTTCGATGCCGACAGCGTGATCGCCAAAGAACACCTTATTAAAATACATGGTAATAATCTGCTTTTTGGTAAAGTGCCGTTCAATTTTCATGCCCAACAAAATCTGCTGAAATTTTCTCGTAAACGTCTTTTTATCATTCAGATAAACAATCTTTGCTAATTGTTCCTCTATGGTACTTCCACCCTGCGCCAAACTGCCGCTGCGTAAATCAACGTAAGCAGAGCGCAAAACCCCTCTGAGATCGAAACTTGAATTGGTCCAATACCCATGGTCCTCGGTCGCAACCAAAGCGTTTTGAAGGTTTTTCGGAATATCTTTGTAGGGCAATGATGAAGCCCCGGGAGCCGCAATTGAAATATAGCGATGACCGTTGCCATCGTAGACCACAGTCGGCTGCGATGTTTCTTCGAGTTTTCCCATCTGAAACGGAAGATACTGAACCGCTGCGTAAACTGCGCCTATGACTCCTCCCACTGCTGCTACAAATCCTATTGCCAGTCCAATGAACAGTTTCTTTTTTCTCACGATTCCCACTTCCTCAGGTGAAAAAGTGATAGATGTCAGAGAGACCACCATTCGGCAGGAATCGTAGAAATCAAATATCAAAACAATATCAAAAGATGGCAGCCACAAGTGCATAAAGTCCCGCTGTGACTAACCGTCAGAGGTTTTTAAATGAATTTCATTTCCCAGGCAAATCCGTTAAATGACTTACCTCATTTCACTTTAGCTGAAACCATTCACTGACATTTCTCTCCACATCATAGGCATGAATAAACTCATTCTTGCGTTTGTCGTAGGTATAGGCGTCTGACCAGTGATTTCCGTGAGCTGATATTTGGTGCAATGCGTATAAAATGAAGTCCAGTTCCTCGTCTGTCATCATGGGATGCAGAGAGATGCGAATCCAGCCGGGGCGAGTGGATTCGTCCTGCCTGAGGATTGAATCGGAGATGTGTTTCGAAGTTTCTTGGTCTACGTCAAACAAATAGTGCCCATAAGTGCCTGCACAGGAGCAGCCGCCTCGGCTTTGAATTCCAAATCTGTCGTTTAGAAGACGCACAACTAGGTTGTAGTGCAGGTGCACAAAGTAGACGGAAAACACTGCCAGTCGTTCATCAACATGGTTTGCAATGATTTCGAGATGAGGCACTGTTCGGAGGCCCGCCAAAAAGTAAGCTGTCATTTGCTTCTCCCGTTCCATCATCCCTGCTTCTAGCAGTTGCCGTTTTACTTCAAACGCCAACTCCGCCCGAATCAACTGCAGTATGCCAGGAGTCCCCCCGTCTTCTCTGGCCTCAATCTCTTCAAAATAGGCGACTTCGCCCCAAGGATTTGTAAAGTGGACTGTGCCTCCCCCTGGCTCATCAGGAATCCGATTTGAATACAGGTTGCGGTTGAAGACGAGTATTCCGCTGCTCCCTGGTCCTCCCAAGAACTTGTGCGGAGAAAAGTAGACGGCATCAAGCGCGGCTGTGTCATCAGCGGGATGCATGTTTACCGGAATATACGGTGCAGCCGCAGCGAAGTCTACAAAAC
The DNA here is from genome assembly GCF_016406125.1 of Alicyclobacillus sp. SO9. Taxonomy (NCBI): domain Bacteria; kingdom Bacillati; phylum Bacillota; class Bacilli; order Caryophanales; family Alicyclobacillaceae; genus Alicyclobacillus; species Alicyclobacillus sp. SO9. The sequence goes on along the minus strand of NZ_CP066339.1, from coordinate 117,611 downwards.
ACAAGCCGTCGTGCTTATGCATAATACGTGCAAGTTCATAATAGGGAGAAACAATTCCTGACACGTTAGAGGCGGCTGTAAAGGCTCCAATTTTCAACTGCCGGTCACCGTATTCCAGCAGAACCGCATCGAGGTTACGCGGACTTATCATTCCTTCGCTGTCCGGCTCCAGCACCGCCACATCTCCAATAGTTTCCAACCATGAAGTGTGGTTTGAGTGGTGCTCCATATGAGAAACAAAGATGACCGGGCGTTCTTCTTCAGGTACCTTCGTCTGACTTTGTCTCTTTTCGTGAACGCGCAGTCCCAGCAGCCGTTGAAGCTTGTTAACTGCCCCTGTGGCACCGGTGCCTGCGGGTAGAAGCACATCATTTTCTGCTGCTCCGACAAACAACTTGATTTTCCGCGATGCCTGATGATAGGCTTCTGTCATGACACTGCCTGTGGTACTCGCGCCAGAGTGGGTGTTAGCCATATAGGGCCCAAACCGTGACGTCACCACGTCTTCCACTGGTTGATACAATCTTCCGCTTGCCGTCCAATCCGCGTATACCAACCGCTGCGCCCCGTACGGAGACTCAAACGTCAAATTGTAACCGATGGTGTTCTGTCTAAATCGAGCAAACGCCTCTTCGTTACGTATCGCATCGTGAGCCATACGAGCATCCCCCTCTTGGACTCTGTTACTACTTTCACAGTATTCGCATAAAAAGCCAGTGTAAAGCGCTTTCCAAGACCCTTAATCAAAATGTCAAAATAGTGTTGCTTTCGTCTGAAGTTGCTACCCCGCACCACATCCGTGCTGATTGTCTTACAAAGCACGTTCTCCGTGAAACATGTCTAAAATCAATTCTTTCGCTGGCACATCAAGTTTGTCGTACAACTGGAGAAACTCGGTATTATCGTATGTGACGTGTTCCAAGCGAACATGAGGTCCCGTATCCGTAATGTCCACGACAGCATAGCGTGCTTGAGCCTGCCGGTTACATCCCAATGCACCAGGGTTCACATAAATTCGGGTCGGGGAGCGAAGTAAATGGACTGGATGATGGTGACCAAAGCCAACCAGTTGAATGTCTTGGCCCGCATACAGAGAATCCAGCCGCTCACTGGTTACATCATTTTCGATTGGCAGAAACTGCTCCTTATCACCCAGGTGATAGTGCAGGAACCTAAAAGTACTGTTGCCGTGACGAACGGTAAGAGAGCGAGGCAACTTGCGCAGCAAGTCTGCATACTGCCCAGCGAGTCCCTGCGCCACCCACTGGTGGTGCAGAAAAGCTTCCTCACTTTCGTCCGAACGTTGCCCGTCCAGGAGCCTTAGTACTGCATCCTCGTGATTGCCAAGAACCATGGATACATCTGACCTGGCAAAGAGTTCTGACAAGACTTCATTCGTATTTGGTCCCAAGGCAATCATGTCGCCAAGACAGTAAATTCGTTCCACACTCTCGAACTTATCAAGACGACTCAACACCGCTTTCAATGCATGATAATTTCCATGTACGTCCGTAATTACAGCAATCGCATGAGACATAACCAGTATCACTCCTGTATTCGTCGAATACTCACGTGGAGTCGGGCCTGCACAATTCTCAGGAGTTCATTTTACCACCCTCTGGGCCTCGCAAAAAACAAGAAAACGGAACTGTCCCCATTCGAGTAGAATGGTCTCTTTGGGACAGTCCCGCAACGCTTTTCCTAAAAGCATCTAACATCATCTTATCTATAACGACTGGACTTAAAGTTAGCCTTGCATAGCAAATCTACTTCTCGGTTCTCTTTGGCGGCAATCAGTGGAGCCCTGCTAGATACAGTACACGGTGTACGTAACCCCAAGAATGGTTGTACAAGTACACCGCCCTCGACGGGCTGTTATGATAGCCATCCTGAGCGAGCATATGGGCTGCTGAATAAACGGCATCTGGAACATTCAAGATATTGGGATTGCCGTGCTGGCCTGGTGCAGTGACACCGTATTTAGCAAAAACGGCTGGCATAAACTGCATTGGACCCCGCGCTCCAGCACTGCTCACCGGAAAATGGCTCACTGCAAAATGCGTCTCCACATCGTGAATGGCTGCCAACACAGTCCAGGGAATTGAATACCGTTTCCCCGCCCCCTTGTAAATAGGGATGAGCTGGGAAGGTACGGTCATACGGGGCGTCAAAGTAGGTTTGACTTTCGATTTATGTTGAGGTTTCGCTTTTGACGTTGACTTGTTCGATTGGTTTGCAGCCTTTTTACTGCTTGCCGAGTTGCTGCTTGCTGAGTTGCTCTGCTGTGTGGCAGATGACTGTCCTGTCGCAGTGGCAAAATGGGCTGTCAACTTTTTGTTGATTTCAGATGATGTATGTGTGGTCCCATAAGGATTGCCAAAGGCGGGTCCTTGCGCGGGCATGGCAATTGTTTTCGTAATTGCGACAGGTTGGCTCAATGGATTCACCAATGGATTCACCAATCGGCTTGCCAAATAATGGGGTTGCCCATCCGTGACAGTCAATGGCTGTGGTTTCACAGCGATTGCTTGAGCATGCTCTGACGTTGTTATGCCGCTGACTAGAAATGCGAGACACATTCCCATCAGGAGCACTCCAAAAAACTGTTTCATCGTTCTCACCTTTCTTTCGCCACAAGGTTCGTACATGCCGAGACAGAGACAAATTTCTCGTGCTGTCTGTATCTGACTACAGACCACCGCATCCTTGTTTCGAAACTACTTCGCCGCTTCTCTCAATTACTATGATTGGTAGAGAAATCCCGGCAAAGATTGCGTGTACCAAAGTGATTCTATTCAATCAACCTTGGCGTAGAATTGCTCACGAAGATACAGTGTAAGTTTTTCATGTCCATACGTAAAGCCCCAAGCACGACAATTCGACGGGTAACTTAGCTGTTTTTGCCGCTATCAATACGAACATTTGCAGCATTCTTACCTCACTGACAAGTATTTTCGGCTCAATCTCCTTCAGCAGATGATACCGAAGCAAAGCGACTTGTCATTAGGCAGCGTTTATACTCTAGCTATTTCCCGAAACTACTAGAAATAAACGCACCTGCTCTTATTGTTCGAAAACTAGATTGCATTTTGTGTCTAATTTTAGTGTGGAATAATCTGGTGTAGGATGGAATACCATGGAAGTGTTCTGCACAGCGAGGAACATAGGGGAAACTTAATCGCCATCATAAGCCAGTGGAAGCCCCATGTCAATGCAGTTGTCAACAAATGGCGTCGTCAGGATTGACGAGTTTGTCGACGGCACAAGCCTAAGTCGCAGTCACTGCAGCCCAGCGTATACAAGTAACTCGTCAAATGGTGATAGCAGGTCAGACAATGTTTGATTTCCGGATACTCCAGTGAGTTAATTAAAATCATTTGCGGAATAGAGTCGTATTGTAAAAGCGATCCCGGTAATTTTGGTACAATGTCAGGTTTGTTCACAATTGTATAGCTAGTCTTAACCAGCGATTGATAGGCTTCCGCAAAAGCCTTGTCTCCCACCATTGGAGCTGCGTACGTGTAGGACGTGACATGCGCCCCCCGATAACCAACGGCAGCTCCGTGGAGAGCAGCTAAAGCACCGCCTAGACTGTGCCCCGCCACTGTGTATGAGACTTCGTTTGATACAGTACTCAGGAACTGTGCTAACGATTGCACTGTTCCTGTTTCTACATCAGTGAACCGAAGAGACTCATATAATTGTGTAAACCCGTACTCTGTTCTGACAGGCATGTCGGATGACCAGTTTGTTCCGATATAAGGAAATGAATCCAATGAAAATTCGAAGTCGTCAATCCAATCAAAAATAGTCTGACTGCCATGAAACACAATTGCTTCATGCTGAGGGTTATCAAGGTCTCTGGCTGTAAAGCCAATAAACTCGGATTGATGGAGAAACTCCACCCTCGCTTGCATCGCAATATTTTGTGTTCGTCTCCATTGTCCCGGAAGTCTCACGGCTCCAACCGGGTCCTTTTCTCCCCGCTTGTAAAGCTGTTCCGCAGCCAAAATGAATTCTCCCCAGAACAAAGCATTCTTCCTACTGAAGTTGCCTTTCACTTTATTCACGCCCCCAACAGTTTTGTAGGATTCACATGAACTGCTCGTAAACCAAAGATGCTATTGACGGTACTCGGACAAACTACCTAGAATCATCTTAGAGTGGTGGGACGGAGTGACTAATGTGAATCAGCAGCAACCGCAATCGACAAAAAAGGTGCTAAACAGACAAGTCGTCCTCAATCTGTTCATAGGGTTCTTTTTCGTTTTTTCGACGGGTTTATTTTTAGTTCGCGCTTTTACCGCATTTCCCCTTTCCAAAACGAGCCGGTTATTTGACTTTGGTTGGTATGAGTACGCTTTTAAAGTGGTGTGGAACCATCAGCCGCCCTCTTTTTTGTACAGTCGCCAACACGAGCTACACTGGATACACAATTATTTGCAAGGAACACCCTGGCACCTGAACGGGGGCAGTCAGTATCTCTACCCACCTCAGTTCGCAGTCTTATTTAGTTGGATTGCTGCGCTCCCTGTACATATTGCTAATCTGGTTTGGGACTCTATATTGACGCTCAGCTTTCTCGGAGCTGTAGTGTTGCTGCTGAGGATGATTCAGCAGCAACACGGCAACAGACGCTCTTCAGGCTTATTAATAGTACTGCTCTTGTCCATCTCACTTTTCTGGCGGCCTTTTCGAAGTGACATCTATTGGGGTAACAGTGACTCTCTTGTGTTTTTCCTCGTCATTCTGACCTTTTATCTTCAAAACTATAGCAAGCGGTCAGCCCTTGCGGGCATCCCTCTCGGACTTGCTGTCTTATTCAAAGTTACCCCTGTTATACTCATGTTTGTCTTCGTAATAAAACACCCGCGAACATCCGTCAGTGCACTCCTTACAATTCTGTTTGGTACAAGTCTTACTGCAATTGTCCTTGGCTGGAAGCCAATTATCTATTACACCTTTCACTTTGGAGCAATGGCACACAGAAGTGCTGTTCTCAACGGCAACGGCGGGACTGCTCCTTGGAACTCTTCTATTAAAGGAGTCCTGCAATTGCTCCGTCACGGCGGTCTTCCTTGGATAACGCCAGCAGTCATCAATGCAACGTTTGCGGTCTTTGTGATTGCGGTACTAAGCCTCATGAGCATAAAGCTGTTGTCAAGGCACGGTTATACCGACCAAGTTGAGCGTCAGATTGGAATGCTAGTGCTGTCCCTTGTACTCTTCTCGCCGGTTATTGAGAACCATTACATCATTTTGGCCCTAGCTCCCTATTTGTTCACCGTAAGCCGCACCGTCAAAACTTGGGACACCCTGCCCTCAATTCGAAAGAGCTTCGCAGTTGCAGGGATGGTGGCAGCACTTGTACTCATAAATCCGGTTGGAGCCGCAATGACTCGCTGGTACACCAATGTGCTCCCAATTCACTATTTCTTGGGCATCACTCTGATTGCCTTATTTCAGTTCTTTCCTATTAACAGAGCCAAAATTTAAAGAAACCGAAATGCAACTCTAGATAAATAAGCATGACACAAGTGTGTTGAAGAAACGGACCGTGTTCGTTCAATTATTGTCACGAAATGCTGGGGTTGCTTTCTGCCAATAAGTTATCAATCTTCCTCAGATACTCACCTGCTCGACTGTGCAGAACCAAATCAAAGCTTCCGTGCGACTCTGTCTCTTCCGCATTAATAGCAACCCTCTTACCAGCTGTCAAAGATAGCAGACGATTGACAGGATAAACATTTAAGCTGGTTCCAATGACCAGAACCAGATGAGCCGCGGATATGGCTCTCAGTGCCTGATGCCACGTGTCTTCGGGCACAGACTCATCGAACAGAACCACCCCTGGACGAAGCACACCTCCGCAATACGTACAAGACTGACCTGTAAGAAATTTAACAATGCTGGTCTCTGCGCGGCAAGAATGACAATAGCACCGATGAATCGACCCATGAAGCTCATAGACTGTTTTGCTCCCGGCAGATTGGTGAAAGCCGTCTACGTTTTGAGTTGCAATTGCAGATATGAGTCCCCGCCGTTCCCAATCTGCAAGGATGCGATGACCCAGGTTCGGCTGCAGATTTTGAAGACTGGAAATACGATGGCTGTAAAAATCTCGAAACAGCAAATAATTTTCTCGAACTGTCTCTGCTGTAGCAACAGAAGCTGGATTAATACTCTTCCACCACCCAGATTTTGTTCTCAAATCTGGCACACCGCTCTCTGTTGAAATGCCTGCCCCCGTCAAAACCACAGTTTTCTCAGACTCTGTCAGCCAGCGCGCAAGCACCTGAGCCTCCCTACTCATGGACCTGCGCCCCAGATAATGAATAACGCCTGCAAAACGCAACTGAACCTGCTTTTGTGTTTTCCATACCCTTTTCCCCTCTTATCTATTTCTACATCCATCTTCTCTATCTTGTACAAACAACCATATGGTTAGTATTCTGAATCCCCAGATAATTACCTGCTGAACTAATAGGAATTGTGTAAAGTCGTGATGCAAAGTACGATTTTACTCATTCTGAAACTCCCTCGTAGAGTAAGGTCTTTCTCACGAATGCTCGCTCATTCGCAGGATTTCATTTACCTGGTTTCGGATGGAGTAAGGATAAGTAGATATTCCGCCTAGGGAGATCCGCTTGAGAGTATGCAGGAACAAAAGGTGCGGTCTTATTTCACAGCATCTTCCATAAATAGCTTTACTGCACGACTCTCTCCACAAGATCCTCGGGATTCACACTCCCATATCTCAATGGGTCTATGCCCTTTCATTCCTTCGTCCTATCTGTCCAAGGTGTGGAGTCCGATCAACGTTAACGGAACGGGTCTATGCCCTAAAGTGCAATAATCTCGGTACTCCGTGCTTTCTTTGTGAAATCCTGCGAATGAGCCAACCTACGTGTTTGGTTGCGGTAGACGACTTAAGCTGCTATTGAGAATTGTGCTTTATCTTGACTGAATTTTTCTCCTGTCCTTACCATGGCTACAAGCATTCGAGCCAGCTTCCCGATGAGCTTCATCATGGATTGCATCTTTGTCATCCGTTTTACTTCGATGTTGTGAGCATGCAGGGCTTGAAACGCTTGGTTATATGACAGCAGGTGAAAGACAGTGAAGTACAAGTGCTTGCGTAGCAGAGAATTTCCCCGCTTTGTGAGTTTGATTTGACCCTTGTACTTGCCCGAAGTTCGCTCCGCTAAGTTCAATCCTGCTTTTCGTAGCAATTGGTTTCCGTGTGACAACTGACTTAGATCACCGCCAAAGGCTAAAATGGCAGCCGTTGCAGGAATCGTTGCGCCGGCAGACCGAATGAGATCGGCGCCAGGAATCTCAGGCAGTATCTTCTCAATCATCTCGTCCGCCTCGTCGACAATTTTCTGGACCCTTTCATACTCGTCCACCAGGTGCGTCAGTTCCCATTTGTCTTCTTCCAAGGCAACCGTGTCTCCAACACTCTGTCTGGCTAGATGGAGAAGCTCCATGGCTTTACGTGTTCCACGTGCGCCACCGGGTCTGGACATGAACTCTCCCCAGATTTTCACCATCCGCTCCGGTGTGAGTTTCAACATGTCTGAAGGAGCAGGGAACCGACGTAATGTCGCTAGAGAACGAGTGCTGAAAAGGTCCTCAAAGGCTTGTATATATTCAGGGAAACGGATATCCAGCCAACGGTGAATGCGATTCTCAATGCGTCCACGTTCAACGACCCAGTGCTCTCTATTTGTGACGACGACTCGAATCCGGCGAAATGCTTCTTCTTTCGGAGAAAAGGGAGTGTAGTACCCACGACTGACTACGTCAGCGATGACGAGTGCGTCCTTTGGATCGTTCTTGGAGGGAGAATTATCCCTGTTTTCTTTGTTGCGTTTTGTGGTCATGGGATTGACCAGCACAACGTCAATGCCTTGCTTCACAAGCCAGTTCGAAAGGTTGAACCAGTAATGTCCCGTGCTTTCCATACCTATGATGACGTTGTCCATGCTGTGGGCTTTCTGCAGCTTGCGGATTGTCTGTCCCAGATGCTCAAAACCGGAGAGATCATTTGCGAACACAACAGGTTTGTTGTTCAGGACGATTCCTCTAAAATTGATAGCCTGTGCAGCGTGTTTCTCCTTGGCGATGTCAATCCCGACGACCAGAGTTGTAGTGGAAATTCGTTCAATTCGTTGATTTTGAGCATTAACCAGTCTAGACTTCATAGTGACGCCTCCTACATGAGTTTTTAAGGGCTACGACCCAGTACACACTCATCGTATCGAGGCGTCTTTATTTCTACAAACCGAATCTACTAACACCTACAGGAATGTTGACGGTGACAATAACAAGTGAACGAAGGCAAAAATAAGCTGCACCGCGCAGCCTCTGTTAAGAGAAACGCGGTACAGCTTCTGTACTCTGTCTGTACTCTATTAGAACTCATAGTCAGCGTCGGGAGGATATCATCGATACGCAGCTGCTCTTTTCTCCATTCGGTTTCCGATGGCTCCAATAATAAGAGCCAATATCAGATACACACCAGCGGCCATCAGGTACAGGGGCCCGGGATTGTCTAGAGCATCCGCACCCAGGCGTGCTTGAGCCATAGTGTCTGTATATCCAATCAAAAAGAGAAGTGTGGTGTTCTTCAACTGCAGTACAATGAAATTCATCAAGGCCGGAAGCATTACTGTGAAGGCCTGTGGGATAACAATTTTCCGCATTGTTACCCACCGGCTCAAGCCCAGAGCACTTGCAGCTTCACGCTGACCTTGAGCAACGTCCATGATTCCAGATCGGAAAATCTCAACAGCATAGCCAGTACCGTATGCCACCAACCAAATCAGGGCAGCCTGCAACGGTGAGAAGTTGATGCCGACTTGCGTAAATCCAAAGAAGATAATGAACAACTGTAGAATTGCAGGTAAGCCCCGAATCAATTCTACGTACCATGTGATAATAATCTTAATGATGCGTGGACCATAGAGTCTGCCTGTAGCAAACAGAATCCCCAAGATGATGGAGAGAATGACTGCAACAAGCGTCAAAATGAAATCTTTTAATATGCCCTCTAAAATGTTGCCGATATACAAATGGAATATCTGCAGCATTACCTATCGCCCCCGTGGTCCGCTACAAAGTCGAGATTGGACATCTCATCTGAGGTATCCACAGGTTGCAGAACCCGGTGCAAGAAAGACTGAGCACGGTCTGTTTGGGGAGATTCAAGCACCTCTCGTGCATTACCCTTTTCAACAATTTGGTGGTCCGCCATGATGACCACTGTGTCTGCTACTTCCTTTGCAAACATCATTTCATGCGTGACCAAAATCATAGTCATTCCACGCTTTGCCAATCGCTGAATTGCGCTCAGAACCTCTCCGACCAATTCCGGGTCAAGCATTGAAGTGGGTTCGTCAAACAGCATGATTTCCGGTTCCATCGCAAGTGCCCTTGCAATCGCCACTCGCTGTTGTTGCCCTCCGGATAATCTCTTTGGATACTTCTCTGCGTGCTGAACCATCCCCACCATCTCTAACAGTTCCATAGCGCGTTTGCCTGCGGCTTTCTTGGACATTTTGTTGACTTCCATGGGTGCCAAAGTAATGTTCTCCAGTACACTCAGGTGTGGAAACAGGTTAAACGTCTGAAACACCATACCGACTCGTTGCCGAATATCGGTCAACACGTCTCTCGGCGGCATTGCTGGACCTGCTTTCAATTCGTGTCCCAGCACTTCCAGTCGCCCGTCATTAAAGGGGTGCAGTCTGTTAATACACCGAATCATAGTACTCTTTCCGGCACCGCTTGGTCCTATAATGGCAACAACTTCGCTCTTATGGACATCAAGCGACACATCTTCAAACACCACTTGTTCGCCAAATTTCTTTGTGAGATTTTTGATACTAACTACGACTTCGTTGGACATTTAGTTCCCACCTCGCAAGTAATTTGGATAGGATGAGGTAAAAGATGAAATAGATAACCCCAGCTTCAAGAAACATATCCAACGGAAGCAACGTGGAAGACGACGCTTGATAAGCCCGAGCCATGAGATCAAGCACTGCTATCGTGAAGACCAGTGATGTATCTTTAATCAGATTGCTCAACTGGTTGGTTGCTGGGGGAAGAATTGAGAAAAATGCTTGCGGCAAGATAATTTTTCTCATAATTTTGCGTTGCGGCATTCCCAGTGCAGTTGCAGCTTCGACTTGCCCTCTGTCCACGCCCAAGATTCCACCGCGAAAGATTTCACCATACAACGTTGCATAAAAGCCGCCCAAGCCAATTACAGCACACAGCCATCCTGACAACTGAATGACTTGGCCAAGAGTGTAGTAAACAATAAACAAGATAATCAACACTGGAACGGCGCGAACAATATGGATGTATCCTGCGGCAATCAGATTCAAGAGGCGAAACCGCGACAAACGGGCCAGTGCAAGAATAAATCCAAAGACCAATGCTACCAGCAGAGAAGCTGCAGTCAGTTCTATCGTTACCACTGTGCCCTGCAGCATTTTGGGCAGCCAATGAATCCAATAGTGAAAGACCATCCGGCCATTCCTCCTTTCCCTGTCTGTCAGAAGCTATTTTATTGTCACAAAACAATTCGGCGGCCCGTGTCGACCCACGGGCCATCGAGTCATCTTCATTTTTGCTGCACAGGCTTAGCTATAGGTGTTCGGTGCCTGAGCAATTCCCTTCAAAAAGACGGAACTCTTCAAACCGTATTTGTCGAGAATCTTTTGCTCTGTACCATTCGCAGCAATTTTCTTCAGGTACGTGTTCAGTTTCTTCAGGAAGCTCTGGCTGTACGTGCCTTTTGGAACGCCATAATAGCCGCGCAAGCTCTGAATTGACGGTGAAATGGAGGAAGGTACATCACCCAAAATCTTCACCTTCAAATGCGAGTTCTTATGAACAGCCCAAGCCGGGTCGGTACTGGGCTGAAGGTCTGCCGCGACACGTCCCTGGGACAACGCCAAGAAGCTCTCGGCCACGGTGCTGTAGGTCTTTATTTTGGCGTTCGGGATTTTCTTGGCTTCTGCCACTTCAGCGGATCCCTGAACCACAGCAATTTTCTTTCCTTTCAGTGCAGCCACCGTCGGCGAAGAAACCTTTGGATTCTTCGAATTGACTGCAATGACGTCGGCGTAGTTCAACATCGGACGGCTAAAGGAGAGTACCTTCGCTCTTTTCTTGTTGTAGTAGATATCAATAGTTATGTCTGCCCGTTTGCTGCCAACAGCCTGAATCGAAGAAGCGAAGGGCATAGAATCGACCTTTAGCTTCGCTCCTAAAGTCTTTGCGAAGCCTTTGAGAATATCGATGTCGTATCCAGTCCATTTCTTGGTCTTCGGATCCTGGAAGTCTTCCGGTGCATACGCTGATTCAGCAATAGTTAGTGTGTGGGTGGACATTACTTTACCTAATAGAGTGTTTTTATTCGGGGTGGATGAAGTGCTTTGATTCCCGCCGGAACTGTTACCCGTCGAGCCACCGCCAGTGGTCGATTTTGCTCCACAGCCGGTAAGCGCTGCAACCGAAACGGCACCAATCAGTACAGGAATGGACAATTTAGATAATGGTCTCAACAGTAAAACTCCTCCTCGTCAATTTGACCCCCGGCAGTTTCATATCGTTATCATCCGGAGCTTGATGCAGGAGTATGTCCCAGTAATAAGCTTGTCACATGCAGCACTTAGCCTCACTTGGCAGCTTCTCTGCAAGCGTGACAGATTTCCCCGATAAATAGACTACTCGGACATGCCCCTGTGAAAATTTTCTGGAGGCAATGTGAATTGCTTTTGAACTCCGCAATCCGCTTCATGTACGCAGCCTCCTCTTAGCAACCATGGTTGAACAGGTAGACTCCTTGTACAGACAAACACTCATGTGAAGTGCCGGCAGACAAACGCGCGGGTAATGTGGGGATAAAAGAAGCGCACGGCCCACAGACACCAAGTATTTGTCTATAAGCAGCTAGCGTACAGTTTCAACACAGTTGCCGGTCACCGACCGTTTGAAGAAATTGGTCGATTTAGATCAATTTCTCAAAACTTCAACCCCCTTTGCTTTAATAGGGTACACAATTCCGTCTACAGTGTCCAATCAGACACAACTGAATCTTCTTATAAATAAGGTGTACAAACTAGCCTGATAGACTGCAGTGGCGCGGATTGTGGCAACTTCACGACCTTGTTTAAAGACTACATAAATTATTTGATTCAGACAATTCTTAAGTATGTATGAATTTTCGAGCACATTTTTGTCCATGGTGTATTAAAGGCGCCTCATCAGCTTCATTCACACCTTAGCCTCCTACAATGCCGAATGCGGAAGGAGACGGCAATCAGTTGATGATAAAAACAAATCATGAAGACTGAATTCAGTATCACAACAGAAATTTCGCCCCAAACAACCCAAGTGCCTCAAAACTCTGTGCCTGCACCTTGGCTGCGAAGAAGTTCATAGGCGTAGATCGCTACCATTGTATCCTGAACTCCAGTCCCCGTTAAATCACATATCGTGATTTCCTCACTATGAGACCGCCCTGGTTTTTTCCCGCTTACCATGTCACCTATCTCCGTCACTGTAAACCCCTTCGGCAAAGGTCCAGATTTGACGGCGTGGTGCAACTCTCCCAGGACCTCGGATTGACTTTTCAGATCACAGACAAACACGTCTGCCGCTGCTAAAACAGCTCTATCCAATTCTTGTTTGCCTTCGGCATCCGACCCCACGGCCGTTATATGCATTCCTTTATGCAACCATGACGCTTCTATGAGCGGCACTTTGGACGGCGTTGCAGTAAGAACCGTTTCACTCTGTTGTACTAACTCTTGCGGCGTTCTAGCTGCTTGCACCGGCAGTTGTAATTGTTTCGTCATTCTTTCCGCAAATCGCCTTGCATTGGCAGGATTTCTACTGTACACCAACACACTGTCAAAACTACGAACTAAGCGCAGTGCCTGAAGCTGATATTGCGCTTGCATCCCGCTTCCGATGACACCCACAATTCGACAGTTGTTGGGCGCCAAGTACTGTGCAGCCACAGCTCCAGCCGCCGCCGTCCGCACATCTGTCATATAGCCGTTGTCCAGAAATACTGCCTCAGGGATACCGCTCACTGCACTGAATAAAACCATCATGCCGCTCCCGCTTGGGAGACCCTTGGCAGGATTGTGAAAAAAACCAGATGACATCTTTACTGCAAACTGACCCAAACCCTTGACGTAAGCTGTCTTTACATCGAGTTCCCCATTTGCATCTGTAATATCTACACGCATAATTGGAGGAGTCACAACCAGTCCTCTTGCAAGTGCCAGAAAACCTGATTTCACCTGTTCAGTTACCTCTGTATTTAACTGTAGTGCTGTTCGAATTTCCTGCTCCGTAAAGATGTACACCGTTAGAATGCCCCCCTCTTTTTTGTCCAGTTGCCGCCTAGCATCCGCACAGAGTCCTCACGCAGTATTGCGGAACAGGTATATGCGACAGAAATTCACCACCTTATGTCTTACCGTATAACAGTTGTGTTTCTGACACGATTCCTCAAGTTGTATGAATCTTAAGACTCGTTTTCGTGTAAATTGTACAATGGATTGTGAACTGTTCCGCAACTACAATTTGGACTAGATGAGGGTCCCTCGCGGGTACATGCTATGGATACTATTAGCATTTTAATAGAAATGCCGGATGAAAGAAGGGTGCAGCGAATGGAGCAAAACAAAGTGGTTGTTCAGAGACAATGGCCGCATTTCGTACGTGAGATTTGGCAAGCGAGAAACAGAATCTACGCTTTCGCACGAAAGACACCCCTGGTCCACAGTGTGCCGCTATCTCGCGATTTAGGTACCTCCATGTATTTAAAGCTGGATTACCTTCAAGAGATAGGTGCTTTCAAGATTCGCGGTGCAGCAAACAAGATACTGAGTCTTTCAGAAACCCAACGAGCCAAGGGTATCACAACCTTTTCCACAGGAAACCACGGATTGGCCGTGAGCTATGTTGCTGCAAAACTTGGACTGCGTGCAGTCGTTTGTGTCTCCCATGAGGTCCCGCAGATGAAGGTCCACGCAATCGAGCAGATGGGCGGGGAAGTCAAACGGGTTGGCTCTAGTCAGGACGAAGCAGCAGAATACAGCTACAAGCTGGTACAAGATGAAGGTATGACAGTTATCAAGCCGTTTGACGACGAGACGATTATTGCCGGCCAAGGGACCCTCGGGTTGGAGTTGTGGGAAGAGTGTCCAGATTTGGACACGGTACTTGTTCCCTTGTCCGGAGGCGGTCTGATGGCTGGTGTAGCCATGGCTGTTAAGTCCGTCGACCCAAGTGTTCGCATCATCGGAGTATCAATGGAGTCCGGCGCCGCAATGTACGAAAGCCTGAAGGCCGGCAAGCCGGTTGATGTCGACGAAGCAGAAACACTTGCAGACAGTCTTCGCGGAGGTATAGGTTTAGACAACAAGTTTACCTTCCCAATTGTCAGAGAACTGGCAGATGAAATTGTGCTCGTGTCAGAAGAAGACATTAAAGCGGGTCTTCGCTACCTATATCAAGAGCACCGCATGCTAGTTGAAGGAGCAGCTGCAACACCTGTAGCCGCTGCCATGACTCAACTTCGGGAAAAACTGGGTCGACATAACATTTGTCTATTGACCGGAAATAATGTGGATCCGTCTATTCTTGAAGAAGTGCTCCGCTCTTAAGATTCAGAGCCGCACGCAGCGACTCTTCCTGAAACCATCAGCTCAACTTAAAGCAAGCTACTTTAGGTTCTGTCATTTGCTCAAGCGAAAACCTGATGCCTTCTCTGCCCAAACCGGATGCCTTTACACCGCCAAATGGCATCGCATCCAGTCTGTAGTCGCTGCTGTCATTAATCATTACACCCCCCACTTCCAGTCTCTGAATTGCTTTAAAGGCCTCCGAAACACCGTTTGTAAAGATACCCGCCTGCAGGCCGTAGTTCACACTGTTCGCAAAATTAATGGCCTCATTCAGATTGGATACTCGAAAGATGGAGACAACGGGTCCGAAAACTTCTTCCACAGCAATCTTACTCCCGGGCGTTACATTCACGAGCACAGTCGGTTCATAGTATGCACCGTTCCTGTGACCTCCGGTTAAAATTTGGGCACCGTCCAGCACAGCCTCGTTTACCCATTTTTCAATACGCTTGGCTTCTTTCTCAGTAATCAATGGACCCATATCTGTTTCCTCAGAGAGTTTATCACCGGTCTGAAGGTGTTTCGTGCTTGAAACAAACCTGTCAATAAATTTATCGTAAACGTCGTTTTGAACATAAATCCGCTGGACACCCAGACAATTCTGTCCAGCTGCGTAAAATGCCCCAGACACGCTTGCTTGGACTGCATCTTCCAAGTCCGCATCAGACAACACAATGACTGGAGAATTTGAACCTAGTTCCATCCCAATCTTCTTCAGTCCCGCGGTTTTGGAAATGTGATTGCCTGCATCAAGCCCTCCTGTGAAGCTCACCATTCTCACTGCCGGGTGACTGACAAGTGCATCCCCAATCTCGCTGCCGTGCCCAGTAATGACCGTTAACACTTTTTCAGGCAGCCCGGCAGCAATGAAGGCCTCTGCCAGCTTCAATGCACTGAGCGGTGTCACCGTGGCGGGTTTCACAATCACAGCGTTCCCGCCCGCTATGGCCGGGCCGACTTTGTGTGCAACCAGATTCAACGGATCGTTAAAAGGTGTGATAGCAGCAATCAGTCCAATCGGAATCCGGTAGTAGTATCCAACCCTGTTCTCACCCCCTGCAGCCTCATCGAAGGGAATGGTTTCACCGCTAATCCGTCTGGTCTCGCCCGCACTTACACGCAGTGTTTTCACACACCTCGCGACTTCCTTGCGCGCCTCACGAATGGTCTTGGAAGCTTCTCTGGCGATGACAATGGCATACTCCTCAGACCGACTCTCCACGTAGTCCGCAGCCCCCTGCAATACCTCCATTCGTTGCTTCACTGTCAACTGCTCTGCAATTTTGACACCTTCCTGTGCAGCATCCAAAGCCCTCAGCAAGTCTTCTTTCGTTGCCGCAGGAACCGTATCAATCAGGCTGTTGTCTTGTGGATCCAATACATCAATCGTGTCACGCCCGTATTCCCACTGGCCCGCTATCAACATGGGGGTTCCAGCCGTCTGTGTTTTCATACAGTATTCCTCCTTCAATATCCACCATTTCAACTGCAAGAAAACCTGCCGCGTTTTGACTGCATTTAACTCGCGAAATTCTACGTCGGTCCACAGACAACTCTGCACAGCCTACATCTGATTGCGAACTATATTGATAATATCGATGAGCAGGGAGAAGCCCGTCTCCACTTTACCTGCCCCGGCTCCGACCAAAGTGATGGGACCGGACAAATCGCAGTCATAGGTAATAGCGTTCGTTGCGCCTGCGATGCCAGCCAGGGGGTCGGTCATGGGGAGCTGTTCCGGTGCTACCGAGGCGGAGACCGTATGATCTTCATTCCTGCGAACTCGCGCCACCAGTTTCCAGCGTTTCCCCTCGTTGGATGCCTGCTCAATATCTGAGCGGTGAATGTCTGTTATCCCCCGCCGCTGAATCTGTTCCTTGCTCAGCGGAACCTTCATAATCACGTTCGACAGAATGAGTATCTTGTACATCGCATCGTAGCCTTCTACATCACTTGTCGGATTGGCCTCCGCATACCCGTTTGCCTGTGCTTCTTCCAGTGCTTCCGCGTAAGTCAATCCTGACTCCATTCTTGTCAGCATGTAGTTGGTGGTTCCGTTAAAAATGCCCTTGATTTCCCTTATTTCGTTGCCCGCTAACGAATTAATCGGCATGCGCAGAGAGGGAGTCCCGCTCATCACAGTGCCTTCAAATCCCCAGCGAACGCCTCGCTTTTTCGCAAGCTGGGACAATTCCTTGTAAGCCAATGCCACAGGTCCTTTGTTGGTCGTCACGACATTTTTCCCGCTTTCAAAAGCGTAACGGCAGTGATCAATTGCTGGCTGCCCTGTCTCTACATTAGTGTAGGTAACCTCAACAATAGTGTCGGCACTGCTGTGCTGAATCGTGTCAAAGGCATTCATGTCTCTTGTCAAAGTCGGTGTATCGGGGTACGCACTCAGGCTGTCCGTCTCATTGACAACGCGAAGTGCAGTTTGCAGTTCAAGCCCTTCTGGGTCGTAAAGCGATCCCTTTAATGCATCCGAAATAGCAACAACAGCTATTTTCTCCCCCAATTGGTCAGTCAAAGCTGCCTCTTTCTCTAACAGAATCTCCGCCAGACCCTGGCCGACTGTACCAAAGCCTATAAATGCCAGTTTGTGCGTCACGGTATTACCTCCTGTTTTCAGGTTCAGCTTGTTCCTTTTACTGTGCCTCTCCGCTCAGTAATCTCTTTGCGGTCTCTGTCAGAATTGCAGCTCCTATCGGTAGGCAACTTTCATCAATATCAAAGAGGGGTGTGTGTAAACCCCTGTGGATTCCATCATTTTTTCCACAGCCCAAGAAGAACATTGCGCCAGGAACCTTCTTAGTAACATGGCCAAAGTCTTCCGACCCGAGGCCGAAGGGAGCGTCAATCACCTTCATATCTGGATACATGGACAAAACAGCGCTTCGAATATGCTGATTGACGTCACCGTCGTTGTAAAGAGCCGGTTCTCCCAGTGTAAAGTCCAAGCTGTAGTCTCCCCCGAGAGCCCGTGTGACGGAAAACGCCTGTTCGACCTCCTCCAGCAACTGCTGTCGAATCTCAGGACGATAACTGCGCAGGGTTCCATCTACCGTCACTTCCGTAGGAATGACGTTATTGGTCATACCAGCATGAATTTGGCCGATACTGACCACAGCTGGTTCAAGCGGTGAAACCCTTCGTGCTACAATCCCATGCACAGCCTGCAGCACAGGTATCAAGAGCCACGTGGGGTCAGTCCCCAGATGCGGATAGGCCCCGTGACCTCCTGTACCAACAATGGTCCCTTGAAAGTTGTCTACGTTCGCCATGCTGTATCCATCGTGGACGAGGATTTCACCAATGGGATTTTCGGGACTCATGTGCAGAGCAATGGCTGCATCCACATTGTCCAGAACACCTGCTTCAATCATGTGCGGGGCGCCGGTTAAGCCGTTTTCATCCACATCCTCTTCAGCCGGTTGGAACATGAATTTTACGGTACCTTGAACTTTGCCCTCCTGAAACTGACCGGCCAGTAGGTGAGCCGCCCCGAGCATAATGGACGTGTGCGCATCGTGGCCGCAGGCGTGCATGACGCCAGGATTTCTCGATGCAAAGGGCAGGCCGGTTTGCTCATCAATCGGCAATGCGTCCATGTCTGCACGGAGCAGTACAGTGGGCCGTCCCGATCCTAAAGTGGCCACAACCCCCGTCCCCGCAACCCCGGTCTCCACTTGGAGAAGAGGGACCGTCTCCAAGATACTGGCCACGTACTTGGACGTACCGTATTCGTGAAAGCTCAACTCGGGATTGGCGTGGATAGTCCGACGCCAGTTCGTCATCTGTTCCGCCATGGACTGCGCCATTGATGCAGTCAGCTGCTTCTCATCTATCATTCCCTCTCATCTCCCAAGGAGCGAATTTCGTGTCACTGCGATTTGCTGCCAAGATTTGCTGCCAATTTGAAGACTTACAGAAGTTCCGGAATTTATATGACTCACAGGACTTACAGCACTGCCTTTTCCTGCACTTGGCTTTGTGCGTATGCCAGAGCCTGTTGCAAGTCAGCAAGCAAGTCGTCAGCTTCTTCAATACCGACTGAGTAACGGACCAAATTTTCTGGAATACCCATTGCCTCCCGCTCTTCTGGTGTACACTCCACGTGACTTGTCGTTCGCGGCGGTCCCGCGGTGGTTTCCACAGCACCAAGGTTTGCTGCCAAGTGAGCCAGGTGCAATTTGGGCAGGAAGTTGCGAACGGAGTCAATGCCGCCTTTGAGTGAGAAGCTCAGCATGCCGCCAAACTGACGCATCTGCCTTTTTGCCACATCGTGATGGACGTGACTCTCCAGACCCGGATAGAAAACAGAATCCACAAATGGATGCTCCTCAAGGAACTGAGCAATTTTCATCGCATTTTCAGATTGACGCTGCACCCGCAAACTCAACGTCTTCATCCCCCGCAGCAAAAGGTACGCTGCCATTGGGCTCAATGTAGCTCCATTGATTTCACGGTAGTGGTAGATTTGCTCTACAAGTTCTTTTGACCCACACACAACACCGCCCAATGCATCCGCATGTCCGCCGAGAAATTTCGTAGCGCTGTGCAGGACGAGATTGGCCCCTAAGTGCAACGGGTTTTGATTAATAGGTGTCGCAAAAGTGTTATCCACCACGACCAGAGCCCCCGCTTCGTGAGCAGTTTTGGCTAACCGTGCAAGATCGGTGATTTTCAGGGTTGGATTTGTTGGACTCTCCAGGTACAGAATCTGACATCCCTTTCTTGTCTCTCGCTCAATTTCTTCATGATTGCTGGTGTCACAAAGCGTAACTTCAACATTGAAACGCGGTAAAAACTCCGTGAAAATTTTGTTTGTGCCACCGTAGGAGTCTTTCACTGACACAACCCTGTCTCCCGGCTTTAAAAGCCCAAACAAAACCCCGCTGATAGCTGCCATTCCGGTCGCAAAACTGGTAGCAGCTTCTGCCCCCTCGAGCAAACGGACTTTTTCTTCAAACACATGCACCGTCGGGTTTGTATTGCGCCCGTAGATATGACCTGCTTGTTCTCCTAAAGCAACTTGTTGCCATTCGTCTATGTCGTGGTAGCCGAAGCCAACACTGTGGACAACCGGTACCTGTGTTGCACCTTGCAGCAAGTATTCGTCCTCACCACCCCACACCGTTCTTGTTCCCTGTTCCATGTGATTCACATGTCCACGCATTTACAACGCTCCCTTCCATCGCTGGTGTTTCCGAGGATGCTTCGAGTTCATGATTGCTTTGCTGACGCTTGAGGCTGACGCTTAAGTACGTCGTCTGCCGCTTCACAACGCGTATGATTTCACAGCCAGTTCCCGAGGGAAGTTGGCCAGTGTTTCACAACCTGTTTGTGTGACCCGAAACGTCTCACTCATTTCCACTCCATAACCGTCCATCCACATACCTGCAATCATATGAAAGGTCATATTTGGGACCAGTTCAGTCCTATCCCCCGGCCGCAGGCTGGCAGTGTGTTCCCCCCAGTCCGGCGGGTAATTGAGTCCTACAGAATAGCCCAGCCTGGATTCCTTTTTGTAGCCTGCTCTTTCAATTACGCGACGCCATGCTGTTTCCACTTCTTCACAAGCCACACCTGGTTTCACAGCATCCAAAGCTGTTTCAACACCTTCAATGACCACATCCGTCAGATTGCGAATATGGACTGGCGGGTCTCCGACTTGAATCGTACGGGCCAATGGTGAATGGTATCGCTTGTAACAGCCGGCTAATTCGACAATCACTGTATCACCTGGCTGGTACCGCTTATCTGTCCAGGTCAAGTGGCAACTCCCCGACCGTTCCCCTGCAGGGAGTAACGGTACAATCGCCGGATAATCCCCGCCATAACCTTCGATTCCGCGAATTTGTGCAGAAAATATGTTTGCCGCCACGTCGCATTCACGTACACCTTCAGCAATCGATTCAACAGCTGTTTTCATTGCACTCTCAGCAATTCTTGCCGCACGCTGCATGTAGGCAATTTCCTGATTGGACTTGATGATTCGAATCCGATTGACCAACAACGTGGCGTCGTGAAAGACGGCGTCTGGTAACCCTGCCGTCAGCCTCTGTAAGCTCCTTGCAGTAAAATAATAGGCATCCATCTCTACACCGATGCGGCAGTGGAACTTACCCATACTGCGGAGAACATCTGCTGCAAAATCCATGGGATGCTTAACATCGGATTGTACGTAATCGTCAGGATACGCCCGAATACTGCTCTGACTAAGCCAGGTCGTCCAGTTTGCACCCGGGGCATCCATTTTCCGGCCAACCCATATGGGCTCTGCTTCGTCATGAGCCACAATCAGCATTTGCGAAACGTAAAAGGACCAGCCGTCGTATCCGGATAGGTAGTTCATATTAGCGGGATCCGTTACCAAAAGAACATCCAGTCCCTCGTTCTCCATGGCCTGCTTGGTCTTGGCAAGACGGGCATCATACTCCGATAGGTGGAATAATTCCATAGCAATCCTTCTCCTTGTGCTTGAATCACTACTACCCAATCACTACTATCCAATCTACTACCCGCATCACAAACCGCTGACTAAGCGGTGAGCGAAGACCAAATCTTATTACAATCCCAGCGTACTGGAGCAGCTCATTTCAGACAATTCGCAAATTCGTATGAATTTCTCACAAAGGTTTTAGCCATGTTGATGAACGTTACGCCAACTGAGGCGAACAAGTGAGTTGGACAACGCCGTTAACGAAAAACAAATAATTCGATTAATTCTAACTTGTAAAAAAGAATCCAAATTCAGTATGATGACTGATATAGCTTGTGAGGCATACGCATGGATGGGGTAACAAAAGGCATTCAACGTCAGCATGGTACTTATAGACTCCGTGCATGGTATGCCGGCGATTGGGGGATTGGCTGATGGAGTTTTGCGTGAGTGATACACTGCAACTTGAAATCATGCAACCCGCGACTTTACTGACCGGCCACAATTATGTGCAGGATTACCCTGTTGAGTCGGTCTCAGTCATTGAAATGCCTGTGGAGGATTTTGTGCGGCCAAATGAGTTTGTCCTGACAACAGGTGTGGGCTGTGGAGACGATGAGCAAGTTTTTAAAGACTTTGTTGCAGAAATTATGGAGGGTCATGCTGCATGCATCGGCATTGCTGTCGGGCGGCACGTTAAAGCAATTCCAGCATCCGTCGTTAACTATGCCGAGGAACGCAGCTTCCCAATAGTCGAAATTCCGTGGAAAGTACGTTTTTCAGATATCATTCACGATTTGCTTGCTGCTATGAACAGCAGACATAGACTGCTCATCATGGAAACCGATACAGTACAGCAGGAATTGTTAAGTCTCGTACTAAACAGTGCAAACCTGTCAGCCATTGCAGATTTTCTAGAGGAGCAGACAGACATTCCGGTCATTGTTGTGGACCGCCGAAACAACCTCGTCGGACAAAGCAAGGATGCACAAGAACTAGCCAATCGCTGGAGAAGGACCTCAGAAGCCGCCTCCACCACCTATCCGCCGTCAATAATTTCTCCAGTTTCTGCAGCAATTGAGCCGATGGTGTACCGTATGGGCCAACATCGCTTTTTAAAAGTCCCAGTCCGCTCCACAAACGAAATCCAAGGATATTTAATCCTCGCGCTTCCAAACGAAGTACCAGTCGATTCATTTCTTCCGATGGAACGGGCCCACCTATTTGAGCATGCTGCAGCGGCTGCGGCACTGTGCTTCCTCCGAATCAATTTAATTGAGGAAACAGAGTCACGTCTGCGCCATGATTTTATTTGGGATTTGATACGAGGCGAAGAACAGCCTTGGGATACAGTGGTTGCTCAGTCCAAATTTCTCGGCTATGACCTGCGTCAGCACCACGTTTGTACCATTGCCTCTTTTGACAATCTGGAAGCCCTGTACCACGAAGGCAAATATGAGACTTCTGTGGATACATGGAGTGAGAACATTCTGAGCAGGATTGAATCTCTTTTTATAGATACCGGATTAATGTCGCAAAGAAACCTCATAACAGCCGTACAGCACTACCAGATTATTTGTTTCACCCCAATGATAGGCGGGGATGAACAAGTGAAATCTCTCAGCAACTTTATCAATCAACTAGAGCAAAGCGCAGAAAATCTACTTCCAGGTGCCGTCATATCCTGGGGAATCAGCGACGGTCATGAAGGCGCAAAGAGCTTTCACATAAGCTATAAGGAAGCGAAGGCAGCTCTCGACGTAGGTAATCACAAGCGTGAACCTGGCCATCGCACCCATTTCACGGACGTGGGCTTTCACCGCGCCCTCTTGCGTCTAGCAGAAGACAAAGACATGCAGACGCTTGTTCAGCAAGTCCTCGGCAGATTGCTGGGCTATGACAGGCAAAAGGGAATGGATTTGCGTCAAACCCTACGCATCTACTTACGCTATCAAGGGAATGTAAGCCAGACGTCAAGAAAGTTGAATCTGCACCGGCAGACCCTGATGTACCGGTTGCGAAGAATCGAGTCGCTCACGGGCCGATCCTTAACCAATCCCGATGACTTATTCCTCCTCGACCTGACTCTTCGCCTCACTGAAAGTATGAGAACGACCGACGTGGACACTATATAGCCTTTGCAGCAGATGTAACAGGTGTAGTTGACGGTTTGGTGCAGTTTGGAGTCCGTACAACTCTCCCTCCTATCGCAACACCTGTTCTCTTGCCAATCGGCCGACTATTCCGCGATTTCCCTGGGAACTTAATGACTGGTTTTCACTTGATTTTCGATACTCCGTGCGTACTGAGCAAGTCTAGACTCTGGGACATTACTGGAATGCAGTGCAAAAATCCACTGCCCTGATTTCCAAGTCATGTAATTCAGGAAGGATTTGTCGTTGGTAAATTCAACGTACGTAGCTTTGATCCCGGACACATCCAGCTGTCTTTTGACGTTCGCCAGCGTTTGACCATTGATTACAACATCCCCACCGGTCTTATGATATACATCGACGCTCATGTTCTGATTTCGTTTTCCTTTAATATAACCGTTAACATACATATAAAAGATGTCTTTACCACGGTCGATGGAATAAGCCTGAATACTGCTGACCGAAACATTGTTACCCACCAATTTTGGATACTTATTGGTGCCAAGATAGTGATTGAGTCGAGTGTTGTACCCTGTAGCAAACAGACCCCCATCCGTCATCATTTGGGTTTTTGTCAGCATATGTGCTTTCTGGAGCGTTCCTGAAGCGCCTTTCAGATGACTCGCACTAGATGAATGACTGGTTTTCAAGGTCAGACTTACTGCTGTGTGTTCAAGACCATAACCAGCCCCGTATCCACTGCCGCTTGTGATATTGTGTACAAACCGAACAACCACATTTAACACATTTACGCCTTCTGCCAGAGCCACAGTTCCTGTACCAGCAAAAATTATCGCCAGCCCTGCGATTCCCGAAACAACCGACTTTTTCCACGAGAACCGTTTCCGTTGAAGGTTGTCTTGATGATGTAGTGAAGCATGGATAGTGCTCAATACCCGTTCTTTGGCAAGTTCTGGCATAGGGTGATTTTGAAATCCAGAAATTCTCTGCAGCTTTTCAACAAGGTTTTCATCTGATTCACACGTAGTCATAAGCCAGTCCCCCTTCTTTATCGTTTGTTAAAGATGCTCTTAGCTTTTTTAGTGCCCTATGCAGAGTGGTCTTCACCTTTGATTGAGACCATCCTAGCGTCTCCGCAGTTTCTGTAATAGAAAGACCAATGACGACACGGTGCAAAACAACTTCCCGATAGTCTTTCTTCATTTTGTTAATGCAATCTAACACAGATTCATATGTTTGCAGTTTTTCAATCTCATCTTCAAGGGTCTCTTGAGAAGAAATGAAACCCAATTTATCCATTGTAATGATTTTGGACTTTCTCCTCGTATCATCGATGGCTACGTTTCTTGCAATTGAAAGGAGCCACGTCTTTTGACTGGACTTACCCTTAAACCCTTTTATTCCGGACATCGCTTTTATGAAGGTTTCCTGTACTAAATCTTCAACATCTTGGCTGCCAACGAAATAGACAAGATAATTATGAACATCATCAACATACTTGTAATACCATTCATCAATGTTCATATCATTCAACATTCTCACCTCCCAGTCAGTGTAACCATTAGACGAGGTTTTTGTTGAAAGGTTACACCTCTGCAGTATGGAAATGAAAAAAGATGCCGCAGCGAGGCATCTAAAGGGGCATCACGATTAAGAAGCTTTCATTTCTTGTGCACGTTGACAACCAGTAGCAGCGCTCAGGAACTAACGCTTTCCAGACAGCACCCTGTGTTTGTCTTTATTCTTTACTCTTTGTCTTTACTCGCTGTAGATAATTTTCACTTTCGGCCACTTTTTCAGCGGCTCCTTCGTGCGCACCCGGTCAAGGAATATGTTTTTGGTGATTCGTCGAGGATTGTGTCGTAATGTCATCTTGAATAAATCATCGAGACCGTAAGGAGCCACTATTAGAAACTCATTATTTTCCAACAGCCTCACAGCAACACACGTAGCCGGTTCCGGCCACGTTGCAATGGCATCAGCGGAAGATGTCAATGGTTCCACAGGATAACCGAACACCGTCTCGTACCATAGATGAACGGCAGCCTGGTTGATTGCCTCCCACGGAACGTCGGGTGCAAGTCTTTGTAATCGGGCCTGTATATCTACGTCACGCTGACGGGTTAGGTTGGCGTCGTCGAAGAACGCAACGTCTACATCTCTGATTTGGGTAGCCCGCATATAATCATGCAAATAGTCCCAAACGATGGTGCGAATTACACCGCCTCCAACGAGCCAATCAGGAGGGTTGCAACTGCGGACTGCCCTTAATACCTTCATGAACCATTGATGCTGACTGAGTATGGAAATCAACTCCGAATCCAAGCTGCGAACCAACGTTCCATCTCCCTTTGCCTTTAGTACCTGCTGTGCTCGGCCTTTAGTACCTGTTGCGGACCTTGTAGTCAAAGAAGAAATAAACGAGAATCGCCGCAATACCTAACAGTCTCAGCACAGTCATCGCAGCACTTGAGAGGCTGCTGTTTATTGGCGAGGCAAGTACAATTGCGATAACGAAGGGGATGACGATTGACAGCCGAAACATCCGCCTGTCTTGCCTGAACTTCCCTATTTCAATCCCCGTCAAGCCTGCAATAAACAGGACCACTATCCACTCGTAAACCTGTGCACTAAAACCAATGAATTCTACGACAAGCATTAAGACAGCAACTCCAAGAACGATCCATCGTCCGTACACCACATCACCCCATTCGCTTAGTCAGTTGGTGAATTCCTTAGAGCATATGCGCATATCCATATTTGCTTTGACTCAGCAAGAAAGGCACATGAGAGAGTTTTTCAGCAGCAAATTTTCCACATGAAAACTAGAACTCCAATTATGGATATATATTTCAATGGGCAGTGACGTAATCCTTCTTTTGCTGCAAAGCTCCCCGGGCTTGCACAAACTATCAGCGATTGTGCTATGTCATCATCATGCGGTACAAAAGTACCCTGCACGCAGGTGTGCAGGGTACCAGGGATCCAACATTCAGTTCGTAAGCCACCAATCACTTGGGCATAGCGTCCTGCCCGACTTACACACATGCCGCGCGTTGCACGGTTCTATACCCAAAAGTGCATGCCGTTGGCAAAGTTCATTGTAACGCCGATGGTTAGGTACAACAGCCAAATGCCTGTCAGCAATTGAAACACACCGACAGCTCTGTGAAATGCTGCATTATCCGTAAACCTGGCCAAGACTTCAAATACATATATCAGAGAAAGTCCAATAAATAGAATCATAGCTGGAATATCCCCTGCTGCATGGAAAGATACTGCGCCCAAGATGCTCAATACCAGAACTGCAATCGCCATCCAACCTTCAGGACCTGTTTCACCGCCTACATAACGACGAATGCCCATGACAATCCAATGGATCCCGTAAATTGTAAAAGCCAATGCAGCCATATACAAAGGCGGTGCATTACGGTAAACCGGGAACCAGCTTAATCCAACCATCAGGTAGATACCCGTAATCAACTGGGCAAAACCACCGAGGCCAATCCCCCATAAGCCTAAGGTCTTTTCCATCTTAACTTTGTCATGAGTCCAACTCGGTCCTCCAAAAGCAGTAGTACCGCCTTGCACAAAGTAATTAATCGCCAACCCAAGAAATCCGATTGCTACGGGCCAAAAATTTGAAACGGGAAACGACATGTATTCTCCTCCTTGGAAATGATTTTCCACATCAAGTGCGTTGAAGCAATGTGATTAGACAGCGCTTTCGCACTGCATCGGTCCACTTCATTTGACAGACAGATGAGCTCTTTTATATGAACCCCGGCATAAAGCCGGGGAGAATTGTTCAACAAGGCACATCAAACATCTAGAATGCACATAAGGTATCTAGGCTGTCCCGAGACCCTCACCAAATCCTTTCAGCCCGCCCAGTACGAGGGACATGGAGCGGCTGACAGCGGGATCACGCAGGGCACGCACCAAATCAAACACACCAACCTCAGGTTTTTCTTTGAGATGTGCGTGCCCAACTTCCAACCCTTGCGTCAACGCTTGCAGGACGCTTTGAACCTGTTTTCCGTCAACTTTCTGCACTGCCTGAACCACACTCAATAGGTTCTCAATGGCATTGACTGTCCCCGGTTTTGTAATTTGTTCCAAAGCAACTGCCAACACTTCGTTTTTGGCTTTGAGCAAAGCCGTCAGCGTTTGCAGCACGCCGCTTTCTTCCAACTCTGCAACAAGCTTTAAGAGAGAGACAATGGCAGAACTGTGTTGAGTCAGGGTCACAGTCAATTCCTGGAGGGACTGTGAAAGCAGTTCCGCTTCATTAGGCTGCTCTCTATGAATGGAGGTGGACGGACTGGCCATTTTTCATTCTCCTTTCTACAGTTGCTTGAACGGACTCATACCCCGGTCTCTGCCATTTTCGATGAACCTCTACGCCTTGTTGTGGATTTCGCTGGCCGTACCGGGAATTGGTCCTTGGCAAAGGCCTCATTCCATCTTTGTTGAGAACCTGCATACGGACATACGTCTCCTTGTATGCAGGAGTATGGGTTCGAACGTCTGTATCGTTGCCAGTGAGCAGATTGACCGCAGACTCGTTGTCTGTTGAATTCATGGGCAGATAGAGTTCATTCTTATGGACTCTGTCTGTGACAACGACGCTTACTTTTACGGCGCCGTCAGGTGATTCCAGGCGAACAACGGAGCCATCCTTCAATCCGCGCTCCTTGGCCAATTCCGGAGACACTTCCACAAACGTATTGGGAACCTTGTGCTGCAATCCTGCGGACTTATTGGTTAGATTTCCTTCGTGGAAGTGCTCCAACAGTCGGCCGTTGTTGAGCACTAAATCATACCCTTCCTCTGCTTTTCGAGGCGGTACCCAGTTTGGCATCACCAAATTGGCCTTTTTATCCGAGAAAGCAAAACCGTCTGTGTACAATAGCGGTGTATCTTTACCGTCCGGTGCAACCGGCCAGACAAGACTGCTGTAACCTTCCAACAAGTCGTAGGAGACACCAGCAAACAAAGGTGTCACGGAAGCAGCCTCTGCCATGATGTCAGCGGGACGCTGATACTCCCATTTGGCACCAAGCCGATTTGCAATGTCCATGATGATTTCCCAATCTGGACGAGAATCTCCAAGAGGCGGCAATACCTGATACAAGCGCTGAATACGACGCTCTGTATTAGTAAATGTTCCCTCTTTCTCGAGACTTGGGCTGGCAGGTAAAATCACGTCCGCAAATTGGGCCGTCTTCGTAAAGAAAATGTCCTGTACAACCAGAAAGTCCAATTTACTTAAAGCGTCCTGCACATGGTTGGAATTCGTATCGACCCACGCCATCTCTTCGCCGACCAGATACATGGCCTTGAGCTGATTGAAATGAATTGCCGCCACCATCTGCTGGTTATCCATTCCAGGCTTGTCCGACAACTCAGTTCCCCACGCCTTTTCAAACTTGGCACGAACGCCTTCATCCGTCACCTTTTGATATCCGGGCAACCATGGCGGAAGCGTCCCGAAGTCGCAGGCTCCCTGAACATTGTTATGCCCTCTCAGCGGAAACGCGCCGCAGCCCGGCTTACCAAAGTTTCCCGTTACCAACAGCAGGTTGCTGATGGCCCCGCTTGTATCACTGCCCCCGCTGTGTTGGGTCACGCCCATAGCCCACAGAGCCGCCACACCGTCCGCATCGGCAACCATTTTCGCCATCTCAACCAACGTTTCAGATTGAATTCCACTGACTTGTTCCGCGTAGTCAAGCGTAAAGGGAGCAAGAGACTCTACGAGACTGTCGAAGCCGTTTACCTTTTCTCGCACGAACGACTCCGCATGCCAGCCCGCATCGATAATGTATTTCGTAATCGCAGACAGCCAGACATGGTCTGTTCCTTGCTTCGGACGAACAAACAAATCGGCCCGTTCCGCCATCTCATGCTTTCGCAAATCAACGACCATCAGCTTCTGCCCATGCAGTTTGTGCGCGCGTTTTACACGAGTTGCCAAGACAGGGTGAGCTTCTGCAGGATTTGCCCCGACAATCAAAACCAACCCCGCTTTTGAAATGTCTTCGATGGTACCCGAATCACCGCCGTAGCCCACCGTTCTCATTAACCCGTCGGTTGCAGGGGATTGACAGTAGCGAGAACAGTTGTCCACATTATTGGTTCCCATTACCCCGCGGGAGAGCTTTTGCATCAAGTAGTTTTCTTCGTTGGTAATTTTGGACGACGAAATAAAACCGAGTGCATCCGGCCCATAGGTTTCTTTCGTCTCCTGCAACTTGCTGGCAACCAGGTCCAGCGCTTCGTCCCAGCTTGCTTCGTAGAACGTGTCCCCGCGGCGAATTAAAGGCTTAGTCAGACGTTCCTCACTGTTGACAAAATCCCAGCCGAACTTCCCTTTAACACACGTCGAGATACCGTTGGCCGGCGCATCGACACTGGGCTCAACCTTGAGAATCTTACGGTCCTTCGTCCACACATCAAAGGAGCATCCAACTCCGCAGAAGGTACAAACGGTTTTCGTCTTTTCAATCTGCGTCTCCCGAATCGCTGCTTCGGCCTCGGATACAGCCAAAATCCCGCCATAGCTGGGCTCCACATTTTTGACCAAATCAATCATCGGATTGAGCAGCTTTTCATCCAATCCAGTCATCGTGCCGGCTTCCCCCAACATGGATTTTTCCATCAACGCGTTGGTTGGGCAGACCGTCACACAGTGACCGCAGGAGACACAAGATGACTCATCTACAGGAACACCGTTGTCCCATATCACCCTCGGGATCTCGTTTTCCCACGCAATAGACAGCGTCTCATTCACCTGCAAGTCCTGGCACGCTTCGACACACCTGCCGCATGTGATGCACTGGTTGGGGTCATAACGGTAAAATGGATTGCTGTGATCTTGCTCGTACCCCTTGTCACGAAAAGGATACCTCTGCTCTTCCACCGCCATCTGTTTCACGGTGTTATGCAGTGTACAGTTGCCATTGTTGTTATCACAGACCGTACAATACAGCATGTGATTCTCCAGTATTCTATCCATGGCTTCCTCGCGAGCCGCTGCAGACAATGCATCCTGAGTCTCAATGTGCATCCCCGGTTGAATGGCAGTTGAACAGGCCCGAACCAGTTTTCCGTCTGCCACGACCATACAAGTGTCACAAGTCTCTATCGGTCCAAGACTCGAGTGGTAGCAGACGTGTGGGTGTTCCAGTCCCTCCTGCAGCATCACTTCCAAAATCGTTTGACCCATCTGCCCCTGAAAGTTCACACCGTCTACCTGCAGGGTCGCAGTCTCCATTGCCGCCGTTAAAGCAGTCTCATCTGATGTCTTCGCTTGCATCCATGACTTCCCCCTTTACCGCAAACGCATTGAACGCATACTGATTGCGCTCCACTCCGAACAAATTCAACTTCAAAATTCAAACTTGAGAAATCCAACTTCAGAATTCAACTTCAGAATTCAACTTCAGAATTCAACTTCAGAATTCAACTTCAGAATTCAAAACTACAATCCACTTCAAAATCCAAATTTGAGCGAGCGCCTCCCTCAACGCAAAAAACCCCACAAAAAACAGATGACATACGCAGCTTAGTCTGACTGCGCATACTGTTTCTTGTGGAGTAGTTCAAAGCACTCCTGTACTTTTCGCCAATCCATACATATATCCGTTCCAATAATAAACACTACGCGAAAGACAAGGTCTTGTCAGCAGCGATTCACGACTCTCACTGCGCCAAAGAACAAGAACACAGCCCTACACGTCCCGTTCATCTGATAGCCACTATAGCAAAAACGTTCTAGGTCGTCTAGTAAAAAAAGATACCTTTTCATAGTGTACAATGACTACTCTATCTCGGCTCGGGACTGCGGGGACTGCCCTAGCGGAGCGGTTAGGGATCTCAAGGATCCCTAACTGGGGTGGCCACCTGCGATAGGGATCGCAAGGATCCCTAATCCAGCTGCCCCAAAACATTAGTGTCACGAATGATCCCTAATCTGACTCGAGGCAGGGTGGGGCGTGGAGAATAGGGCGTAACGGGATCCCTATTGTAGGCCACTGCTTGTGATAGGGATGAAGTAAAATTGTTTGTGTAGGAGAATTTGGATCCTTCTCAGATAACAAAAAGGTAGGGTATCCTCGGGATTGCGACATCACCAGAAAGGAAGCCCTACCTATGGATAGTGTACATGAACAGAGTATTGGAGATCTAATGGAAAATCTCGTGAAAGGCTTTGTTAAGGAAAAACTCGAGTTTATCATGCGAGAAGAAATTGAGCATTTCCTGAATGTGGAGTATGAGGGGCGCCGCCCGAGTAGAAATGGTTACTATGGTCGCTCCTTACAAACGCGGTATGGCGAGATAGAGGACCTACAGGTTCCCCGAGACCGTAAGGACGCCTTTCAGACTCAGTTGTTTGAGCCATACCAACGCCGGGAAGGTTGGCTAGAAGAGGCTGTCATTCACATGTATAAAGGCGGTATGAGTACCCGGGATGTCGCGAAATTTATCGAAGGGATGTTTGGCACAGAGTACTCGCCAACGACCATCAGTAATATCACAAAGACCGTTTTGGAAGATGTAGAAGAATGGCAGCAGCGTCCGTTAGAAAAGCGTTATTCGGTCATCTACCTAGATGGCATCTACATCAAGTTAAAACGTACTACGGTGGACAGCGAAGTCGTCTACCTGGCGATGGGTATCAACGAAGACGGATACCGACAAATACTCGGCTTCTACGTGGGCGGCAAAGAAAGTGCCAACGGTTGGAAGGACGTGCTCAAGGACCTATACAACCGTGGAGTACACGAAGTGTTACTGGGTGTATTTGATGGGCTCCCTGGTCTCGAAGAAGCCTTTCGAGAAATCTATTCAAAGGCTGACGTTCAGCACT
This sequence comes from Alicyclobacillus sp. SO9, assembly GCF_016406125.1. Classification (NCBI taxonomy): domain Bacteria; kingdom Bacillati; phylum Bacillota; class Bacilli; order Caryophanales; family Alicyclobacillaceae; genus Alicyclobacillus; species Alicyclobacillus sp. SO9. Next base: position 85,457 of record NZ_CP066339.1, on the reverse strand, counting down.
GCGTCGTACATAAAGTGCGAAGTACCTTCCCAAAAATCCGAGTCGGTGACAAGACGGAATTTCTCAGTGATCTCAAAACGGTGTACACCGCACCAGACAAGGACTTGGCCGTAGCTGCGTTCGACACCGTCAAAGATAAGTGGGGGAAAAAGTATTCGAAAGAAATTCAGTCCTGGGAAGGCCAACTTTCAACGCTCCTGACGTTTTACAAATATCCGAAGCTGATTCGTCACGCAATCTATACTTCAAATGCCATCGAGCGGACGAACAAAGAACTTCGCAAACGTTTTAGACCGATGAACAGCTTAACAAATATGGACGCTGCTGAGAAAATTATCTATCTGGAGGTCACAGCGTACAACGAGAAATGGAGTACCAGGGTCATCCGAGGCTTTGGCGATGAGGAAACAAAAGCCGGGCTACAGCGAATGTATGAAGAGCGTTACCCAGCTGTCTCCGAGACTCTCGACAAGGAATAATTATCCAAAATAATTCCGAGACAGTCCAGCAATTCAACAAGGATATTAGTTCTGAATATTCAATCCAAGAGGGATAAAGTTCTAATTTTCGGTGGGGGGTACCCCCCACCTACCAAAACAAACCAAATAATGATGTTATCCATCTTCGATGGATAACCCTACTGAAAAGAAATTACACAAACTTCTTGACACTACCGTGATAGGGATCCCATCGATCACTATTCTTCGACGCACGTTGGAATAGGGAGCAAAAGGATCCTTAACCGACCGGCGTCACCAACAAACACGCCTACACCAGCAGCCCCCAAGTGTTCCGCTGGGCATTGAGCTGGATATTATGGTAACTGGAATTAATAAATGAGACTTTACCGCTGATATTTTGCTTGATCCCGTTGATCCCGCTGCGGTCGGGCGGCGGTTAGTGATCGGAAAGATCCCTAATGGTGCGGGACCACGGCGGTAGTGATCGCAAAGCTCCCTAATGCCTCACGCCCGGGACATTAGTGTGATGAATGATCCCTAATCTGAGTCCAGGCAGGGTGGGGCGTGGAGAATAGGGCGCAACGGGATCCCTATTGTAGGCCAATGCTGGTGATAGGGATCCCATCGATCACTATTCTTCGGCGCACGTTGGAATAGGGAGCAAAAGGATCCTTAACCGACCGGCGTCAGCAACAAACACGCCTACACCAGCAGCCCCCAACTGTTCCGCTGGGCATTGAGATTACTATAAAAGGAATAAAAGTTTATAAATGGAGTTTTTCCGCATGTGTTTTCTTCCATCCCGTTGATCCCGCTGCCGTCGCAGGCTTCCCGCAGTGGCAGCAGAGCAGTTAGTGATCGCAATCGTCCCTAACTGGGGTGGCCACCTGCGATAGTGATCGCAAGGATCCCTAATCCAGCTGCCCTAAAACATTAGTGTCATGAATGATCCCTAATCTGAGTCCAGGCAGGGTGGGGCGTGGAGAATAAGGCGCAACGGGATCCCTATTGTAGGCGACTGCTGGTGATAGGGAGCCCATCGATCACTATTCTTCGACGCACGTTGGAATAGGGAGCAAAAGGATCCTTAACCGACCGACGTCACCAACAAACACGCCTACACCAGCAGAAGATGCATCCATGTTTGTACGGACTCAACTAGGAATTCGCACATCAGCCTGATTGTTAACCTACTCTGTGCCAATATCCTTGTCGAAGACGTAGACGGTCATGCCAATATCAGCATCCACATCAAAATCCACGTACAGTGTCATCATTTTTGCACCAACCAAGTTCTCGAACTGTGCACACAATGCCGGGTCTTCGTACAGTTCCTTAATGAAGGCGGTTCTCGTATCTTTAATCATGCGCTTACCTTCAGTAGAACGGCTAATGAACTTTTCAACCATTGTGAGATTACCCCGCAGTTCGCAGACAGCCCACGGTCCAACAAATCTCGTGGTAACTTGCTCAGGACCCTTTCCAACATGCTTCTTTCGCAGTTCCCGCAACAAATTGCTAAACTCGTGGGTTAAATTTGCTCCGCTCATTCCAGGCTCACTCCTCAATCGTTTATCTCGACGTCCGAAATGTTACTCACAAGTTGCAGCACACTGTTCTCATTCACTGTTCTTATCTACTGCTTTCATTCGCCCAATTGCGTACGACTCTTTGACACAAGGGGTGCACACCAAAACCTATCCCTTTACAATTATTTCATCCTTCTCGCGTATTTTATCCATTCCGCCTTTTGCTCCTTTGCTCCTTTGCTCCTTTGCTCCTTTGCTCCTTTGCTCCTTTGCTCCTTTGCTCCTTTGCTCCTTTGCTCCTTTGCTCCTTTGTTTTTCACTCAATGGAGCCTCACCGAATTTATGAATACCAGCCTCCATGATACACTTTTGACAAACGTGTGCTATCCGTCACCGTACTTTACTTACATGTGCACGCTCACCTTACCCTGTTTCAAGGCGTGCAGAGGCTTAGCTGGTCCCTTGCACAACCTGTAATACAGTCTTTTACACTGTCACGGCTGACCTTAATTGAGGAGGTAATAAGCAATGTGGCCCAAAACTGCGTTAATAGAAACGTTAGGCATTCGCTTGCCAGTTATTCAGGCAGGTATGGCAGGGGGTATCACCACACCGGAATTGGTTGCTGCTGTTTCCAATGCTGGGGGACTGGGTTCCTTGGGTGCGGGTTATATGACGCCGCAACAAATTCGCGAAGCGATTGGCTTCATCAAGGCGAAAACGGATAAGCCATTTGCAGTAAACTTGTTCATTCCCGAAAGGGAAAGGTCCGCGTCCTCAACGATAGATAGTTCACCTGAAAAGGCTGCGCGACATACCGCTGCGTCATATGCCAGCGAAATTCAGCGGATGAAAACACACCTTCAACCCTACCGTGAGGAGTTGGGGCTTACACCCTCCACTGAACCAGACTTTTCTTTCCCTGATTTCGAACAGCAGTTAGAGGTGTTGCTGGATGAACATGTGCCTGTTTTCTCCTGTACCTTCGGAGCACCGGATGTTGAGACGGTGAAACGGATGAAAGCGGCAGGGATGATTGTGATGGGAACGGCCACTACGGTACGCGAAGCCAAGGTGCTTGAAAACCGAGGCATGGACATGATTGTGATGCAGGGACACGAGGCTGGAGGGCATCGAGGAACATTCCTTCACAAAGCAGAAGATGCGCTGGTTGGCGTCATGGCGCTCATTCCGCAAGCAGTAGACAGTCTGCATATCCCTGTGATTGCGGCAGGCGGCATCATGGACGCCCGGGGCATCGTTGCAAGTCTGGCGTTGGGAGCTGAAGGTGTGCAAATGGGATCGGCGTTTTTAACCTGCACTGAAAGCGGAGCAACGACTGCCTACAAGGAAAAATTGATAAACAGTAGCGATGAAAGTACTACACTGACTACGGCATTTTCCGGGAAAGCGGCACGGGGGATACGAAATGAGTTCATTGCGAGTCACGAAAATTATGATGAACCTGTACCGCCCTACCCGTTCCAAAACGCCCTCACAAAAGAACTTCGCGCGGCAGCAAAACAGCAAAGTAACACTGATATGATGTCACTCTGGTCCGGCCAAGCAGCGGGCCTGGCAACGACCTGTTCTGCAGCAGAGTTGCTGTCTTCGTTGAATAAGGAAGTAGAATCTGTCCTGAGTCGGCTGTTGCTCTAAATCGACTGTTGCCCTGAATCGGCTGCTCGAATCTGGTCAATGTACAGTTGCATCATTTAGGCCTTGGAAAGCCGTGATGCCGACAAACACTTCTTCATCTTCGCAAAAACGTTCGGACGAAAGGGAGACCAGAACTGTGTCATCTTGGAGTCTCACCCGATATTCGAAGTTGCTGCCCAGGAATTGACGCGAAAGAACCTTCCCGGTTACCAGAGCCTTCTCTGAAGCACCCAGTGTAACCTGGCTGGTGAGAACTACGTGTTCCCGCAGAATACCCACATACCTGACGCCGCCGTGGGGAAACTTCGGAAACAGTTGCAGAATTTCTGCCGAGTCTGCTTCCAACACATTTGATCTGCTGAAAAATTCTGCGGCAAACTTTGTTTTCGGCGAATAGTATACTTCTTCGGGCGATCCGATTTGCTCAATCTTCCCATCATTCATCACCACAACCACGTCAGCCAAAGTCATCGCTTCACGCTGATTGTGCGTTACGTACAGCACCGTGCTTCCAGCCTCTTGTGCAATCCGGCGTATGTCCTCTGTCATACGTTCCTGCAGAACAGAATCGAGGCTGGACAGTGGCTCATCCATCAGAAGGATCTCGGGGTTTGTAACTAAAGCCCTTGCCAATGCCACGCGCTGTTGTTGACCACCTGACAGTTGGCTTGGCCGCTGCTTTGCTTTGTCCGCCAGACCAACCGTGGTAAGGATGCGCAGGACTCGGTTTCGAGCCCACCCTTTCACTTTGGCCTCTTGCGGATATCGGTATCGCAGCGGGAACTCTACATTATCGTACACCGTCATGTGCGGCCACAGCGCTAAATCCTGAAAAACCATGCCAATGTTCCGTTTATGGGGCGGCAGTGCTCGGGAACTTCCAGATACAAGGTGATGACCAATGTACAAATTCCCTTTGGACGGCTTCGCAAAACCGGCTGTTAAGTTCAGCAGTGTAGACTTCCCGCATCCGCTGGGGCCGACAACCACTACAAACTGGCCAGCGAAAACCGTCAAATTGACATTGTCCAAGACCTGTTTTGACCCGTACCTCATTTCAAGCTGCTCGATACGCAAAGCTTCTTGAGTCTCCATATGGGGAATTATTTCTCCTGCAATGTCTGATTTCGCCATGGTATCCCCTCCATCGAATTAATTAGCGTATCAAGCCTTGAGGTCTTCTGCCTGACACGAATATGTGACGCAGTTTTATTCACCCCTACAACCACTGCCGCAAAGACAGCCATTGCTGCGATGACAAGTAAGGACAAAACAGCTGCTTCCATCAAATTCCCGGCTTCATCCAAGTCGAGAATCGCCATTCCAATGGTCTCGGTGCCTGGGGAGGCCAGGACCGAAGAGACTGTCATTTCAGTCAAGGAACTGAGAAAGACAAATAAGAATCCTGACACATAGGTCCCAAAAAAGATGGGAATAAAGATGCGAACAATTGCTTTGAATGGAGAAGCGCCTGCAACAATCGCACTGTTGAACAATGAGAAGTTGAAGGTGCTGAACGCAGGAGTAAGTGTCCGGACAGCCAGAGTAAGAAACCTGGCCAAGTACGCCAAAGCCAATATCCAGAAAGTTCCGTATAGCGACCAGTGGACAATTGGTAAGGGTTTAAGGAATGCAAGAATCATCGCTAAACCATATATCATTCCGGGTAATGCATAGGGCATCGTCAACACCGATTGAATGGTCTTCCCCAGCCAGCTTTGTCTGCGACGGAACGTAAACATCAGTACAGTCGCAAGCACAATTCCGCCGACTCCAGTCAACAGCGCCAACTCACCACTGGTGCGAAGTACGGAAATCGTCTGCCCCATTCCCAATACGCTTTTAAAATTCTCTAAAGTCATGGTATGAAAAGACAAAGGAGCTCCAATAGCCGGAGACAGTGCCGTCATTACCAACAGTGCTGCAGGTACGACAGCAACCATTAAAAAGAAGGCACCAAACAGAGTAGTAGCAATCCATATACCCGGCGTCATGACTGGACTGCGCAATCCGTCCTGTTGCCCAGATACGTAGTTTAGATCCCTTTTCTGAATCAAATACTCAAACCCCATGACCAGCACTGCTACGGACGAGGCCAACATTGACCACGCTGCCGCTGTCGTAAATGAACTGGTTCCGTAGCCGACAATGAGTTGGTAGATTTGCGTTGAAAAGACAGTGATATGTGCCGGAATACCGATAAATGCGGCAATGCCAAAGTCATCCACGTTCGTGATAAAAGCGAGCAATGCGCCATTTAGAGCTGCCGCACGAATTAGCGGCAAGATGATGCGCGTATAAATGGACCATCCGGATGCTCCGCTGATTCGAGCCGATCGCAGAACGCTCAGAGACACATGTGTCAGTGCGTTGTAAGTGAGAAGGTACACAAATGGATAGTGAACGACACCCAGACTGAAAATCAGTCCCCCCATACCAAAGAAATGCACCAACGGTGTATGGTCAGGCGTAAAATGCGACGCAATGTGATTGACGAATCCTACTGGACCAAACATGTTCTCCCAGGCAATCGAACTGATGTAGGACGGAATCAGCAAAGGCAACACATTAAACACGTGAAAATAGCGAGTGTGACGCTTGGGCAAGCGCACGGCTAACAACGCGGACACAACACCTAAGACAGTGGAGACTGCAGCCGCTCCGCCGCTCATAATCAGTGTGTTTTGTGTAATCGTCGAGAAGTCATGCTCTTTAAACAACCGAATATAAGCAGACAGGGTTACACCATGTCCGCTTACACTGGTCCACAGCAGGCTCCAAAAGGGCAGGAGTACCAGCAACACCATTAATGCAATCACGATAATTTGTAATCCTCGCCCGCTGATATACCTGGATAGTCTATCCATCAACCCGTCCCCTTTGCCTGCTGCAGTTCTCTATAAACCCATTGCATTCGTTATTCCATTCGTTATTGCATCGGTTATTGCATCAGTGATGCGAATTTTTTCTTGTCCTGACTGCGGTTGTCAGCTAGTGTTTTTGTGCTGACAGAAAGCACTTTAAAATCTGAAATAGATTTAAGACCTTTCGGCGGTGCAATTTCTTTTCTGAGCGGGACATAATCCATCTGCACAGCCATCTTCTGGCCCTGTGCAGACAACAGGAAGTTTTCAAACGCTTCTGCAGCCGCTTTGTTATGCGTGTCCTTCATGATCCCCACAGGCTCCGTAATGACTGGGCTGCCGGACTTAGGATACACGAAGTTTACGGGCGATCCCTTTTGCTTAGCACTCTCAGCCATAAATCCAATAACCATCCCGTACTTCATCTGTCCTTGGGCGACTTTTGTAACCACACCTCCGTTGCCTTTCCCGACCACAACCTGGTTCTTGTGCAGCTGTTTGTAGAAATTCCAGCCGATTCCTTTACTACGCGTCAAAACACCCAGGTTATAGGCCGCAGCACCGGAATAGTTGGGGCTTGGCATTGTGACTTGACCTTTTGCTGATGGAGCGTAAAGACTGCTCCAATCCGTGGGTGGCGTGTGGACCAGGTTTGTGTTGTAGATAATTCCGGTCACAATCGCCTTCGTCCCGACGAAATCGTAGTTTTTGTCGATGAACTCTTTCGGAATCTTACTGTCTTCCGGAGAATGATAGGACAGCAGCATCCCTTTGTCTTTAAAAATCTGGAAAGTAGGAGCGTCCGCTAGCAACACTACGTCAGCTTGAACCTTTCCCGCTTTCTGTTCTGTCATAATTTTACTAACAACCTGTTCTGTGCCTGAACGAAAAACCTTGACATGAACCTTTGGATACTTCTTTTCAAACGCGGTTTTAAATTTCTGTGCATCCTTTAAGGGCTCAGACGTATACCAGTTCAGAGTCCCAGACACTGAACTGCCGTTGCCCGACGTACTTTGTGCAGATACGCTCTGTCCGCATCCGGCCAAGGCAGACGTAGACACAGCGAGAACTGCACCAAGTCCCAAAACAGATTTGGCAGGAAGCTTAGAATGAAGCTTAGAATGAAGCTTAGAATGAACCTTAGATTGAATACGAGACACTGCTACCACTCTCTCTTTCTATAATCTCAAGAATTTTATTCGCCACACCAAGTTCGTCGTTTGATGCCGCGTGTATGTCTACGCTATTGCGAATCGTTTCTGTAGCATTTCCCACAGCAACGCCGTAACCGACACCCGTGAGCATTTCCAGGTCGTTATCTGCATTGCCAAAAGCGACAATGTCATCTAATGAAATATTAAGTAGTCCTCGTAGATAGTGAAGTGCATGTAATTTGTGCACGCCGTGATTTGTAAAATGAACTCTCCACGGGTCCGCCAGTTTGACGCACAGGTTCTCCAGGCCTTTGACTTGTGCCAGAACTTCTTGTTGTATCGATTCAGAACTGCACTCCAAACTCACCTTATAAACTGCCTCGCTCAGATTATCTGCGGATTGTACCAACAACGGAACATGTTGCCATTGACCCGTCGAGGAACCTGAAAACCCGGCCGGTCTCACCATACTCCGCAGCCGCCAACGACGACTCACTTCGTTCTCAACATTAGTAATTAAATAGTGCTGACCATAGAGCAGGTAGGGAATCTGCATCGATTCAGCCATACGCAAAAGGCGTTTTACAGACCTCTCCTCCATCGGTTGGCCGTACATGAGTTCTCCGCTTCCTGCATCTACAACGTTTGCTCCGTTCAAACAAATAAGCGGACCATCGATGCCAAGGAAGCGGGCGTACAAGCGAGCGGAACGGCTGATTCGCCCCGTAACCAGAGTCACGTAATAGCCTCTCAGAAGCACTTCTCGAATAACTCGGCGTGATTGCTCAGATAAATCGTGATTGGAACCCAGCAGAGTTCCATCGAGATCAATTGCGAACAGTTTTGTCATTCTGCTTCCCCCACAGCATAGACACTCTTGACACTAGCCAGTTCCACTGGCCCAGCAAAAGCCATTCGTGCCAACTCCCTTGCGTGAAGGAGATCGCCATCGGATGGTAAATGGGTTAGCACCAATCCCTTCGCTTGCGCCGATTTAGCTGTCTGTGCAGCTTCAATTGGTCCCATATGGCCTCTGCCGCTTGAGTGAAAACTTTCTGGCACATTTGTCGACTCGCACAAAAGCAAATCTGCATGAAGGGCAAGTTCGGTCAGATTGTCGTCAGGTTCCGAGTCACCCGAATAAACGAGGACTGAACCATCTTCTTCAAGACGAACCGCATTGGACGCCACAGGATGTGTGGTTGGAGCAAAAGTCACTCGAGCACTTAAGATGTCGTAGGCTGTGCCCGTATCAACCGGTATCACTTTGAACTCCGGCTCCAAGTGTTCTAGAGACGACAAATCTGCGTCTGCAGGTACATAGACTGGGACTGGAAAATTCACCGCGAAGCCGCGCCTTGCATAGGTGCGCAGCGCGTACTGGAGAACGGGTAAGTCGGCAACGTGATCGTTGTGTAGATGAGATAAAATCACTGCGCCAACTTGAAATGGCGGCTTGTAGAAGGACAACTGGCTCAAGACACCGCTGCCGCAGTCAAGCAGTATGCTGCCTGCCTTGGTCTCTACCAAGTACCCCGACGTAGCCCCTCCTGCAGGCGGGAATCCCCCCCAACATCCAAGAACAACCAGTCTCATATCAGACCTCCTCTCGAAAAACAGTCTAGTAACGAAACGTTAAGGTTCCATGAATGTTCTGTAAGTTTTGTGCTAAGAAATGTGAAGGGTTCTTTAAGAACAATGGATTTCAGGCCTAAATAAGGTGCTTAGGACAAGTCAAAAAGTGTCTGAGTGAACAGCAAAAGGACTGCCCCGTTGCCTAAAGGTCCATGTGCATTTGCCTTTCACCAAGCCATGTGGAGTTTGCCTCATCCTTCGTGGATCAATGATAAAATGGCCTTGATTGAAAGGACTGTGTGCGATGACCAATATTCTGTCAGCTGAGAATATCTATAAGAGCTACGGAGAGAAAATTCTGATAAAAAATGCCTCATTTGGCATTGACGAAGGCGATAGAGTGGGCCTCATTGGTGTCAATGGTACAGGGAAATCCACTTTGCTGAGAATGACCGCCGGACTCGAGGAGGCAGAGTCCGGAAGAATTACGCTAAACGGCAAGGCAAACATACACTACTTACCGCAAGAACCCGAATTTACTGATGAAAGCAGCGTGCTGGACGCCGTTTTCCAAGGCGATTCCGAAGAGATGAAACTGCTTCGCGACTATGAAAAAACACTGCCGGAACTGGAGCAAAATCCGCAGTCACGTTCCTTGCAGGATAAACTCATAAGGTTGCAGACAAAATTGGATACGCTCGATGCGTGGAACCTCGATTACGAAGCAAAAGCCATTTTGGCGCGGTTAGGTATTACGAAAATTCATGCACATGTAGGCTCACTGTCAGGGGGACAGCGAAAGCGTATTGCGCTGGCAAGGGCTTTGATTCAGCCCTCTGACCTCCTGATTTTAGACGAGCCGACGAACCACATTGATGATGAGAATGCGGTGTGGCTGGAAAACTATTTATTGCAGCGAAAGGGTGCACTCCTGTTAGTAACCCATGACAGGTATTTTCTCGACAGAGTTGTCAACCGCATCTTCGAATTAGACGGCGGCTCCCTGTATCAATATCCGGGAAACTACAACACCTTTCTCGAACGTAAACTTGAGCGGGAAACAAGCCAAAAATCCTCTGAAGAAAAGCGCCAAAACTTTCTTCGCAATGAATTGGAATGGATTCAGCGAGGACCGAGAGCCAGAGGGACAAAACAAAAAGCCCGTACACAACAATACTACGAAGTTCTTGAGCAGACACCGGATGCTGTAGAGGAAAACTTGGAACTCTCTTCTGCCAGCACTCGACTGGGTAAAACCGTGATTGAAATGGAGCACATTACACAGAGCTACGAAGAAACAGCTCCGCTCATTAAAGACTTTTCTTATATTGTGCTCCGGGATGACCGAATTGGCATCATTGGTCCCAACGGCATGGGAAAATCTACGTTGCTAAAACTCATGGCAAAGAAGCTTCAGCCGGATGAGGGCAGTGTGACAATCGGATCGACCGTGAAAATCGGATACTTTTCGCAGGACCATTCCGGTCTGCCAGCCGAGGCAAAGGCCATTGATTTTATCCGGGACGAGGCAGAGTACGTAGAAACAGCAGACGGTGAAACGATTTCCGCGGCGCAGATGATGGAACGCTTTCTGTTCCCGGGATACCTGCAGTACACACCAATCAGTAAGTTGTCCGGCGGTGAGAAGCGACGGCTGACCTTACTCCGCATGCTCATGTCAGCGCCTAACGTTTTGCTTCTCGATGAGCCTACAAATGACTTGGACATCCCGACTTTATCTGTCCTGGAATCCTATCTGTCCGACTTTTCTGGCGCAGTGATTGTTGTATCTCACGACAGGTACTTTCTTGACAAGGTGACCAAGAAAATCTTTGCGTTTGAAGGAAAAGATGAGGCAGGTACTGCTGTCATCAAAACCTACCTTGGGAACTTCTCGGATTACGTGGCGAAGAAGGAACAAGAGCCAGCGTCCAGGGTATCCCCAAAAGAACAACCCGCTGACAACACCGCAAAAGCCAAGCTGCACGAAGATCGCAATAAGCCTAAATTGAGTTTCAAGGAGCAAAAAGAGTATGAAGGGATTGAAGACCGGATTGCAGAGGTGGAATCCTCCTTGGAAGAAATTACGAAAGAGATGAATCGCGCGGGTTCGAATCACGGGAAATTACAGGAGTTGTACACCCAGCAACAAGAGCTCGAACAAAAATTGGATTACTTATTGGAACGATGGACGTATCTAAATGAAATTGTGGAGTCAATGGACTCATGACAGCTTAATGCGCGCTGCATGGTAACTGAAAAACCTGTACCCAAATTGGGTACAGGTTTTCTGTTACTCGATGTTCTCCATGCAGGGACTCCGAGATAATGTCATTTAAACTACGCTGTGACCGCAATCACGGCTTTATTCCACGTGACGACGTGTCCACCACAGCACCCATCCTCCGAGAACCACACTGAGAAAGCCTCCAGTAACCCACGGCAAAGCTGGAAAACCTGTCACAGGTTTCGTCGCTGCCGGTACAACCTGCTGATTATTAAGTGTAGTTACATTATCGACAGCAGACTTAATGCTCTCACCGCTCGCGTTTACCGCCGTGACCTGTACTTGGTAGGTCGTGCTTGGCTGTTCTCCCGTCACCGTGTAATTCGGGTTGTGCAGGCCTGTGGCGACTTCCTTGCCGTCAATGTACAGGTTGTAGGTACTGGCCCCATTCACCGCCGGCCAGTATTCGTACCAGCCTGTCTGCGTCACATTCTTATGGTTCAGGTTGAGCGGCGCACTGGGTACCGCAGGTACCGACGGCGGCGCAGGTAGTGTTTTCACAGTGTCTGCTGCAGACTTGATGCTTTCACCGCCCGCGTTTACCGCCGTGACTTGCACTTGGTAGGTCGTGTTGGGCTGTTCTCCCGTCACCGTGTAACTGGGGCTGTTCAGACCTGTGGCAACCTCTTTGCCGTCAATGTACAGGTTATAGGTACTGGCCCCATTGACCGCCGGCCAGTATTCGTACCAGCCTGTTTGCGTCACATTCTTGTGACTCAGGTTCAAAGCGATGGGCGGTTGAACAGGTATTGAGTACACACCGCTGGCACCGTCGGCAGCGTAGAGTGTGTTCCCCCCTGCAGAACTATTTATGACCAATAGAGAAGTAATGCCAAAATCTGCCCCAAATCCTCTTCCCAGACTATTCCCAACCGGAGACCAGTTTCCTCCTTGGTACTTGTATACATTCTGTCCGTATGTGCCGGCATACAAGACACCGTTGATATCTCCCATGGCATCGACGCGATTTGTCGAATCCGTCGCGTTCCCGGAGAGATTGGCTGTCTTTCCTATTCGGGTCCATCCAGATGTCATATATGCGAATGCACCGTTGCCGTCAGTTCCGACGTACAACACGCCATTCATACTCGTCATGGAATCTATGTAAGCTGAAGAAAGCTTTGATCCGACAGGCCTCCATGTTCCCGCAGCGGCATCATATTTGTAGACCCCGATGCCGCCCGTGCCGGCATATAAGGTGCCGTTCATGACCTACAAGTGGGTAATCGAAGCTGACAGAGTATTTCCGACAACGTGCCAACTGCCGTTTTGGAAACCGTAGACATTACCGCCGAAGGTTCCAGCGTAGAGAACTCCGTTCATACTTGTCAGGCCCTGGACCGTTTTTGATGATAGTTTGTTACTCGGCCCGCCAACCGGGGACCATGATGCGCCCGTGTACTTGTACACTCCCTGACTGCCATCACCAACATACAAGGTCCCGTTCATCGCGGTCATGTACGAGACGTTGTTGCTCGGCCCAATTGAACTCCATGCACCCTTGGAAAGCTGTTCCACGCCGCTTCCGGTGCCAACATAGAGCGTGCCGTTCAAATTCGCCATCGCATACGCGCCAAGCATGCCTGGCCCGCCGACGGGTGTCCAGATTGTGCTGGCATAGACAGAGGGTGATGCAAAGAAAGCATAAATGAGAACGGTCATAAAGGCAGAAGACAGCATGAATAGCCGCTTTGCCTGTGCGAAAGCTTTTACAAGAGACTGCATCTTCCGAACTCCTCCAAAATTGAATTGGTATATTATAGTGACCGTAGCAAAAAGAAATAAACTTAAAAACAGTTGCGTGAAAGTTAAAGAGGAGTTTAAAGAATTCTTGAGATACCTAAAGGATGTACCAGTTTCCAGTGCCCGGGGATGGGCACTGTCGCTCCGGCACTGACTTCACAAGTTCTGCCTAGCTTAGCTAGGCGCGCTATTCTTCTTTACCTTCCTTTTTCAACCTCTGCAAATCATTCTCTACAGCAGACTCTTGACTGAGGCCTTCGAGTTCCCGAGTAATAGCATCCCCGTCGTCAGCATCATGGAAAACACCGTTCGCCGTTAGCTCATCCACAGCTTCTGCACGAGCAGCCATATCCTCCGTCTTCTCCTCTGCACGGCGAAGATTGCTCCCTGCAGATCCGGCTTCACGCGAAGCGTCCGCCAACGATTCGCTGGCTTTAACCCGGCCTTCCGCCGCTTGGTAGGTTGCCTTTGTGACGTCTTTCTTCGTTCCAAAGTTCCGAATGTGTTCTCTGTATTTCCTTTCTGTGGCTTTCAATTTCTCAACTTGCTGTGTAATTTTCCTGTGGTCTTCCTTTAGTTGCTTCCACCGTGTTGCCTCATCTTGTTTGCGGTAGAGTGCTTCCTTCGCCAAATCTTCTCTGTCAAGCTGCAGTGCTTCGCGGGCAGTCTGTTCGTGGTTCTGCATTGCCTCTTGCGATTTGTCCAACTGTGTTTGCAGACGTTGTTCCTCTGCAACGACATCCGCCAAGTGCTTTTTAATCTCCTGAAGGTTTACAACCATTTTTTCGTAACTCAAATCCAGCGTTTCATTGGGGTCTTCCAAACGGTCCATCAGCTTATTAACGTTGGCCTCCACAATTCGCGCAGCCCTTTTGAAAATCCCCATTTTCATTCCTCCCATGGTTTCATGGCATAAGAACGCCGTACAGAAATTACTTGTCGTTCAGGGACAACACCAAATTTGGCGTCTGAATTTCGTGATTTGCACGCAAAGCAATGACTGCGGTTCCGACAGCAAAGAACTCAATGATATGAGAAGCCCAACCGTAGGAACCCTCATCGATGCGAACACCCACGATTCCTTCCGATTTTTCCTCATGCGCTTCCGTCTGCATCCGCTCCATGGCGAGTTCTCGTGCATCGTATAAGGCTTGGGTAAAGTTCGGTTGTTCCTGATTTTGCCCTACTTGTGCAATGGACTTTAAGAAGCCCTGATGAGCCACGTGATAGACGCAAGTTCCCATCACCATTGACAGAGGTCTATAGCCTGACTGAAGCAGTGTCCAAAAGTCTTGGCCTGACAAGTCACTGGTAAAGGGTTTGTTGTGAAAGGTGCGAAAGCCGTGTGGAGAATCAGGCAGTTTTGTTCCAGGCCTCGCCACCACTGCCGTACCAATGGCAATAAACTCAGCGAGGTCTGTTCCCCATTCGTAACGATTAATCGTAAGCCGTACGCCGACAATGCCGTCTGCTCCCAATTCATCAGCTTCTTCTTCCATCCGACTCATGGCCAGTTCACGGGCATGGTACATAGCCTGCGTAAGGTTATCCATCTCCATGTTTTGTCCCCAACGCCCCACCTGAACACCGATGTGATAAACTGAACTGCCCATGACCATGCCAATTGGTTCAAATCCAGCCTCGCGGACTAACAAGTATTCGTTCACTGATAAGTCTGAGGTAAATACACCTCCTGGATTGCCTTGGCTTCGAAGTCCTTGTAACCTCTCGAGAGCATGTTGCGGTAAACCTTGGTTATTGTTAGACACCCGTACCCCTCCTGCCGTATTGCGGTCTTGGTTTTTGTTTGTTCAACGAAAGAACCGTTTCAATATGTGGATATTTTTCATAATGAACTGACGAGACAATTGTTCCAGTAGCAATAAATTCGAGAATGTGATCGGTTCTTTCATCATTCTCGCCTCGCTCCACCTCCACCTCATAGACGCCCAAATTGGTTTCATGTGCCAGTATTCCGGTACCGCCCAGTTGTGAAATCTGCTGGCGCAACTTGCTCATTGCAGCATGACGCGTCTCATAAACGGAGTCTGTATAAGTCAGCATTTCCTGATTAGACCAACTGCGTGACTGCCAATTATCTTGTCGTGTTGTATATTGATAAAACGCTGCCACCCCGAGTCCGACTGAAATCGGAACAGAGCCAGAATGGATTAACTTAACGAAGTCGGATGCCGACACCGTACACAAAATTGGTTCCGACGGGGGTTCCTTGCCCTCCAGGACGACCGCTGTTCCGAATGCAGTAAATTCCGTTTCATGGCTGTTCACATCAGGAATGTGGTTTTTTAACTGCACCCCAACTACAGCGTGGGCGCCCATCAACTGCGCTTCCTGTTTCATCCTCTGAAGAGCCAATTCCCGCCCTGACAGAAGGGCTTGCTCAATTGATGGGATGAAACCTGATTGCCACGATCCGCTGAAACTCCGGGCTGTGTACCCAATATGATAGATGGAACTTCCCATGACCATACCGAGAGGCTGTAGTTTATACTGTTTTAACAGAAGAAAATCGCTAACACCCAAATCACTCGTCCAAGGGATGGCTTGTGCTTCCCGCGCTTCTATCCGATCTCGTACATACTGAGGAATTTGTCCGCTCTCCAGTGCCCGAAGCGTTTGTTCTGCCTGCTCTCGCTGACGCTTTTGGTTCTCTTTCGACGCTCCTGAATTGTTCCCAAACCGGCCGAACAGCCCCATTTTTTCACCGCCTTTCCCACAGTGTGTTGTTAAAAGAAGGGCGAAAAGACATTACTCTCCCAAGAGAAAGTGCTCCATGGTCTCCCGAGTCTCTTCATGCATTTGGGCATGCGCCTCCAGGTCCTTCGACAATTCAGCTAACCACTCTGAAAAAGGTATCTCATCAGATTTTAGCCGCACACCACGAACGACCTTGCCTTTTTTTGTCTGTATACCCCTGCCTTTTTCTTGAACCAATTCATAGTCTGCATTTCCCAGTCGAACAGAAATGGTGTGTACCCGTCTGTCTTTGGAAAATAAGGTGAAATGCCGAGTCACTGTGACAAGCTCCGGCAACGCTTGCTCAAGTCGAACTGCCAGCGCCTCCACAAAGGTATGCTCATCCTGTACACTCCTGCGCCACTGTGCAGCGGATAAGTCAAAGCTAAATCCGTCCGTCGGCACCCGCAATCCCCCCTCTGTGCTATGGTAATTTTATCACAGGCATAATACAGGATATGTGAACTTTGAGTTTTTCCAATAAAAGAGACTGCCTCGTAAGGCAGTCTCAATCCAGGATGTATCGTACATAAGGGGGTATTAGTGAGTGAACTCTCACTTACCAATTAAGACTATACCTTTATAATGTTGTGATTTGGTGAAGACCATGTGGTTGTTTTGTGAAGCTTTTAAAGACGACAAAACAAAAAAGCGGGAGACGGGACCCCCGCTCGAGTCACTGATTTCTTACTTTGTTGGAATCTGAATGCCGCCAGGTGCTAAGTCCAGACCATCTGGTGTATTCAGATAACCCGCTTTTGTCCCTGATACCCCCGTATGCCCGTATTGCCACACTATTTTATTGGACTTGGGATTAATAACGACGACTCTGTCATTATAGTCGTCATTCAATACAACATTGCCGTTCGGTAAAGGCAGCGCCAAAGATGGATGGTTCAGCATGCCCGGACCTGATGTTTTGTAGTAGGTCCAAACCACCTTTCCTTTGGGAGTCACCTCTTCAACACGTCCTGGCTTTTGATAAGATACCACCAACAGATTTCCGTTTTGCAGTTGTTGGGTGTCCGACGGATATGACATATTCGGCAAATGTACCGTATAAATCAGTTTACCGGTTGGACTCATTAAGTCCGCGTAGCTTCCGTTAATCTCGGTCACAAGTGTGTCACCATGAGAGACAGGAGTGTCACCGTTTGGTGTATCAAAGTATTTGGGCGGATTGTGAATAAACCGATGACTTGAATAGGTCGTTCCAAACTGCTTCACAATCTTTTTCGTCTTTGGATTAATAAACAAGATACGGCGATTTCCTATATCTGCTACGGAAACCAATCCATTCGGCAGTTCATAGGCGTCGTCAGGCGTGTTCAGATACCCAGGTTTACTGCCTTTTACACCAGGATGCCCGTAGTGCCAGACAATTTTCTTTTGTGCAATGTCAATGATGTCAATTTGCTGGTTGTCTTCTTCATTAATAATAATATGCTTGTGATCCGGTGTGAAAAAGGAATCATCAGGCCCTCTGTTGGACGCGCCTTTTTTGTTTCCCTTGCCAATCACCATAGACCAAATAATCTTTTTCTGAGGCGTAACAAGCAACAAACGGCTGTTTCCCCTGTCAGCTATGAGGAGATCACCCGGCAGCGGGCCTTTGCCCGTATCTGGAGGAGTCGTGTACACAGATGATGAGGTCTTTGCGCCTCCGACTGTAGTGCTATTTGAGTTCGGAGCTGAACGAGATCGATTGCTGGAATTTGAAGCTGTATTTGCCGTTGACTTAGACTCTGTCTTGTTACCACTATTTGCTGTGTTTGCGGGTGTCTTGGAGGAATTGTGTGCACCGCCTGGGGCACATGCGACAACAGCCAGCGAAGCCGCCACCGAAAACCCGAACACTCGCCATTTCTTCGCCTGCATCTATTCACCTCATGTTAGTATGTCTCTTGCTAGATTTTAAACAACCCCTACCTACAATCTACCGGAAACACAGTTACAATGTACAGCCTTCTATTTATACCATGTCAAGATTAATTTGACTGTGGAACCTCAAAACAGCGTCAAAGGAAAATAAGCCAGTGTCCATTGAAACGGAACAACTGGTAACTGGCTTGAAACGCAATGCGATTCTATTACAGGTTCTGAAACAGACGTCTTGGAACAGCTGCCAAAACTTGTGCGCCATTCTCTGTAACGCAGAAGGTCTCACTTATCTCCACTCCGTAATCATCCGTCCACATCCCTGCAATCATATGAAACGTCATATTGGGTCTCAGCACCGTTCTATCCCCTTTGCGAATGCTGGCTGTATGCTCACCCCAGTCAGGCGGATAGTTCATCCCAACTGAATATCCCAGTCGCGAGTCTTTTGAATAACCACGAGGCTCAATCACATTTCGCCAAACCTGGTCAATGTCTGCACACGTGACTCCTGGCTTGACCGCACTAATGGCTTGTTCGAGTCCCTCAACCACAACGTCAGCCAAGTCCTGAACGGCTTGTGGTGCCTTGCCTAGTGTGAGTGTCCGGGCGAGAGGAGAGTGGTAACGTTTGTAACAGCCCGCCAGCTCCAAAATAACAGTATCTCCATCTCGATACCGCTCATCTGTCCACGTCAGATGAGAGCAAGAAGTCTTCCGGCCGGACGGCATCAATGGAACAATGGCTGGATAGTCTCCGCCAATGTCTTCTAGTCCTGCAATCTGAGCGTGATAGACTTTCGCTGCAACATCGCATTCCCGAGCGCCCACTTCAATCGATTGGGTCGCGATGGTCATGGCTTTCTGGACAAGACGTGCTGCATTTTTCATCAACCCAATTTCTTCGGGACTCTTTACAATGCGTACTCGGTTGACAAGCAGAGTGGCATTAATAAATGTTGCATCAGGCAGTCCTTGCTGCAGAGTTTCGCTGCATGCTGCCGTAAAGTAATAAGCATCTTTCTCGACGCCAATGGAGGCATGTGCCTTCCTGCGCTGGTGAAGGAGATCAACTACAAAATCCATGGGATGGTGTTCATCAGACTGTACGTAGTCTTCTGGATAGGGGAGAATGTTGCGATGGTCTAGCCACGTCGTCAGTTTTGCACCATTTGCGTCCTGCTTTCTGCCAATCCAGAACGGTTCAGCATCTTCCGCAAATACAGCAACCATTTGATGAACGTAGAACGACCATCCATCGTAGCCCGTTAGATAGTTCATGTTGGCCGGGTCGGTCACTAGCAATACATCGATACCTCGCTGTTCCATCAGGAGTTTGGTCTTCCTCAGCCTTGATTCGTACTCAGGAACTGTAAACAAACTCATTGGGACATCAGACTCCTCTTTACTCTGACGACGTTGTTCTTCGGGGGGATCAACGATGGTCCCGGCCTGCGATGCCCGTGTCGAGGTTTTTATTTGATTTTCCGTAAATCGTACATGAACTTTATGTATTCAGACAATTCGCTAATCGGTATGAATTTTTCCGGGTGTTTTTCATTCAAATTGATGAATAGACGAACCTGGTGAGCCGGTTCAATGACTCAATCCCCGCCGCATAACCGGCACTCCAATGAGCAATGCGACGGCCCCCGCTAACACCAGCACACCGATATCTGTGAGGATTCCTGTACTGGAGTTGTACAACAGCGTTGCTCTTAACGCATCGAGTGAATATGTGTTGGGAATATACGCGGCTACATCCTGCAGCCACCTGGGGAGATAGGCGATATCCGTGATGCCCCCCGCTAGAAAGAACAGGTAAAATGACAGCGAAATAGACAGTCCGCTGACGCGTTCCGTGGCTCGCAAAGCGGCTCCGATTAAAACGCCAAGACCAGAGCCGACTATTGCCGTCAATGTGACGATGACAAACGCTAAAATCCCCAGTCCGAAGCTTGGTACGGGAACCATACCTGCTGCAATAGCTGCTATGAGGGCAATTCCGCCCGTAATGTCGCTGGCGATAACCCCCGCCCCAACTTTGCCGAGAATCATTGTCAAGGGACGGGCAGGAGACATGAGGAGTTCCTTGACACTACCCGTCTCCCATTCTCGAACGGCAGCCAAACCTGCGTTGACGATGCCGGCTTGGAGAACCAGCATGACGACCACCGCGATCATGTTGAACCCAACAAAACTGGCATCCCTGGCATGCAAATCATGTTCCTGCACCTGAATGTGCATGGGATTTTTTCCGGCTGCACCACTTTTCAGAAAGGTAGACAGAATATCTGGCAGTGCACGGCGCAAATCGTTGGCGGTGTCATTATTGAAATTGCGCACCTGCCATGTAATGGTTGGATGCTGACCGCCCTTCAACTCCTTGGAAAAGCCCTTCGGAATCACCAAAACTCCAGCTACAGCTAAGTTTTGATACTCTTTCTCAGCTTGTGCCTTTGACAGGACTTTCGCGTTGTAGAATCCGTTGTAGTTTTGGGCAATGTGCTGCAACTTGGCTGCAGCTTGACCGCTTGTATCTTGATTGACAATCGCCACAGGGCTGCCCGTGACTGCGGCAGCTTGGAGGATCAGCACAAACATCAATATCAGAGCAGGCAACACAGTCACTGCAATGGTGGAGGGACTTCGTATCCAAGTAGCCAAGTCCTTTTTTACAATGGCCCAAAATGTCGAGAGTTGTTGCATACCGAATCCCTCCCCTTAGTGTTTTGCCGTCGCACGCCGATAAGCAAGCCAACTTACACCTAGTGCAAGTACTGCCCAGCCGATTAGGATTGTCCATATCCAGCCGACGCCAGTGTCAATCGGCCAGTAGCCGTGGACTGCATGTTGAAATGCCGCATTGGCATAAGCCACAGGAAAAATTCGCGCAATGACAGCAGCAGCCGGTGTTGACCATGTGATAGGTCCGAATGCTCCGCTGATGAAAAACAGCGGCAGTCCCAGCGCGAATGCAAAGGGTGTAACAACAAACTGTGACTTAGCCACACTGCCAATAGCGACCCCGAGACTGATGAAGACAAACAAAGTAAGCAGTGTCACGCCGACAAACTGCCCCCAGTCTGCGGGACGAAGCCCAAGCAGCAACAGGGCACCAAGGACCATGACTGCCGACGCAATGCCGTTGGTCATGGCTGCACCCAGCTTCCCCGCCACCACACTCCAAGGTCGAATCGGTGCTAGCATCAATTCCTTCATGGTACCCAGCTCCCAATCCCGAGCACTGCCGCGGCCGCCAAACAACAGACCGCCAATTAACAATGCAACCGTCTGAATGCTGACTGCCAGGTAGCCCAAAAATGTCACATTGTGAGCGTAGGTATCAACTTCTTTCCAATTGAATGGAAGGGTAGAAGGGAACACACTGTGGTAGAAGTTTAAAACGGCCAAGGGCATGGCTCTGCGCACATCATCAGCGAAGTCTTTGTTGAGATTGTTCAAGGTCAGCGGCACATGGGCCGTTTGACCGGCGGCCACTGCACTGGAAAACCCGTTTGCGATGTGAATCGTCGCAACAGACTTGTGGTTTTGAATCAACTGCTGTCCTGCTGCAACGGAGGAAGCTCTGTGAATATGAAATGTCAACGCGTTGTGCAAGGCCTGCAAAAATGCCGCATCATAGTGTCCGCTGCCAGAGACAACGACACTGACAGGCACCTTTGCTCCGCCAATGGCAAACAAAACAAACAAAATGAGAAAGTTGATAGGTACAATCAGAGACAAAATTGTTGCAAACGGAGACACCAAATTGAGCCGCAAATCGTTCAACATGATGTAAAAGGCAGCACGAATCCCCACTAGTCACGCACACCCCTTCCGGTGAGTGACAAAAACACCTCATCCAACGAAGGTTCACGCAGTGCCATATGTTTGACCCACCCGCCGCTGTCGGTCACTTTCCCTAAAATTTGCGGCACCAGTGTTCCCGCATCTCCTTCACCTGTACTGGTCAAGGACACAATCATTCGGTTCTCAACGGTCTCTACACTCTGAACCCCGTCAGTTTCTTGTATTTTACGGACCACCCCGTTCACTTCAGCGCCGGCAACCTCCAGTTCCAAAACACTGCTGCCGAATCGAGCCTTCAGTTTTGCTGGGGTATCCTCTGCAATCAGCTTGCCTTTGTCCAGAATTCCAATCCTGTCACACAGCGCATTGGCCTCTTCAAGGTAGTTCGTGGTCAACAGGACAGATTTACCGGCGGCCTTCATTTGAAGAATGTAGTTCCAGATGACGTTTCTGGATTGCACATCCACGCCAAGTGTCGGTTCATCCAAGTACACAAGCGATGGATTGTGCAGCAGCGCCCTGCCAATCGATAACCGACGCTTCATACCGCCGGAAAAGGTTTTGACCCGGGATTTGGCCCTGTCCTGCAACTGTGCCAATTCCAACATGGCTGCAATTCGTTCCCTTTTTTGCTTGCCTCGATAGCCAAACAACTCTGCGTGAAATGCCAGATTCCGCTCCGCACTCAGCTCTTCGTACAGTGCCGTTTCCTGCGGAACCACTCCCAACAAGCGCCTGACCGATACAGCTTGCTTGCGAGGGTTGAACCCAAACACCTTCACTTCACCCTTGCTCGGATCGCTGAGGCCGCTAATCATGTTAAGGGTTGTAGTCTTGCCCGATCCGTTTGGACCAAGCAACCCATAAATCTCACCCATGCCAATATGGAAGTTCACACCTGAGACAGCCGCAAAGGACCCAAAAGTCTTGGACAGGTTGTTCACCTCAACTGCATAGTCAACCGGATAGTCACTTAGATAGTCACTTGGATAGTCCACCGCATCAACTGGATTTGCCCCGTCTGTCTTCAAACCAGGGCGCTCATTTGCATCCCGTTGTTTCTCCATTCCTTCGCCTCCCACATCGCTTGATTGCCGCTCTGGACATTACGTAGAGAATACGCCATGAAAGAACACATTTAGCAAGGTATCCAATACCTCACGGGTACCGTATTGGTAGCGCGACAGAAATTCAGGACGAACCACCGATTGTACGGCCTCAAGTAGAATCAATGCCGTAAGTCTGGCATCCAATGCCCGAATCTCACCCAGTTCCTGAGCTTTCTCAATGGAAGTTTGTGTAACAGCCAAAATGCGCTTTGCTCGAAACTCAGTAATGCGATGCCATAAATCTGGAAGGTCCTTTTGGATATCCCTGAAGAAAATGGGTTGCATATGGGAAACCTCGTCTTTTATTCTCTCTATTAACACCTTCAGATTCTGAACAGGCTCATCTTCAAAATCTGACTCGTCAATAGCGTGCTGGATTCGTCCGAACATCCGCTCCACAATCTCGTCGGCAATCTCTGCTTTACCGGAAAACTCCAAGTACAAGGTCTTCTTGCTCATCCCCAGTTCTGCCGCCAAGTCTGCCATCGTAACACTCCGGTAGCCCCTCGTGTTGAACAGCCTGTCAGCTGCGTCTAAGATTCGACTTCTGTCTGCTGTTGCCACAGCATTCACCCTCGCTTCTATGTAAATAGACAGCCACACTATGCGTACTTACACCATGTGCACCTAGACTATGTGTACCTACACTATTTGCACTTTCACTATGCGCACTTACACCGTGGAAACCAATATAGTTTATTCAGTTTCCATGTTACACAGGGATCTACAGTTTGTAAAGATATCTAACCGTCGAAGGAGTCTAATCACGAAGGAGTCTACCGCATCTTGGCGCACCCCTCGACGCAATGCATATAGATACAGAATATCCTATTATAGACCACATTTGAGCATATGAAGACACCGCGACTCTTTAGACCGCCAGTTTAGACCGCCAGTCGTCTCTTTGAAGCTATTTTTCCATACCATAGAGTGCTATAGTACCTTTATATTCTAGCATCTTACTAGAAAAGAGCAGCGGTACGATGTCAAGGCCCTAAGGTGACATAATATTTGTCGAATTGCTACTACGTTGGACGTGGTGCCAAAATTAGCAATACTCAACTAAGCCCACCCTACCTAGATTTTTAAAATATGGTGAAAAACCTAGGAACTGGTGGATAGAGGTCGATCGCGGTAAGTTTATGCGCGTTGTCGGACCCCTCCTTCCGGAGTGTAAAGTCGGTTGGTCTTTAGCAGATAGAAGACCACTCGCATCAGTTTCCGGGCTGTAAGCGCAAGGGTACGTCCCTCGGCAAATTCCTTTGGCTCCGCTCTCTTCTTGGCATAGTACTCGGCGAAAACAGGGTCGTGCACCCGGACACTGTTTGCCGCTTCAACCATGTAGTACTTGAGGTAGCGGTTGCCAGAATGAATCAGTCGAGTTCGGTTGGCTGTGAATTTCCCGGACTGGTGAACGGTCCAAGCGAGCCCGGCGTGTTTAGCGGCTTCCGCGTGGCTCTTAAACTGGCTTACATCCAGCTCAGCTACAATGCCGGAAGCAAGAATGGGACCGATACCGGGAATGGAATCAAGGGTTTGCGGGATCGTCGCCAAGTGGTCCTCAATTCCTTTGCGTAGTGCCTTCAGTTGCTCTTGTACCGTTCGAATCACGCGAATACTAGAAGCCATTGCGAGATTGACCGAGTCCGACATCGACTGGGTAGCCGGTACGAGGAGCGAGCAGCCTTCTGTAGCACTTTAGCAACGACCTCAGGATTTTCGAATCGGTTCTTGCCATGTGCCACAAGGAATTCAATGAGACGCTCAAGGGGCATCTCACAGAGTTCCTCAACGGATTCGAATTCCTCCATGACAGCAATGGAAGTTGCCGAGAGCTTGTTTCTCTTAAAGGGACCTGTGCTGCTGTAGTCACTGAACTTGAGATACAAGTTCGTCATGAGGAAGTTGCTCTCTCTAGACAGATCCTGCATCAGGTGGTAGCGGGCTCGCGTCAAGCGCTGCAACGCCATGAGCGGCTCGCTCCAGGTAAAGGGATGCGGGAGAAGGCCTGTCCGAAGCTTAGCTGCGATAAACCAGGCATCTACTCTATCGTTCTTGGGGGCACTCAGGTAATGGGATTTCTTAAACTCCCTGATAAGACTGGGGTTAAAGACGTAGACCCTACGCTGAACACCAAAGTCCAAATGACGTTGCAGATACATGGCGGCATGGGTTGAGTAGCATCCAGTATGTTCGAGACCAAAGAGAATCTCTTCAGCCTGTTTCTGTTTTGCCAGCTTGGAGATACGATCCTGAAACTCTAAAATCCCAGGACGATTGTTGGTAACGGTGAATCGACTCACAGGTCGTTTCTCATCGTCCTGTGTTAAGCAGCAAACCACGTTCTCTTGGCTGCCTACATCAATTCCGACAAACAAGGAGGAAGTCAATATAATCACCTCCTTCAGGTTGGGATGCAGATGCCTGCGACCTCGGGATGACCCTGGGAAACCCATGAACGACAGCCTTGCGAGCTATTGGAATACACCAGACGTCATCGGTGCACGAGCCTCCTTCTGCTGGCAGGAGGGATGACGGACCGGGAAACAGTCAGCGTGTAGGTCTATTCCATGGGGCCAGGGGAACAATCTTTCCTCGGAAGACACCCTCAGATGAGGGGCAACGGGAGGGATAGGAACATTCCCTTGGTAGACACCTACGGCTATTTTCCCAAGATCAGCCCGAGGTCGTAAACACTCACTTTGTCACAGAAAGGTCTATCAACATTTGATTAGGTTTTCAAGGAACAGAAATTTAATAGAGCAACTACATTATGGTTTTACGTAAACCAATTCAGCAGCTGTTCTTAATATACAAGGAAGGGAATAACATGGAGCGTCAACCTTCTAGCATCGCACACGATAGTCAACGCGATCTCGTTTCAAGAAATCGACTACTAGGCATCATTCTATGGGTTTCCTACGCACTGGGCTTTGCGGCAAACCTCACCACAGGAGCGACTTTAGCAACCATGACCGGATACCTGTTTGTAGTCCTCCCTCTCATAATCATCACTAGCATTATGGTTTGGAGAAAATGGTTTACCTCACAAACCATGTATGTCATGGCGATTATTATGGCTATCATTTCATTTACAATTGTTATTCAAGACCAGACGTTAAGTGTCTACCTCGTCGTCTTTTTTGGCATGGCAGTCATATCCCTGTATCACGACTGGAGGGCTGTTCTGACGAATGTAATCGCCTCAATTCTCATTACCATTTATCTGCTCACATTGCCGAATCAAAAAATCGCTAATAACCCAACAGACATTCAAGTGGTCCTGCTGATGCTGATTCTTGTCTCTGGGGCTCTTGTCATTCAAAGCAGACTTGGGCAACGTGACAAAGCAAAGATCATAAGCCAAAGCGAAATGATTGATGCTTCCAACCGAGAAATGAAACAATTGATTATGCAGATTGCAAATGCCTCCGAACAGGTCTCGACCTCGGCACAAGAATTAGCAGCTAGTACCGAAGAAACAACATCAGCCTCAGAGCACGTGGCCAATGCTATTGAAGGCATTTCAAACGGATCAAAAAAACAGGTAGAGACCGTTCAACAAGGCATGAATGCTATCAAAGACTTCTCACGTATGATTCTAGAGATTACGGAATACAGCAATCATGTTGCCGAAGACGCCAAAAGCACCTCTACTCAAGCAACCCAAGGGGCAGAAATTATAGAACACGCAGTTGAACAAATGGGCAGAATCAATGATCATATGGCCCAATTGGTTGAAGTTGTAACAGAACTCGGGGACCGCTCTGAGAACATAGGTCAAATTACTGCCGTTATCTCTACCATATCAGCGCAAACAAACCTGCTGGCGCTAAACGCAGCCATCGAAGCCGCTCGAGCAGGTGAAGCTGGACAAGGTTTCTCCGTTGTCGCCGGTGAAGTTCGCAAACTTGCAGAGCAATCAGCCAATGCAGCGAAACAAATTGCTGAATACGTCGATGGAATCAAAACCGAGATTCAATCCGCCATCACTTCAGTTCAGACGGGGACGTCTGAAGTAGAATCCGGTTTAAAAGTCGTCAATCGGGCCGGAAAGATCTTCTCCGACATCCAAAATGCCATCAATCGCGTTGCCACACAGGTAACAGAAGTGAACCAATCCGCCGTCGCGATTCACGAGAACACCACAATTTCGGATTCCGTCAGACTAATGGGAACTGTGGCCGAAGAGAACTCAGCCCATGCAGAAACCGTGGCTGGTACGACTGAGCAGCAAATGGCGACCATGCAGGAAATTGCCGCGTCAACTGCAGGACTGTCGAATTTGGCTGCCCATTTGCTTGACGTGGTCAAATCCATGGAGAAAACTACGGTAGCTTAAGCGTATCTCGTACAGGACAACACCGGGCAGGGACGCTCGCGGGAGACCGCGCATCGCGTGGTTCGACCGCGTGGTTCGACCAGCGCCCTGCCACACTCCTTCCCGCCAAACTACCTAGCTTGCCTGCTTGCATTTGCAATTGTCGCATTTGCCATGGTTGCATTTGCAATTGTCGCATTTGATGATTGCAACTGCAATGATTAGCAACTGCAATGGTTGCATTTGGCCTTACCCTTGTTAGCTTTACCAGCCTCTATTTGTTACTGTCAGTGTCATCCTCACCTTGGTTCGTTGCTTCCTCCGAATCTCCACTTTCCTCGCCATCACCTTCCGTGCTTTCATCGTTACTATTGAAGTAACCAATTCCCTGGAGAATCTGGAGTGCGAAACCTTCCAATAAATCTGCCTTAACAATAGCCAGCCCCTGCTTCTCCTCATCACCAATCACAAACAAGCTGTCCCCCGCTTGAATATCAAACTTTTCGCGTGCTTCCTTTGGGATGACAATTTGTCCTCGTTCCCCAACCTTTGTCGTTCCAAACATTAAAGGTTTCCTGTGCCGCCCCCCGCCAAACCTGTGCCCATGACGTCCTCTCATCATCCAATCCCTCCAACCGCTTAATCACACAGCCAACATCATTTAAATCATATTTATCATATTGGTGTGAAATAGTCAACGCGAACATCCATTAAGTGGGCTGCCTGACGTGTCAAACCGGTTATAAAGCTGATGCAGGCTCCCAGTCCAATTGAAGTTCCCCTGCTCGCCTTTGTTAGTGATCCTTTCGCTCCCTATTCCAATGCCCGCCGAACAATAGTGATCGATGCGATCACTATCACAAACGGCCCCTCTACAATAGGGATCCCGTTGATCCCTATCACCCACGCACCACCTCGCCCCTCCCCACATTAAGGATCATTCATGACACTAATATCCTGGGCCACAGGCATTAGTGATCATTGGGATCACAATTCCACCGCCCTTTGCCCAATAAGGATCTTTTCAGGCACTATCCGGCCCCCGCCAGCCCGCCGACCCGCCGACCCGCCGGCACCAGCGCTCCGTTCCCGGTTGCAAGGCCGGCGACGGCAGCGGGATCAACTCCATCCGAATAAGCGAGCGAAACAGATAGTCGGAAAGCTCCTTTAATGAAAAATAATGGATATATAATACACCGAAAGGTGCAAGTTATTGCCGTCAAAGGTGAGTCTCGTGCCATACAGGCTACGTAATGTATAAATTTGGTTATTGCTAAGGCGGAGAACGCTGATGCAGGCTCCCAGTCCAATCGAAGTTCTCCCTGCTCGCCTTTGTTAGTGATCCTTTCGCTCCCTATTCCAATGCCCGCCGAACAATAGTGATCGATGCGATCACTATCACAAACGGCCCCTCTACAATAGGGATCCCGTTGATCCCTATCACCCACGCACCACCTCGCCCCTCCCCACATTAGGGATCATTCATGAGACTAATATCCTGAGCCGCGGGCATTAGTGATCATTGGGATCACAATTCCACCTCCCTTTGCCCAATAAGGATCTTTTCAGGCACTATCCGGCCCCCGCCAACCCGCCAACCCGCCAACCCGCCAACCCGCCAACCCGCCGACCCGCCGACCCGGCCCCACTCCCTTCGCACTCCCTTCGCACTCCCTTCGCACTCCCTTCGCACTCCCTTCGCACTCCCTTCGCACTCCCAAATGAGCCCTCACCAACGAATTTAGACACCTCAATCAAACCAATTTAGTTAGGCAAATGGACTCAAATGAATTAGCACTTACCAACTCTAAAGTTAATTATTTTTTTAAAGAAACTTATGAAGAACCTTACAAATCCTTAAACAAACCTTTACATTCGTCATCTACCATGCAACTTAGCCGTAACACAACGGCTTTCGACAAGAAAAAGTGACATTCTATCGAAACTTAGTGAAAAACTGGAGGTTAAATTGGCGATGCGTAATATGAAGCACACTGCTCTATCATTTCTAGCGATTGCCGGAACCGCAGTTGTTATAAGCGGCTGCGGTACAGGGACGAACAATGCTGCGTCATCGGGATCAGGGAGTCAATCCAACACTACATCCAACTCCACGAAATCATCGTCAGCAAAATCCCAGAAACTCGTTATCTATTCCGCCCAGGGCTATGACAAGGCAATGGGTAAGGCATTTGAAAAAGCTACCGGTATTAAAACCGTTGTGAAAGATGCATCCACTGGACCAACCGTCGCAGACGTGGAAGCTCAAAAGAACAACCCTCACTGGGACGTTGTCTGGTTCGACGGACCTTCTACAATGCAATCCCTCGACAACCAGGGCCTGCTTCTGAAGAACTGGACACCCAACGACTTCAGTAACTACACTGCGCTTGGCAAAAAGAATGTCCCCTCCGATCACGCTTACTTCCCCGGCGGAATCACCGCCGCAGTTGCACTTGCTTACGACACCAAGAATCTGCCTGCTTCCAAGGCACCGAAAACCTACAGCGACCTGCTAAAACCTGAGTTCAAGAACGCTTTTGGCATGAACAATCCAAGTGTTTCTGGTCCCGCCTACCCGTTTGTTGCAGGCATGATGCAAATGATGGGTCAGACAAAAGGCAAGCAGTTCTTTACCCAAGCCAAGAAGAACGGTATGCAAATCTTCCGTACCAACGGTGTCACACTGAAGGCATTGACATCCGGCAAAATTAAGGTGGCTGCCATTCAGGACTCCGCTTTGATTTCGGCAAAGCAAAAGGGAGCCCCAATTAAGATTGTCTATCCG
Source organism: Alicyclobacillus sp. SO9 (assembly GCF_016406125.1). Lineage (NCBI taxonomy): Bacteria > Bacillati > Bacillota > Bacilli > Caryophanales > Alicyclobacillaceae > Alicyclobacillus > Alicyclobacillus sp. SO9. Next base: position 55,517 of record NZ_CP066339.1, on the reverse strand, counting down.
ACACAAGGTACTTTTACTCTTCCTGACGTAATGGGAATTGCAAAAAATGCACCAGATATGGCGGCAGCGAAGAAGTTTGTCGAATTTGTCCTGTCTAAACAAGGACAGAAGGCCATGATTAATCCGAAGAACGGCGGCGGAGATTCGTACTATAACCCAATCATCAAGGGCATTAAACCGGATTCGGCAAGACAGCAAGGCGGCATTAATTGGTTTTCTGTAAATCCAGTGAAAGCAGCGAAGAACGAAAATCAATTGAAGAAGTGGTTTAATGACAACATCACGCACTAAATCAAAATCACTGCGAATCAAGGGTTGGGGAACGAGTCTCCCTAGCCTCTTGATTCTTGCAGTACTGATACTCTATCCTCTTGCATCACTGTTATTGCAGATTATTTTCCCGCACATCTTCGACCAGAAGATGAGCCTTGCACCGTCACTGAAGCCCATCATCGGCGTTTTCAGTGACAAGCTGAACATGGAGGCTTTGTTCAACTCACTTTGGATTGGACTTGCGGCAGCTGTCGTTGCGGCAATCCTTGGAACCTTGACGGCTTTTGGGACGTCACAAGCGCCGCGGAAGCTAAAAATCGTCCTTGACTTGCTCATCTGGATGACCTTGTTTGCACCGTCCTACATCATTGCCCAAGGCTGGATGATATTTATGCAGGACGGAGGAATTGCAGCTCAGATTTTTGGACTGCCTAACGGGTGGTCTAATTGGTTTTTCTCCAAGCCTGGACTCGTTGTGGTCATGGGGCTAAGGTATCTGCCGTTTGTTCATTTGGCTATGATGCAGGCCGTCGAGAATCTCGGTATCGAGTTTGAACGCGCTGGCCGCTCCCTTGGTGCCCGTCGGTGGACGATTTTCCGCCGCATCACCATGCCGCTTTTAACACCCGGCTTGCTTGCTGGGGTATCCATCGCTTTTGCCGAAGGGTTTGGAGACTTTGGCTTTGCTGCAGCGATTACGCCGCAAACGCACATTCCTTTGTTGACTTTTCAGATCTACGCATCGCTTTACGAAGCACCTGTGAATTATGCGGCGGCTGCAGTTTTATCGTTAGTGCTGCTTGTCATCATGGCACTAGCAATTTGGTTGCAGATGTGGTGGATGCGAAGAGGCACCTACGTAACCGTATCGAATCAAAGCCGCGCCGCAGCACAGAGCAGCGCTCGCCAGTCCATGAACTGGCGAACAACAGCAGCTCTCATTGTAGCTGCCATTGGTCTTCTGATTCCTGCGGGCTCAACCGCGGTGGCATCCATGTGGAAGACGTTTAGTAATGGAATTGCCGCTTCCAACTGGACCTTTCATCACTATGCAAAGGCGCTTCAGTTAGGTGGAGAAGGGGTCTCGTCTGTACTTCGATCTCTGGGCTACAGCCTGTCAGCCGCAGTCATCACCATGGTGATTGCGCTGTATATTGCCTACCTCCTCCAGTTTAAAAAATCACCAGCTATGAAGTTCGTGAATGCCATTACCATGGCGACAATTGCCATTCCGGGAATTGTCCTGGCTGCTGGTTTCATTTTTGCCTGGAATGCCAACTGGCTGATTCCAATTCACTTAGTGTTGTATGGAACCTCAATTTGTTTAGGCATGGCTTACATTGCCGGAACACTTCCATACGCCATCCGTTTAGACATTGGTGCAATTTCTCAGTTGTCTCCAAATCTGATGGTAGCTGCACAAAGCTTGGGTGCTAAACAGATTCGAGTAATGCAAAAAATCGTGTTTCCGTTAATCAGTTCCACAATGGTTTCGACGTTCTTTCTGACACAGACAGGCATCATGTTTGAGCTGCCCGCGTCTTCACTGCTGTATCCGGCCGGACAGCCTCCGCTTCCCATTGAGATTGCGTCAAAGTTTAAGTCCTTTGAATGGGCTCAAGGCTCCGCTCTCACAGTGATAGGAATGATTTTTGTATTAGGGCTGTACGGGTTAGGCCGCTACATTATTTACCGGGTCCAAAAGCGTACCATCGGAAAGCAACACGACAGTACTGTCCACGTGTCGCAGGTTGAAGGTGCAGGAAGCAGCATAGGTCTGGAGGCGATGGGTAGTGGAGATTAATATCTCTTCGTTAAATAAATCCTTTGACGGAAAACATGTCCTGAAAGACATCAATTTCTCAGTTCAAACAGGAGAGTTTGCTGCACTTCTGGGACCGTCTGGCTGTGGAAAAACTACACTATTAAACATTCTCGCGGGCTTTTTAACACCAGAGTCAGGGACTGTCACAGTTGGCAATGACACCTGGGCCTCCGCGACCTATTCTCTCGCTCCGGAAAAGAGAAAAGTGGGGATGGTGTTTCAGGATTTTGCCTTGTGGCCCCATATGAACGTTTATGAGAATGTGGCATTTGGATTGAAATTACGCAAATCAACAAAGGTAGAGATTCAAAGACGGGTACAAGAAGTCTTGGGAATTGTTCAAATGTCCGACTATCAAACTGCGTTCCCGCACCAGCTTTCGGGCGGACAGAAACAGCGCATCGCGATTGCTCGCGCCTTAGCTCCTTCACCTTCGGTGATGCTAATGGATGAACCTCTATCGAGTCTTGATGCTAAATTAAGAGAACAAATGCGCTGGGACCTGCTGGATATCGTTCGAAGAGCAGGCACCACCACTATTTATGTCACGCACGATCAATCAGAAGCACTTAGCATGGCTGACACAATTGTTTTACTCAACCAGGGCCGAACTGAGCAGATTGGCACACCCAAGGAACTGTATGAATGCCCGCGCACGGTCTTCACAGCCTCGTTTATGGGTGCATCAAACCTATTGGAAGGCAAGACTGAGCTTTCCGACGACAGCACAATTACCTTAAACTGTCACGGTCACATGGTGCGAGCAGCTGGGTCTGGAACGGTGGGAGAAGCAAAAATTGTTTCTATTCGGCCGACAGACCTGACCATGGAGGCAAACCAAACGTCTCACAACCTTGAAGAGGGCGCATTTTCGAATACGCACTTCCAGGGAAAAGTAGTTCAACGCGCATTCCACGGTTCAAATTGGCGTTACAAGGTTGAGCTTATGGGAAGCCCCGTATTGACTTTGGAAATATGGGATCAGAAGGAATGGAACGAGGGGGATGAAGTTCATCTGACCGTTCCAGTAAATCGTTGTTTGGTTCTGGAAGAAAAGCCTTCGGCAGATACAATTGTGCCGGTAGAACAAGCCTAGAACCCGAAAGGAGAACACGTGAGTCAGGCGACAAAAGCAGGTTTAGAGAAGATTTTTATGGAGAATTGGCGCAGGGAAATTCAGGCAGCCGAATTGTATGAACTGTCAGCAAAAAATGAAGGTGACGAGCGGCGGCGCGATATCTTTCTGAAACTCGCCAATCTCGAATATAAGCATGCGCAGATGTGGGCAGAAAAACTCGAGGAGTTGGGTATTGATAATACCTCGTTAAAGAAACCAACACTCGACAATGACAATATGTCACAACTTTCTTCTGCTCAGATCTTAAGCAACATTGAAAGCATTGAGACACAAAACGCTAACTGGTACGCATCTTTGCGTAACATTGTGGATGACGAGGACGTTCTTCGCATCATCGATGAAATTGACGAGGATGAAAAGACGCATGAGTCCTTAGATGACATCCTGCATGCTCAGAAGAAGCCAGTAAAACACCGGTTGCATAGCCTCTGGGGCGAAGAACGTTGGCATCGCCGTGCCAGCGGCGGTTGGGTAGGAGACGCGATATACGGAGTTAACGATGGTCTTGGTGCCATTTTTGGCATTATCGCCGGTGTGGCCGGTTTTGCCCATAATGACCAGACCATCCTCATATCCGGGTTTTTTGGCGCCTTGGCCAGTACCCTTTCCATGGGTGCTGGTGCCTGGTTAGCGGCCAAGTCCGAGAATGAACTGCTCGACAGCGAGTTGAGCCATGAACGGCGTGAAATTCAGGACGATCCCGAACATGAACTTGAGGAACTCAAGCTCCTCTATGAACTAAAAGGACTGTCGCCGGAAGAGTCCAACCGCATTGCGACCCAGGTTTCAAAAGATCCTGAAACATTCCTGACGACCATGGCGCAAGAGGAGCTAGGAATTCACGAAGCCAGCCAATCCAATCCTTGGAGTTCTGCACTCTTTGGCAGTCTCTCTACTCTTGTTGGCGCAATCGTACCGTTGGTTCCCTTCTTCTTTTTGCACGGTTTAGTTGCCATCGTGGTGGCCGCAGCAGTCAGTATTCTGGCCCACTTTGTTGTAGGTGCACTGAAGAGCATTATCACAGTACGCGGCTGGTTCGTCAGCGGCCTTGAGATGACCTTAGTCGGCATCATCGTGGGTGTAGTGTCGTACGGATTCGGTGAAATTGGATCGCGTTTGCTAGGCGGCTGACCGCAACCCCGACCCACTTTTAAGACTTATGCCCTATGGCAATTACATCTCAGGCGTACATCTCAGGCGTCATCTCAGGGTTTGGGCACATATACCTACTACCTACTTGATATACCTGCTTGAGCGTGAATTTTGGAGGATTTTTCAGGTTTGGCGAGATGCATGGAGTGCACTTTATGTAAGTATCTTATGTAGCAGCAGACAGTTCTTAATACGGTTTGAGACATCAGTGCTGAACTACTACCCTTGTAGTTGGAATCAGGAAGCCGATTTGGCAAATCCCTAGTGGAGGTGTCGGGCGATGAAATGGAAGAACTGGACTGTAGCCATTATCGGTGCATGGTTTATTATCTCACCGTGGGTGTTCGGGTTCTCAAATCACGCCGGTGCCGTCTGGACGAGTGTCATTGCCGGGGCAATTCAGTTGATTGTTGCCATCTGGGCAGCTGCTCTTCCAGAATCGACAGCGGATTGGTCTAATTGGCAGAACTGGACCTCACTAATTATGGGCATCTGGTTTATTATCCAGCCCTGGAGTGTAGGTATTAGCAGTATGACGGGAAACACTTGGAACGACGTTATTCTTGGCGCCATTACTGTTCTGCTTGACCTTTGGATTATGGGTGAGAATGGAAATGCAAGCAACTCAGGCGGAAATGCACGCCGTGCAGCTTGACAACAGTTTTTAAAGGCTCACAGGCATGTATTACGACTGCGGCTTACAATCATGTATGACGGCTTAGTGTAATACTGCTTAGAAGAGTATGTATTACCTGTTACAAGCTACAAACATGCATTGTCGTGACTGAGAATGAATAACTGAGACCAGACCGGATCTTACTGATTCCAATACGGCGCTTCTGTCCTCATCGGCAGAGGCGCCTATTTTGTCTACAAGACAAGCATTACTTTGAACAATCTTTGAGCTAACCCAGCCATACTGATTTTACCTTAATCGAGGATGCGGGAGCGATAATCATGGAAGACAGGCATCACTTGACGGAACTAAGATGGGAATGGCAGAAACTTAAGCAGGATGAGAGTCTCCCGAAACCGATTCGCGATCACAACATAAAAAAACTTATGAATACCCTCGAAATGAAGTTTGCCGTTCCAGGGATGAATGAATGTGGCATCTGTGCCCCAAATCAGGAAGCACAGAATTTTTACGAGGAATTATCCCGCCACCTGTAGAAGTCCAGTAGATAAAAGTATACCCCGTCCCGAAGGGCGGGGTTTTATTGTTTATTGTTCAACAAGGCAGTCAATCGGCGAAACCTAAATTTTAGGGAGGCACAGTAATTCCTATTTCATTTGAGAATTCATATTCCATGTGAGCGCGGAATGATATCTTTTCTTATGTGTTGCCCTATGTTCAGCGTTCAATGTATTGCTCAGTGTATTGCTCAACGTGCTAACATCCAACTCAACTACAGTGCTACACATAGATGCAGTACTAAACATAGAACACCTGTTACTACTAGTATTTAGGGGGTGCTAAGACTTTCATTCAATCAATGGCATCACCTCCAACCACGCTAGTCCTACTATGTACGAACACTTCGTTATTATTTATTAAATTTGATTTAATTTAATTTAGAATTCCAAATCTCATATTTTAATAATTTACATAAATTATAATAAACGGATTGTTAGACTGCTTGTCTTCGGAGGCCACTAGCAGCATATCATTTAGCAGAAAATACTGATAAGGTGTATACTTAAAACTGGGATATTTTTACTTAGGTGAGGTGAATCCGTGAAAACTGCAAAGTTTCTATTTTGGTTGGGCATTGCTGTGATTGTTGTTGAATTATTTGGTAACACGTTTGTCTATATTCGCATGCTGGCAGCAACGTCTCAAATCACAAATACTGGAGCAATGATAAGTTCAATTGCAGGCTCGTTTGTTGGCGGTGGCATTCTAATAGGTTTGTCAAAAATTATTGAAAGACTTTATTCGGGAATCTTAGATAAATGACGGCGATTTAAGAAGTAAAGAGACTGCCATGCATCGTACAGGTTCAGGTGGTGCAATAGCGATCCAAGACAAGCCTATCTGGCGCCCCGCACGTGCGCTGGTCCCCAGATGCGGCAGTTGGGGCCCCACCCCGATGGCCGGGTGCAGTGATGAAGTGATGGAGTGGAGGATAAGCGTTTCAGAAACGCTTATCTTCGTCATCTGCGGTTGCGCACAGCGAATAGCGATCCGAGAGGAGCTTATCTGACGAAAAGCCACCCTAAACAGGGGTGTGGGGAGCAGATAAGGATCCGGGAGGGGTTTATTTCAGCGAATTTGGGTGCAGGCGGTGCAATAGCGATCCCGGAGGAGCTTATTTGGCGCCCCACCCAGCCCCACCCAGCCCCGCACCCGCACCTGCACGTGCGCCGGCCTCCGGTTGCGGCAGTTGGCCCCACCCCGATGGCCGGGTGCAATGATGAAGTGATGGAGTGGAGGATAAGCGTTTCAGAAACGCTTATCTTCAACATCTGCGCTTGCGTGCAGCGAATAACGATCCGAGAGGAGCTTATCGGTCGAAAAGCCGCCCTAAACAGGGGTGTCGGGGTCAGATAAGGATCCGGGAGGAGTTTATTTCAGCGAATTTGGGCACAGGCGCTGCAATAGCGATCCCGGAGGAGCTTATCTGGCGCCCCGCCCAGCCCCGCACCCGCACCTGCACGTGCGTCGGCCTCCGGTTGCGGCAGTTGGGGCCCCACCCCGATGGCCGGGTGCAGTGATGAAGTGATGGAGTGGAAAATAAGCGTTTCAGAAACGCTTATCTTCAACATCTGCGCTTGCGTGCAGCGAATAACGATCCGAGAGGAGCTTATCTGACGAAAAGCCACCCTAAACAGGGGTGTTGAGAGCAGATAAGGATCCGGGAGGAGTTTATTTCAGCGAATTTGGGCACAGGCGCTGCAATAGCGATCCCGGAGGAGCTTATTTGGCGCCCCGCCCAGCCCCGCACCCGCACCTGCACGTGCGTCGGCCTCCGGTTACGGCAATTGGGGCCCCACCACCGCGCAGGCAGCCTGGTGTAACCTAAGGGTCCTGATCAGGTCGAGTTGGGGTCCTGTCCTGCTCAACCTCCGATTGCTGTGAAGGAGTCGAAGGGACTGCCGCTATGAGTTGAATCCGTGTGGGACAGTCCGTTCCTCATTCCTTTTTCTTAACGGGAATCCAAATGACCCCTTCGTCACGAGCTCGAGAGGGAGAAACCCCATGCGTTTTGCGAAATGCCTTGGAGAAGGATTCTGGTGAGTCATAGCCACATTTGAGTGAAACATCGAGGACCTTGATGGGTGAACTTGAGAGTTCCTGTGCAGCCAGCGTCAATCTTCGCTTGCGAATATACTCAGCGACAGTAAACCCGGTAAGCATATGAAACATTCGTTGAAAATGAAAGGTTGATGAGCAAGCCTGACGCGCGACTGCAGTCATTTCAATTTCATTAAAAAGATTTCGCTCAATAAAATCTATGGCATCCTTCATGTTCTCCAGTGATTCCACGCAACCCGCCTCCTTCAACTTCTATGGTACAGAGGGAAGACTGCCCCATCCGGTTCATTCGTGCTTTCTTTGAACAGGATATCATTTCGAGGAAGTTGAAGGAGAGCAAATTCGTACGCAAACTGAAGGCTGAAGGTATTGTCAGCACAGACGTAATGCAACCGAAACTCAAGGCAACCCGGACTCAAGGCGGTAGAGACTCAAAGCGCAAACTCCATGCATAGCAGACTCAAAGAACAGACTCAAAGCGACCTAAAGTTTCAGCTCTCGCTGGAAGCCTTCTTGAACTGCTTTCTATCGATTATGATGGATTGATCGCCTTTCCCTCCGGGCGCCGTTTCATCATGCCAGTAGTCCGATACGATTTCTCGAACTGCGGCTGCTCTCTTTTGAAACGTCGGCGTTGCAAGATGCTTTGTTGTGACGGCTACACTTGTCGGCGTCACCTCAAGCACACGAAAACAAGGCGATGAGACTACAGAGGCCGTCTGAACAAAGTCCCACTGCGAAAGAGAAGGGTGCTTTGCAATGCTTTGAATATGATTGTGTCCGTTCATGTAAATGATCTGAGCCGCAATTTTATCCAATTCGTGTACAACACCTTGGGAGTTCTCTACATTCATCATAGGCAATTCAGATTTGGCAGTGGTGTTGTGAATGGGGTGATGAGCAAATACCAGTGTGGGTTTGTCGACCTGCCTCGGCAGTGTTTGCAACCATTTTAGCTGTTCCTCGTCGACAAAACCGCCCCAATTGTCAGGAGACATGTCCCTCGTTGTGTCAAGATAGATGAGGCGAGCGTCTCGGGTCTCTTCTACAAAATAACGCGGAAGTTCCAGCGCCTCCAACGTGACATGCTTGCTCTGGTCAAGTACGTCATGGTTTCCGAGCACAAAACGGAAAGTCCGTCCAGGGTATTTTTGCACAATGCGTTCGATACCCTTCCATTCTTCGGAATTCCCCTTGTGTGTCACATCCCCCACACTAACATGTAAATCTGCGTCCTCCATAAAGAAGTTATGCAAGAGTTCAGTGTAGAACGTGTCTCGAACAGAAAGGTTGTCGGCCGATTCATTCAACATCCCTGGATAATGCAAGTCTCCAATTAGCGCAATCCGCAAAGCCATACCAATTCCCCCTTTAAATCTATACCAGATGTATTTCATAAATCCCATACTACCTATATACCCAATTTGTTTACCAATTAAAGGTGGATGAAAATGCAGATAGAATTTTTCTTGTTGCAAGGCTGAATACAATCAGTACAGGAATAATCACGATGGCAGTTGCAGAGGCCAACAGATTCCACTGCATGCCTGATTCACTGGATTGAGCGATCATCGCCAATCCCACAACAATTGGCCTGGCGTGAGCTGTGTTAGTAACAATCATTGGCCAGAGAAAATCCGTCCAGTGATACGTCAGTGAAATGACGCCAAAAGCCAAAGAAGCAGGAATAGCTTGGGGTAGATAGACACGACGGAAAATACCCAAGGTATTGTAGCCATCCATACGGGCTGCTTCTTCCAACTCCGGCGGCACGGATTTAAAGGCCTGGCGAAAAGACAGGACAGCAATCCCCGAGACAGCATACGGAAGCATAATTCCCAGCTTTGTGTCGAGCAAGTGGAACCCTCGAAGAATGTCATACTCCTGAATCAAGACTGCGTAAACCGGTACTACAATCTGCATGATGAAGACCAGCGTAACCAAGGATTTGAATGGGAATTCATAGCGGGCTAAGATAAACCCTGCGACTGCCCCGAAAACCAATTGGATGAGCAGGAGTCCCAGTACAATTATGACTGTATTGACACTGTACTGTGGAAATGGAGCTGCTTTCCAAGCATCTATCAAGTTTTTAAAGGTAAACCCAAAGTGGTGATTACCGCCGAAGAATGTCTCAAAGACGACCCACACAGTTGGGAAACCCCAAATTAATGCTACTGTGCTTAAGAGTATCCAGTAGATGGAATCCTTGTACCGTTTCACTGCCAATGAAAGGCCCTCCTCTCCATCACAATTAACGATAGTCCGGAGAGCGTTGCCAAGCCACCCAGCAGAATAGCAGATAGTGCTGCAGCCTCACCCCACGAGTAGTAATTGAAGCCAAGCTTAAACAAGTAGTACATGACAAGATTCGTAGCGTTGTTGGGGCCGCCTTGTGTGAGTACGTAAACGGGATCGATAGTCTCAACAGCATAGAGCACAGCCATCGTCGTGACGAACCCAATCATCGGGCTGAGAATGGGAAGAATGACTTTGCGAAAACCGTAGAACTTGTGCGGGTCTTCGGTTCGCAAGGACTCCCTGACGTCTGGCGGAATAGCTTGCAGTCCAGCCAGCAGGAACAGAGTGAAGTATGGTGCATACTTCCACACAAACAGCAAAATCAGAACGATTGTTGCCGTCGTGGGATGCCCGAGCCAATTCTCCTTTCCGAATCCAACAAAACGCATGACCTTGTCGACAATTCCAAAACCGGGTGTCAAGAAGAACAACCAAATGTTTGCCGCCGCAATCATGGGTGTAATCGTTGGCGAGAACAACCCGACCAAGAGCAGCCGCGATGCCGAGTTGCTTCTACTGTTCAGCAGAAAAGACAATCCAAAAGCAATGACAATACATAACACCACAGAAATACCAGCGTATATCACTGTATTTGTCATGACCTGGCGAAACAAAGACGAATGAAACAAGTGTGCATAGTTCTTAACACCTGCAAACCCTGAAGCTTGCCCGCGGGCGTTCATCACTTGGAAACTGTGAAGTACTGTCAGGATCATCGGCCAGATCACAAACAGGGTTACCATTGCCATAGGCAAAAGCAGGATGGCGTAGCGCACAGAGTAGGGCCACGCCGCCCGCAGAATGCGTTGAAAAGAAAACCTTCGTTGTGAAAAATCCAAGTTTTGTATGCCTGGTGCGCTTGTTTTCAATCGAAGCCCTCCCAATGAACCTCCTCCTATTGAGAAAGGATGGAGTCGGCCTTCTTCTGAGCTTTGTTCAGAGCACTGTTCACGGAGGATTGGCCATCCATCACCGATTGAATAGCGCTGTCAATGACATCGTAAATTCGGTTTAGATGATAAGTCGAAAGTTCAGGCTGAGCGTATTTTAGCTGTTTCGCCGCAACCATTGCCTGAGGATGCTTCTTGATGTAAGCCTTCATGGAAGGCTGTTGGTATACTGCCGGTGACGTACCAATGTAACCTGTACTCATGCTCCAATGGGCTGCTTCTTTTGGTGTTGTCATCCACTTCACGAATGTAATGGCGGCATCGTGCTGCTTTTTGGAGATGCCTTTCATGACAAACATGTCACCGCCGCCAAGACCTGTCACCTGATTTGACCCATTTTGACTGGCCTTAGGCAGGAACGAAACACCCACATTGAAGTTGGACTTTGACATGATTGACGTCAGGCTGCCGCTGGAGTGCACTGCCATGGCTGTCTTTTGATTTTCGAAGTCGGAGGGGACGTCGTTCCACTGGATGATACCCTTTGGCATGACCTTATACTTGTGAGAGAGGTCCATCCAGAAATTCAGGGCTTTTTTGACAGCGGAAGAGTTAAAATACACAGTTTTTCCGTTTGACCCTCCGAGATTGTGACCCGCTTCCGTTGCAAACGGTTCAAATGTCCAATAGACCGTACCATTGGACGGGATCTCGATGCCGTTGACTCCGGCCTTAGCCTTAATTTTCTGTGCATCGGAAATGAGTTCTGCCCAGGTTTTTGGACCGTGGCTTGGGTCAAGACCAGCCTTTTTGAATAAGTCTTTGTTGTAGTACAGCACCACTGTCGATCTCTGGAATGGTACACCCCAATAATGGTTTTGAACCTCAGGCTTCGTTAAGGCTGAATAGAAGTTGCCGTTTTTCACAATGCTGTCCAGGGGTGAAATGGCGTTCATACGAAGCAAATCAAAAGTAGCTGTACTGTTCAGGACCGCAACATCAGGCGGGTTCCCGCTCTGAACAGCAGTTTCTACCTTTGCCAATGTTTGCTGATAGTTTCCCGCAAAGACCGGCGTCACATGAATGGTAGAGTGGGATTGGTTGAATTTGTCTACCATGTTCTTCATGATTTTTGCCAACGGTCCGGCTACGCCGACCGGATAATCATAGGTTAACTGCACGACTCCCTGTTTCGATGTCGAGGACCCACCTGTAGTCCCATTTCCACCATTGGCGGAGTTTGCTGTTCCACACCCCGCAACAACTGTACCTGTTAGAGCAAGTGAAGCCACTGTCATCCACGTTCTTTTCATCATCTTCCTCCTAGTGATTTGCCACATAGGGCATTTCTGAGAGTTCATTCAAAGTCCCCATCAGTTTCGTAGTCACTTTGTCAAATAAATAGAGATTGCAGTCGTCAACCTCCAAATTAACCGTATTCCCCCGAGCCATTGGCTGTTTGCTGTTCAACTTGACAACCCACTCGCCACTGTCTGTGAGGACAGTCAACAATGTTTCCGATCCGGTATACTCAACCACATCAACCACACCCTGCATCACTGCATTCGTTGTATCCGTCAGTGTGAGGTCTTCCGGTCGAATTCCAACCAGTACACTGTCACCCTCGGTTGCCTGAAGTTTGCTGTCCGTCGGTATAAATAAATTTTCACCCTCTACCCTTACGTCGTGAAGCGTGGCGCCGCGTTGAACTCGCAGTTCTTTCACATTCATTGGAGGTGATCCAATAAAGCTTGCCACGAAAGTGTTTGCCGGACGGTTGTAGACCTCATAAGGCGTTCCGATTTGTTGAACTTCGCCTTGATTCAAGACAGTGATGCGGTCGCCCATGGTCATGGCTTCTACTTGATCGTGCGTGACAAACACCGTGGTTGTCCCTAATTGTCTTTGCAGACGCAAGAGTTCTACACGCATTTGATGCCGCAGTTTGGCATCCAAATTGGAAAGGGGTTCATCCATGAGGAAGGCTTCGGGATTGCGGACAATTGCACGAGCAATCGCTACTCGTTGCCGCTGACCGCCAGATAGTGCACGAGGTTTTCGTGCCAGGTACTCTGCCAGACCCAGTCGAGCTGCCACCTCTTCAACCCGCTGCTTGATGAACTCTTTCTTGGCACGAATTGCCCGAAGTGGAAAGGCGATGTTTTCAAATACCGATAAATTAGGATAAAGTGCGTAGCTTTGAAAAACCATTGCAACATTGCGTTTGTGTGCGGCTACATCATTAACCCGCTTATCGCCAACGAAAATATCTCCAAGCGTGACCGTCTCCAGCCCAGCTAAACAGCGAAGCAAGGTACTCTTGCCGCACCCGGACGGTCCCACCAGAACCATAAATTCTCCGTCGATAATTTCGATTGACACATCAGATAAAGCATTGGATTGGTTGTCATAGGATTTCGTAAGAGACTTTAGATGAATTGATGACATCTCAGCCCCTCCCCTCGGATTCAAACTAGGATGTCAACCAAATTATTGGGTTTTGCGGTGGGCTTGTAAGGTAAATGCTAACAAGGAGGGATTAAGGTATTTTGAAGCTGAGCATAAAATTGCGTAAATATACTGTTAACTAATCGTAAAGGCAGTGTACAAAACTGCAAAGTCTGCTGCGACCAGCAAACGAACGCTGACAATACTGCCCCGCTACAACGGCAGCGGGATGAACGGGATGAACAGGATCAAACAAAATATCAGTGGAACCGGTGCAGGCCGTTTGTTCGTGACGCCTGGTGCATAACGCCAGTAGGTTAAGGATCCTTTTGCTCCCTATTCCAACGCGCGCCGAAGAATAGTGATCGCTGCGATCCCTATCGCCAACAGGCCGTCTAGAATAGGGTCCCGTTGATCCCTATCACCTACGCCCCATTCTGCCGCCTCCCACATTAGGGATCATTCATGACACTAATGTCCCGGGCACGGAGCATTAGGGAGCTTTGCGATCACTACCGCCGTGGTCCCGCACCATTAGGGATCTTTCCGATCACTAACCGCCGCCCGGCCCCGGCCCCGACCCCCACCGCCGCTACTGACAGCCTACGATGGCCGCGGGATCAACGGGATCAAGCAAAATATCAGCGGTAAAGTCTCATTTATTAACTCCAATTACCATAATATCCAACTCAATGCCCAGCGGACCACTTACGGGCTGCCGATGCAGGCCGTTTGTTCGTGACGCCTGATGCATAACGCCAGTAGGTTAAGGATCCCTTTGCTCCCTATTCCAACGTGCGCCAAAAAATAGGGATCGCTGCGATCCCTATCGCCAACAGGCCGTCCAGAATAGGGATCCCGTTGATCCCTATCACCTACGCCCCATTCTGCCGCCTCCCACATTAGGGATCATTCATGACGCTAATGTCCCGGGCACGGAGCATTAGGGAGCTTTGCGATCACTACCGCCGTGGTCCCGCACCATTAGGGAGCTTTCCGATCACTAACCGCCGCCCGGCCCCGGCCCCCGCCGCCGCTACTGGCAGCCTACGATGGCCGCGGGATCAACGGGATCAAGCAAAATATCAGCGGTAAAGTCTCATTTATTAACTCCAATTACCATAATATCTAGTTCAATGCGCAGCGGAACACTTGCGGGCTGCCGATGCAGGCCGTTTGTTCGTGACGCCAGTTGGTTAAGGATCCTTTTGCTCCCTATTCCAACGCGCGCCAAAGAATAGGGATCGCTGGGATCCCTATCGCCAACAGGCCGCCCAGAATAGGGATCCCGTTGATCCCTATCACCTATGCCCCATTCTGCCGTTTCCCACATTAGGGATCATTCATGACACTAATGTCCCGGGCGTGAGGCATTAGGGAGCTTTGCGATCACTATCGGATTGGTCCCGCACCATTAGGGATCTTTCCGATCACTAACCGCCCGGCCCCGGTCCGGTCACCCCGCAGCCCCCACCGCCGCTACTGGCAGCCTACGACCGCAGCAGGATCAACGGGATCAAGCAAAATATCAGCGGTAAAGTCTCATTTATTAACTCCAATTACCATAATATCTAGTTCAATGCGCAGCGGAACACTTGCGGGCTGCCGATGCAGGCCGTTTGTTCGTGACGCCAGTTGGTTAAGGATCCCTTTGCTCCCTATTCCAACGTGCGCCAAAGAATAGGGATCGCTGCGATCCCTATCGCCAACAGGCCGTCCAGAATAGGGATCCCGTTGATCCCTATCACCTACGCCCCATTCTGCCGCCTCCCACATTAGGGATCATTCATGACACTAATATCCCCGGCACGGAGCATTAGGGAGCTTTGCGATCACTACCGCCGTGGCCCCGCACCATTAGGGATCTTTCCGATCACTAACTGCCGACCGACCCCGGTCCGATCACTAACCGCCCCCCGGCCCCGACCCTCGCCGCCGCTACTGGCAGCCTACGACCGCAGCGGGATCAACGGGATCAAACAAAATATTAGCGGTAAAGTCTCATTCATTGACTCCAATTACCATAATATCCAACTCAATGCCCAGCGGAACACTTGCGAGCTGCCGATGTAGGCCGTTTGTTCGTGACGCCAGTTGGTTAAGGATCCTTTTGCTCCCTATTCCAATGCGCGCCAAAAAATAGTGATCGCTGTGATCCCTATCGCCAACAGGCCGTCTAGAATAGGGATCCCGTTGATCCCTATCACCTATGCCCCATTCTGCCGCCTACCACATTAGGGATCATTCATGACACTAATATCCCTTGCACGGAGCATTAGGGAGCTTTGCGATCACTACCGCCGTGGTCCCGAACCATTAGGGATCTTTCCGATCACTAACCGCCGCCCGACCCCGACCCCGACCCCGACCCGACCCCGGTCCGATCACTAACTGCCCGCCCGGCCCCGGCCCGGTCACCCCACTGCTCGCCCCCGCCGCCGCTACTGGCAGCCTACGATGGCCGCGAGGTCAATACGGGCAGCGGGATCAGCTTCATCAAGGCAGGATTCGTCCCCTTGGATTTACTCCTGCCTCGAAATTCTTAGAAGCTCACGTCTCGATTACCTATCAATAAACGGGTTTGATTCAAAGTGCAGAGATTCACGCAGTCACACAGTTATACTGTGCAAGGCAGCCTGTTGTGGCTGTCTCGTATAAACTACATCCTACATAGCCGCACCCGTTACATCCGTTTCCATCGTTGTTCGCAACCGTCGGTGCACAGGTGCTGTACGCCTGTCCATTTCCAGCAATAGTAGACGACAGATAGCAGTTGTTTGATACTGCCTGACCGTTGTAACTCACTCCATTATATCGCCCCGTAGCGTAAATGTCTGAAGCAATACCGGACGCAGGTTCACAGCCTGCCCCAATGGCCATACATGCCTCTTTCAGTCCATATTTGTCATAAGCCCATTTGACAAAACTGTAACGTGTGTTCATTACGTTGATATATTCATTTACACCATCCGTCATCGTGGAGAACTTGGATACGTTGCCGCAAGGACAAGTCCCCTGTCCTGATATGATGAGATTCCCAGGATTATTACACCCCGAACAGAGTCCAGCCGCAGTTCCCCATCCAGTTTCGATGCCCCAGTGCGCAAGGATAAAATTTACTGGCAATCCTGTCTTACTCGATGCAGTCTCCGCGTAACTCAGATAATTATTGAGAAAGGCAGACTGCGTTGGGGTGCAGGAACTAGGGGGTGTTGATGGAAAATTGCAGCCGCCTCCTGAAACGGAACTGGAACACGGACAGCCTTGATTGCTGTTCCCCACGCAAACCGTCTGAGGAGAACTCCTGGAGGGCAGTCCTGAACTGGGAAACACGCCTGGATAGCTGCAGTGAATGGCATAATAAGTGAAAGCAATCGCAATATAGAAGGTATCTGCAGGCGTCTGTCCTGCAGCGTTCACAAACATGTTCGAACGCAGTAAACTGCACTGCGCCGATGCGTAGTAACTGAACGGAGTACTGCCAGCGGCAAGGCCGCCCCAGCCGCAAGGGTTGTAATAGAGTGCATAGAGTGCAGCTGAGCCCACTGCCAGCACAAAATTTGTTGTTGCATTCTGAACCAGGTTGTATGCGGCGGAAAAGTCTCCAATGACATTGCCACTGGGTACACCTGCTAATTTTGCAGCTGTCTGAGCTATGCGAAAGTCTGTATCGGTTGCCGCATATAAATAAACGTTGCTGTTGGAAATTCCCATAGAAGAGCCCTCCTTTTCATTTAGTAACAGGAACAAGACACCTTCGAACTCATACTCGAATCGCATGTGGTGCTGGCGCCTGCCTGAGTTGGCAGTGTTCCGTAACCTGGCGGGTAACTTCCATGAACAGCGTAGTAACTTAACATCGCGATCAATTTGGCTGTTTCATAATCTCCGCTTCCCGATCCGTTTTCGTAGTAGTAAGCGCCTGGCAACGCATCTTGAGGTTCGGTTGCATATGCGAACGGAGTATGACCAGCCCCCTCGTTGATGGGATTCGCCCATCCGCATGGGTTATAATAGAGAGCGGTGTTGGAGAGTTTACCGGCCGCAATTACCAAGGCCTGATTATTAGTAATCGCATTCCACGTGTTGTTAAAATTCCCACTGACGTTGGTTGGGGCAATTCCTGCTGCGGCTGCCGCACCCAGAGCGATTTCCATATCGTTTGTATCGGCGGCGTAGACCCGTACATCCATTGCTGATAAAGTCACGCTGACATACCTCCTCTTCACAAAACCGGTTGGCCAACCGTAAAGGACGTCCTTTACAGATAAGGGACACATTGTGCCAGCAGTTTTACGCTTCAAAAATTGATAATTGGGCACAAACATTAGAAAATCCGCTCGTATCTGTCCCGGCTGTGTGGTCCGGCTGTGTGGTCCGGCTGTGTGGTCCGGCTGTGTGGTCCGGCAATCAAAAAGGCGTCGACATACAAAATGACCAGGTTCACACTTTAGCGATGTAAACCTGGTCTGAAGTAAAAGTCTAAAAAGGGAAGCAGACGCGAAGTCCAGTTTTGATAGCCCGGCACTGCCCCAACATAAACAGATACGGTAAAATGAACACATAAGCCGCAACACAGGCACAGGCTTTGAATCAAAATTAGCATGGTAAACTTAAATAATAGAACTCTTGCGCCTCAAAATACGAGGAGGAATTCACCGATGCTTACGCTCAGGGGCCATCATCTCCTGTGCCTGCCAGGATACCGAGGTATGGGTTATTCCGCTGAATATGAAGCGAACATGACTAAAATTCACCAATTGCTGCGCAGAGAACCTGAAACAGAAGTGACGCTGGTATCAGGCCCAGATAGTCTATGTGCCAAGTTCCCGTCTGATAAGACTTATCACTGTGAAGACAACAACATCTATGAACGCGATGCCAATGTTTTATCTAACCTGAACCTTGAACCAGGGCAAAAGCTTCCTTGGAGTGAGATTGAGCCGCGCATCGCCAAAAACGTGGTTGGGCGAGACATTAACAGCCTGTGCAGTACTTGTTCCTGGCGAAGCTATGGAGTCTGCGAAGAGGGAATTAATGAAATAAGACTGGGCAAGGGCTTGCGGAGAATTGAAATTGACTAAAAAGCCTTCTTGCCCTGATTCAGATACAGCTAAACTTAACTAGCGTGGTACAATAGAGCAAACGAACAAGGGACGGATAGATAATGAAAATCGTCTGCTTCGGAGACAGTGTTACGCGCGGCATTACGTATATGAAAGGACGCCTTCGCATCGTCAAGGACAATTATCCGGCACTTCTGCACGAGTTTTTTGGCTCAAAGGCAGAGGTCGTGAACAAAGGTGTCTTTAATGACAACTCAGATCTCCTTTGCATGAGACTGGAGAAGGACGTCATTGAACAAGTTCCGGACTACGTGTTAATAGAGATTGGCGGAAATGACTGCGATTTTCGTTGGGACGAGGTTGCCGATGCAAAGGATAATCCACATACTCCCATTGTCCCCCTCGACAGGTACATTTCCAACTTGCAACATCTTGTCAAGCGAATCCGGGAAGCCGGTGCTACCCCTATCCTAATGAACCTGATTCCCCTCGATCCCGTTCGCTACTACACCCGTCGCTACGAACAACACGGCAGCAACATTGCACACTGGATTGCCACATGCGGCGGGATTGAACATTGGCACGGTATGTACAATCGTGCGCTTGTGCAGTTGGCAAAAGAGTGGGACATGCTCATGCTCGACGTCCGTACGGCCTTCAAGGAAGCGGGAGACCTCCGTGAATTGTTGAGCGACGATGGCATTCATCCAACCCGAAAAGGTTATAGAGCCCTTGCCGACGCCATCGTAGCAGGGCTCCCTCGTATTGCGGGAATTCCTGTTTAGAGGACTATAATTCCCGCTAGTTCCTTCCTCAAAAATCTGCCTTCACTCGACATAACATCCGAAACTCCCTCATCACAACTCTCCCTCATCCTGAAATCTGGATTCACTGCGATGGTACGCGTGACAGCGTCTCGTCACTTGTACCCATTGACTAAAATGAGCATATTGTATATATTGAGTATGCACAATATAACAAATGTGCCTGTAGTGTATCCCTTATGAGGTGATGAAATGAATGACATCCTTCAGGTTTCAAATCTCCGAAAACAGTATGACGACTTCGCATTGCAGGACGTTTCCTTTAGTTTGGAGCGCGGCTACATCATGGGATTTATTGGACCTAACGGTGCGGGAAAAACGACGACAATAAAGGCGATTTTGAACGTCCTTCAAGCTGATTCAGGACAAATCCGGATTTTTGGCAGAGAACTTGCTGCAGACCCACAGACAATCAAGCAGAAAATAGGGTTTGTGTTCGGAGAGACTGCCTTTTATGAATTTCTATCTGCAAGCGATATGGCACAGATAACATCTAAGTTTTACAAGCACTGGGATTGGACGAATTTTCGGAAGTATATGCGGGAGTTCGAATTGAATCCGGATAAGAAACTTGAATCGTATTCACGTGGGATGAAAGTCAAGTTTATGCTGGCTTGTGCCTTAAGCCATCAGGCCGAACTCTTCATTCTAGACGAACCAACTTCGGGGCTCGATCCCGTTTTTCGCAGCGAACTCCTAGAAATTCTCCAGACCGTTATTGCTGACGGCGAAAAAAGCATACTCTTTTCGACTCACATCACCTCAGACTTAGACAGGGTTGCAGATTTTATCACGATGATAAACGATGGCAACATCGTCTTTTCTAAGGAAAAGGATGCGTTGATGGAAGGCTATGCCCTCGTTAAGGGCCCAAAAGAACTGCGAGACGCAATTTTAGAGACAAGACAAGTGAGTGGTCTGCTCGACTCCGCTCTTGGTTTTTCGGTCCTTACTGAACACAAGGATGAGTTAATGAACCGTTTCGGCAGCCGAATCATTGTGCTGCAGCCGACGCTCGAAGACATCATGATTCACTTGGTTAGGGGGAAACAGACCAATGTACAGCTTGCTCTATAAGGATTGGAGTATTATCAAGAAGTCACGGGCAATTTTCTTTGGGTTCTTTTACTTCCTGTTCATGATTCCAGCAGCAAACAAAGACGGTATCCTCTCAAACAACAATGTACAGAACTTCTTCTTCCTTTTTATTATCTACTTGTTCTTCAGCTATATCACTGCTTACGACTACAAATACAACGGTTTAACGTTGATGTCTGCATTCCCTGTAACGAAAAGAAAACTGGTTGAGGCCCGATACCTGTTTCTCGGTCTCGTATTTGTGGCCGCATTGTCATTACTGACTGCAATAAAGCTCATCTCAGTTCTTACGAAACACTATCCTCTGGTTTTTACGAATATCTTTGACTACAAGGGTGTCAGTATACTGTTTCTGATTTTCTCTATGTTTTTTGGCATTGTAATTCCCTTGTATTATAAGCTCGGCTACCAGAAGGTAAGGTGGGTTATGTTTATTGCCGTTATTGTCTCGTCTCTCATCTCGGGGCTTCTTACTGCTGAGATGTCCTTCTTTTCAAGGCCGGTCATAGCGTTCATAGTGTTCATTGCCGGTGCGATTGTATACTGGTCTTCGATGCAGTTATCGGTGTATTTTCTTGAACAACGGAATCTTTGAAGAGGTGTATCTTGGATATTCTCATAGCAAATTCATTAGATAAACCTATCTATATGCAAATTGTCGACCAGATTATAAATCAAATTGTTTCTGGCTCGATTAAGCCAGGCGAAGCATTGCCGTCCATGCGAATTTTGGCCAAGGATTTGAAAATCAGCGTCATTACCACGAAAAGGGCCTACGAGGAGCTGGAACGGGACGGATATATCGAGAGCGTCGTCGGTAAGGGAACATTTGTGGCGGGACTCAGCAAGGACCTGCTCAGGGAGCGACAAATGGGACTTGTGGAACGTGATTTGTCAGAAGTCATTGCGAGTGCCAAGCGCACGGCCCTGTCAAAAGATGAATTCAGGAACATGGTCGATTTACTATGGGATCACGCTGACTCAGAATAGCGGCATGGCAGTACATGATTCAGGGAATCCTTCAGCAGCGAAGGATTCCTTGTCTGCCATCAGACGTATGACAATCAATTAACATCAAGACTGGCTGTCAATTGTGACCGACGCATTCGTGGTATGAATGGTCATCGGATAGGTTCCTTTGCCAACAGTGGCAGTTGCGTTATTGCGATTAGATGTTGTCCATTTAACATTTCCACCAAAGTGTCCGTTGCTGGTAGACGCAGTGACTTTGGCGTTGGACTGACTTTGCAAGCTCATTTTGACGGATGCGTTGGTTGTATCACAGGTCCACTGCCCCCCAACCATTGAGTTCCCTGTTATCGATCCGTTTGTCGTTGATACATTCACTGTTTTAGCAACGTTTTTTAAATGTATCGATCCGTTCGTCGTAGCGGCAGATACATTTCCCTTGATGTCCTGCAGCTTGATGGGTCCGTTGGTGGTATGCAAGTCTACTGCACCATTCATATGTGACTCGTCGATACTGGAATTTGTGGTCGTCACACTACTGAGAAGCTGTTGTGGCACCGCAACATTTAAATGTGGAGAAGACTGTATTAAGCCCCCAAAAGAGAGGTCGATTCGCGGCTTTGGTTCCACAAGGGTCATAACCAGCGTGTCTCCAGTCTTGTGCACTTGCCACTGTGTGTGAATGTCCTTGTCTGCCTGTTTTTTGGACGCCGCAGTAACTTTCAATACTCCGTTGTAAGAGAGTGTGGATGACGTGGTCCCCGTGACAGTGACAGGCGTATTGCGAAGACGGATGACAACCTTTTGAATTCCCCCGCCAATAGCTACCTTACCGTTCACAGGCTCCGCGTACCCTGGTCCAAAATGTAGATCAGAGCTTAGCACCCTTACACCATAGGTTCCGAGACTAAACAGTCCAATGACAACCAAAAGCACAACGCTCCATCCACTCACCCGAACCCTAGTCCCACGGGTAGCAACATATGTCCAAATTGCCTCGATGCCAAACAGGATAAGCATTGCTGGCCAAATGTAGTGCAGTACACTGTAGGAGACCGGACCAGCGACATGGAGAATGACGATGACTCCAATCGTAATCAGCGCGGCGGCACTGGTCAAAATTCCAACTTTTCTAACATGCACCTTGTTTGTATCATGATTTGGCATCATTACAGTTCACTCTCATCTGACCGGTCATCATTGGTTCCGGAAGTTTTTCGTCCAGTTGGCTTCATTTGCGTACGAATGAGCCAAATGCCGAACCCTATCAGAATAGCGGCCAGAACTATCGTTCCTCCGTGGGCCCTTATCAAGACCGACCAAATATGCGGAAACACCTGTCGAATGAGGACCAGGACGCCAATGAGAATCGATAATCCGCCAATCCACACAGGTCCTGTTCCCCTGCGTCCCTGCATAAACTCCGCCGGAACAATCGGGTGATCCAGGTGACTGAAGTTTACTCCCTGGGAGTCATAGGGATTGTCAACCACTCCGCCTTCATTCCCATTCCGCTCTGCATAGATATTGATGACAAGTGCTTTTTGCAAAGCGTCAAACAGAGAGTAAAACCAGACAATCGCCAATACAGACGGAAATATCAGCGGTATCATCGTTGAGAGTATGACACAGGCGAAGGCCGCAATCATGAACTGTAGTCCTCGTCTGTTAAGGCCTAGATACAGGTGTCCCAATCCAGGTACAAACGATAAAACAAACGTTAAAAACCTGCTCTTACGTTGCAATGTGAATCCTCCGCTCAACTTACAGATTTGAAATCATATTTATGAAGTGACTAAATTGCGTTGATAACCCAAGGCTGCCTTGAGCCAATGTGCTTGCGTGCTGAAAGATACCGAATCCGAACAGCGCAATGGTAATGGAAGCAGCCACCCCGTAGTTCAACATGGATGTTCCAACGGGTAGTTTGAGTCCAGCAAGTCCTGTACGAAATCCAGAGTTCTTTTGCACTTGCGGCACAGCGGCGGACCGCCCAGCTAATTCCTTGAGAACTGGTGTCACCAAGTCCAAGTTTTCTACAGGTGTATCGTCTTCCCACAGTTGTGCGAGTTCCTGAACTTCTTCATACCAGTTTTGGCATTCCTCACAACTATTGATGTGTTGCGAGATCTCATACAACGTATCTACTGCGACATCACTCGTCAGAGGGGAGCTTATCCACATTTGAACGTCCGTACAATTCATCGCAACGCATCTCCTTTCTCGCGTAAAATTCTTCGTGATCGATAGAGCTGTGACTCGACTGTCTTAACAGATACTCCTCTTCGCTGTGCAATTTCCTGACAGGAGAATTTATGTAGGTAAAACATCTTTGTTACGGTTCGATAAGGTTCTCTCAAACTCTCCATGAGTGACATAAGTTCTGCAGAACGTTCCTTTTTCACAACAGTCTGTTCCGGCGTATCTACTGGGACCTCCTGCCTGCTTTGTACAGCAACAGCATTGAGCCTCTGTTGATACCTCGCAGAACCCCGCTTCCAGTCGAGACACGTTCGAACCGTAATCTGATAAAGCCAAGTAGAGAACGAGGCGTCCTGTCTGAATGCAGGCAACCCATCGTAGGCCTTCAAAAACACGTCTTGTGCCAAGTCTTGTGCTGCATCCCTATTGCCCGTGATTTTAAGGCAGACCCTATAGACCATACTCTGGTATTCAGAGACCAGTTCCCCAAAGGCATCGTGGTCCCCCGCGGCCGCGGCACGGATGCACTGCTTCTCATTCAGAACTCTCCCCTCCTCCCTTTCACAACATTAGACGCCGGAGGTGCGATAAAGCACTGCAAGTTTTTAATAATTTCTTTGTATGAGCCACTCAGCAATCTCGACGGCAGAATCTGTTACCAAATTTCGCAGTCAGAAGTTGTTCGTATCTATACCAATTAGAGCATAAAAATTTAGCGCATAGATGTATTGATGGACATCTCATGCGCTAAATTACACTGTTTAGAAACTGTCTTTTACTCACATGGTGCGCCCGGAGGGATTCGAACCCCCGGCACCAGGTTTAGGAAACCTGTGCTCTATCCTACTGAGCTACGGGCGCATATTTCATTGACAATTGCAGTACAGGTGTGGAATTGCGGTACAGGTGTCGATTAGAATACCAACACCCCAATCCATCCGATAAAAGCATCTGCCTGCGTGCAACCGCGAATTCCATTATACAAACTTCTGAGCCAGACCGCAAAGGGCAGTACTGGTAAATTGACAATCCTAGCCCTTTTTGCGGCTTTGCAATTTCATGTTGGAATGTTCGATGCGCAGTTGACCGTCTTCATAACCGCAAGTGTCCACGACGCTGTACACGCTGGTCTGGGTCTGACCCTTTGACGTGACCTCCTGTGCCACCAGGGTAAAAGTCACTTTTCCGGAGTTTTTATCAATGGGCGAAAACACCGCGTTTTGCACCGAATTCTTTAAGGTATTGCTGTATCCTTTTGCAAAAGCAGAATACGACATATTGCTTTGCATGCTTTGTCCGAGCATGGCATATGCATCCAAATAATCCTGTTGGTTCAAATCGTAATAATATGCCGATATGAGCTTCAGTGATTCCTCCTGCAGACTTCCAGGTGTGATTCCCGGGCTGCTCGTGCTGTTGCTGCTTCCGCCTGAGTTTCCGCCTGCAGCTGTGTTCCCGGTTCCTCCGCCAGACGCGTTGCCTGACCCGCCGGAATTGCTAGCCTGCTCAATCTTCTGTGCCTGCTTTAACTGCACTTGTATACTTGATGCACTCATTGGCTTCTTGGCCCAGCGAGTCAGATTGTCCGAAACTTGTGTTATGGGTATGGCGAAGCCAATACTGCCCGATCCCTGTGTAACTCCAGCAGTATCAATCCCAATCACCTTCCCGCTGCTGACAGATACCAACGGCCCTCCGCTGTTTCCCGGTGCAATCGGTGCTGAGATTTGATACATGTTGTTGTAATTTGTGGTTCCGATGGAAAAGTCCCGATTCATGCCGCTGATAATCCCGGACGTGACTGTATCCTTTAAGCCTAGCGGACTCCCGAGGGCAATGACGGGATCGCCCAGTTGTGCCGGTTTTTTGGAAATAGACAGCGGTGTCTTGTGCGCATAGGCAGTAATGCGCAGTTCCGCAATATCGTGAGCGGCGTCAATGCCAATGACTTTAGCCTCGTGACTGGCGTTTCCTTGCAGTTTGACCTGAATCCCCTGCGATCCCGCTACGACATGGGCATTGGTTACAATATCGCCCTTGTTATCGAACACGAATCCAGAACCGATGCTTTCCCCGCTTTTGGTTGTAACATCCACATAGGCAAGGCTGGGCAGTGTCTTCTTGATAATGCTCTGAACCGTTGGCGGTGTCTTCCCGCGGGATTGCCCGCTTCCCGTTCCAGAACCAGCACTTTTCGGAGATCCGGGCGTATTTCCGGTACCTGCTGCACCGCCCCCAGGGTTAAGTCCCAGTTGAGAAGTCACAGCCTGTTGTCCGCCAAGACCGAACCACCCCTGTGCCCAAGAGGTGTATGCCAGTGATGCAATCGCAATGACAGCCACAGCCGCACCAGTAATGATGGGCACCGTCTTCTTCGCTTTCACAGCTGATTTAGATTTTGAATTTCTCTCATCCGTCCCGTCAATCCTGCTCGTCCCGTCGCTGTTACCCAATCCAGATGTGCCTGCAAGTACACTGCCATCTGACTCGCTGACTGGCCTGTCATTGTCGTGTCCAACGACAGGCCTGCCGCAGTGGCGGCAAAACCGCGCCTCATCTGATATCTCTTTTCCGCAATTTAAACAGCGCACTGTCGTCACCTCACTCATTGACCCACGTATAGTTTGTAACTTTTGCTGTTACAGCACCGTAAAACGCCGGAATCTGAATGGTAAACTTGGCAGACTGGCCTGATGGCAAAGGATCCGGCGTAACCGTAGCATACTCTGTATCTACTTTCTTGCTATTGTTGTCGTAAAAATCCACTTCGATGGACAAGTTGGCTATGACGTTGGTTCCCGCATTCTTGACGACCCCTTTAACCACCGTATTTCCCTGGCCATCATTCCTCAGCGTTAATTTCACAACCTCAAGGGGATTAGCGTTTTGGTTGGCAATTTTTGCAGCCTGTGCCATGGCCTGTTTCATGATTTGTTGCTGTTTTAGTTCAAAGTCATGTTGTTGCGTACTGATGGTCTCCTTGAGTTTCGTTAGGGTTTTATCCACAATCGGTCCGGCAAGAGCCTGGTTGACAACACTCTTGGCGGAATCATACGCATGGTGTTTCAGGTCCTTATTAATCGTCTTGGTCGCTACAGAGTCAAGGCGGCTCTGAATCACTTTCGCGGCCTTTTGCCCCAGCGCATCGTCATATTGCACGACCTGTTGATAAATCCCGACTATGGTGGAAACATCAGTGCTGTTCCCGGCACGGGCTTCCAAACCACCCAATGTACCCTTTTCTACACCCGCTCTGGCTCTCTTCAACAACCCCTCTAACCAGGATACATTGCTGTTTTTGAGAACACTGCTTTGAAAGGTACTCTCAACCGCTTTATAATCGAGCACGGCTCTGTGCCATTCTTTGTTTTTAATTTCTGCGTCTGCCTTGTCTAACCGATTGTGTTCTCTAACAGCAAGTTCGAAAACAGCAAGTCGTCGGTCCATCTCTGCGTGACTCGGTGAAAATCGAATTGCACGCTGCTCTTTTTGTACAGCTTGCTGAAAGTTGCCTGATTTTGCTGCCGCAAGCGCTTCAATCTGTTGCTGCCGTGTAAACCCGCTGTCTGCAGCCAATACTGCCATAGCTGCTGCAAACAAACCAGCAACAATGTAAATGAACACTCGGAATCCTCGCCTTGACCACAAGGGAGGGCCTGGAGTAAAAGCAACGTCCAGTTCCACTACCTGCGCTCCGCAGTGCTCGCAGTATGTCCAGTCGGATTCCATTCGCGATCCGCAATTCTCACAATACAATCAGCTCACCCCGACACAATTCGATGAGTCTAGTATAGCTAATTGCTAGAATGGAGGGAACATAGAATAACGCCCTTCAAAGCGACTCAACGGCAGCACGAGAGCTGCACGCACGAATTTGTATTTCACTCTATGACTCTACTAGATTATGTATCTCCTGCCAAGGTTAGTGGCAAAACTAGACAAATAATACTGCAATTCTACAATTATACCTTTCGATCTAAATCAGTTGGGGTATGTCGGTAGGTCCAAATTATCGTATTTTCTCCAATTTCCCCAAGTGAGAGAAAGTAAACGACCGCAGAGGAAAATATGGTGCGCCCGCGCAGTCACGCGCGGGTGAGGGTCTTCAAGGCTTCAAGAAATCGGTTCACTTCATTCTCCGTGTTGTAGGGTGCAAGACCTGCCCGCACAAAGCCTCCGCTCTCCTGCAATCCCAAACGCTCCACCACTGTGCTGGCATAAAAATCCCCATCGGCAACGAAGATGCCGTAGTTCTCGGCCATGGTCTCAGACACGGCACGAGGTGCCATGCCCTCCACAGAAAATGCAATGGTAGGGGTCTTATGCACTGTATCTCCGGCGGAATACAGGGTCACACCGCTCATGTGCGACAACTCCTGCCTCATTCGCCGGGCCAGAGAATCCTCATAGCCTTCAATCCGTTCCATGGCTGTGGTCAGTTGGGTGCGCAGGGTCAGGCCGTGACCGAGATCGGCAATAAAGCGCAGTGCACCGATAAGTCCAGCAAGCCCTTCATGATTCTGCGTACCCGTTTCCAGCTTGTCGGGAATGTAGTCTGGAGCCGGCTTCAGTTTGTAGACGTCCAGAGACTCAAAAACTTCGCGTTTCACGGCTGCAATCCCCAAGTGCGGGCCAAAAAACTTATAGGCTGAACAAAGGACAATGTCTGCTCCGAGACGGTTTCGGTCCACAACAATGTGAGGAGCTGCATGGACAGCGTCAACAGAAACCAGCGCACCAACTGCGTGAGCACGCTTTGCCACTCGAGCCACGTCGGTGATGGTTCCTACTCCGTTTGAAGCCAGTCCCACTGCAACAAGTTTCGTCCGCTCTGTGATGACCTCAGCGAGTGCATCCAGGTCCAGCGTCAGGGTATCTGGGTCTACCCGCAGCCATTTGACCGCAACACCTTTGTCTTGTGCCGCGCGAATCCAGGGGTCTACATTGGCACGGTGATCCAGCTCTGTCACCACAATCTCATCTCCTGGCTGCCACGTTCTGGAGAGCGCTCTCGAGATAGACAAGTTCAAGGTGGTCATGTTCGGACCAAATGCAATTTCATCAGGATTTGCATGCAAAAAGGCAGCTGCAAGTCGTCTGGCATCAGCAATCATCGCCTCTGTCTCTACGCTGCTTGAAAATGCGCCGTGAAGATTCGCCCCGCCGTCTGTCATGTACCGAACCATCGCATCGACAGCCGGTTGTACGACTTGCGATCCGCCTGGACCGTCAAAATATACGACTTTATAGCCTTTGTACCGTCGATTAAGAGCTGGAAACATTCTGCGAACAGATTGTACAGGAAAGTTCGGACTCATCTCATTGAAAGGCTCCACACAGCTTCCTCCTCAATTCCTTGCCAGCATTTGCAAGCTTACAGTTGTCTCAGCGTAAATCGCTGGATTCCATCGATTCCGAGGTACCTGCATCGCGTGCAGCAGCCGTGGTTCCGCGTGCTCCGCTGGCGGCAAAGATACTTGCCAGATTTTGCAGTTCAACCCCTGACAATCCAATTCGAACAAATCCATCATAGGGCTGCAGTTCGTCTACCTCCAGAGACAGCCCAAAGGGTCGCAGAAGCGAGGTGATTTTCACGCGAAGCATCTGTGAGAGAACATCGATTCCTTCAGGGGCATCCTTAATCGCCTCTTGCAGCTGCCTCTGAATAATGGCCGGCGGAATGGTTACCAGTTTATGCGCCGTAATTTGAATGTTAATCTCGTCCCGGTCCGTGCTGTAAGGAACGGCAACAAAGTCCACATTCCAAAACAGCAGTTTCAGATGACCGCGAACACCGTACTGGTCAATCGCTTCCACCCACAGGTTCGCCTCTGGCGCAAACTCGTGAATCATGGAGTTAATATCCTTGGCTTCCAAATCAAAACTCATTTTCGATATGCGCACGCTGTCGTGGCCCTCCTTCACCGTCTAGATACATTCCACCGCCAGATCTGTTCCTGGTTCCTCACTCAGGGGTTAACGGCGTTTTAGATGTTGATAGGACTTGAGACTCATCAGTGCCATGAATCCTGCTCCAATAAGAATCAGCACAAGGGAAACAATCGTGGCAGCAATCGACGGATACAGTCCAATAAAGAGTCCCATCAAGATGGCCGAGATGGTGATGAACATGGATCTGCCAAATGCAATCTTATTCAAAGCTCGATGTTGAATCGGAATGCCAACAATAAACCCCAACACAACCAGCACAAAGACAGTGTTCCAGAGGATATGCATTAGAACTGCCCTTTCTCTATCACATCAGTTCCCATGTAAGGAACAAGTGCCTGAGGCAGTTTGACGCTGCCGTCCGGCTGCTGGCCATTTTCCAGGATAGCGGCCAAAGTGCGGCCCACTGCCAATCCCGATCCGTTCAAAGTATGCAAAAACTCAGGCTTTGATGTTTCTTCCCGACGGAATCTGAGATTAGCTCTGCGCGCCTGAAAATCCTCAAAATTAGAGCAGGAACTTACTTCACGGTAGGTCTCGGAGGCAGGCATCCAAAGCTCCAAATCGTATTTTTTGGACTCTTTAAAACCGAGATCGGCCGTGCATATTTCAATGACTCTGTACGGAATCTCTAAAGCCTTGAGCACTGCGGCACAGTCTTCCACAAGGGTCTCCAGTTCGGTGTAGGAATCCTCCGGTCTGACCAGCTTAACCAACTCAACCTTCTGGAACTGATGCAACCGTATGAGTCCGCGGGTATCTTTCCCAGCCGATCCCGCTTCTGACCTGAACGACGCGCTATACCCTGCAAACTTTACGGGCACTTGGTCAGCATCGAGAATTTCATCACGGTAGTAGTTGGTCAAAGGTACTTCTGCTGTTGGAATGAGGTAATAGGGAAGCCCCTCAAGTTTGAACATATCCTCACCAAATTTCGGCAAGTTGCCTGTCCCTACAAGGCTTTCCTCATTGGCAATAAAAGCTGGGAACATTTCCGTATAACCCCGTTGTTCAACTTGGAAATCCAACATAAAGCTGGCCAGGGCTCGCTCCAATTTCGCTCCCAGTCCCTTGTATAAAACAAACCGCGATCCCGTAATTTTCACCGCACGCTCAAAATCCACAATCCCCAGTTCCTGGGCCAAATCCCAGTGTGCTTTAGGCGTATATGCAAATTTCGGCAACTCCCCCCAATACTGCAAAGGGACATTGTCGTCTTCACTTTCACCGTTAGGTACAGACTCGTGAGGCAGATTGGGAATCGTGTACAACAGTTCCTTCTGTTTCTCGTCAAAGCGGCGGACCGCTTCATCAAGTTCTTTAATCTTGGCGGATACCTGGCGCATCTCGTCGATATCCCCAGAAGCGTCTTCCTTGTTCTTCTTTTTAGCTGCAATGTTTTCTGATGCCTTGTTGCGAAGACTCTTCAGGCGTTCTACTTCTGCCAAGCTTTGACGCCAAGACTCGTCAATCTGCAACAGCTCGTCAATCACTTTGGCATCAGCGTGTTTACGCTTCAAACCTTCACGGTATACCTGGGGATCCTGTCGTACGGCACGAATGTCCAGCATCACACTCAACCTTTCTGCGTTAAGTCCGAAAAAACGGTTTGTTTAATGAAAACCAGCACCATCGGATGGATAAGGGTAGCGTCCCCTTCAAGGTACTGCCAACGATGCAAGTATAACGCTGCAAGTATATTGGTTCGAGAATACCAAATGGAGGGTAGACAGGCAACTGATGCAGACTGCTCGGCAACCAGACTCAAATGTATGTAGCCAAATACACATATGTATCAATGTAAAAGATAAGGGTGAAAACTGACTGAAGAGTCAATTTCACCCTCAATTTCACCGGTTGCAGGAGACACAGTACTAGTGTGACGGTGTCCACCCCTTAAGACGTCCTGAGCACCTAGCTTACAGGACTATTTCGCTGAACTTACCTGTGCACTTTCCACCATTGTCAGGAAGTGCCGATGCAGCCGAGCATCTCCGGTGAGTTCAGGATGAAAAGACAGAGCAAGCAAATTCCCCTCTTGCACAGCTACCATCCTGTCGTTGTAACAGCACAGTACCTCCACATGTTCGCCAACTTCGACCACGTGTGGAGCCCGAATAAAGACTGCTGGAAATGGCTCGGAACCAATCACCGGAATTTCCAAGTCTGCCTCAAAGCTCTCTCTTTGCCGGCCAAATGAATTTCGGTTTACCTTCATATTCATGACAGCCAAATGGGGCTCTTCTGCCCCTTCAATTTGATTTGCCAGCACAATCATCCCGGCACATGTACCAAACAACGGAAAACCCTGACTTGCCCGTTCTCGGATTGGTTCCATCAGATTGTATTCCCGGAGGAGTCGTCCAATGGTGGTGCTTTCTCCCCCCGGTATTACCAAACCGTCGAGCCCCTCCAAGTGAAAATCCCGTTTCACCAGTGGCGCATCGGCACCCAGGGACTCAAGCAACTTAACATGTTCACGAAATGCCCCTTGCAGAGCCAGTACTCCAATTTTCATAAGTTGTCTTCCTTACCTTCCAAATCTGAAAGAGTCTAATAACCCAATTTCAAGCACACCCGCAGTGGTCTTACCAGCCGCGAGAAGCCATCCTCTCTTCAGCCTTCAGTGTACTCAAATCAATGCCCTTCATGGGTGTTCCAAGACCCTTGGACAGTTCTGCAATCAACTCGTAATCCTCATAGTGCGTGGTAGCACGGACGACAGCCCGACCGAACTTCTCGGGGTCTTCGGACTTGAAGATACCGGATCCGACAAAGACACCATCGGAGCCTAGTTGCATCATGAGTGCTGCATCAGCAGGCGTCGCGACGCCTCCTGCTGCAAAATTGACGACAGGAAGGCTGCCTTGACGATGGACTTCGAGCAACAGTTCGTACGGGGCACCAATGTTCTTGGCTTCCGCAATCAGTTCATCCTCTGACATATTCTGCACCTTGCGGATTTCTGCCTGCATCATACGCTGGTGGGTTACAGCTTCAACAATGTTGCCCGTTCCCGGTTCACCTTTCGTCCTAATCATAGATGCACCTTCGGCAATGCGCCGCAGTGCCTCACCAAGGTTGCGTGCTCCACACACAAAAGGCACGGTGTAATCGCGCTTGTTGATATGGAATCGGTCGTCTGCCGGCGTTAAGACTTCACTTTCGTCGATGTAGTCTACACCAAGAGACTCAAGAATGCGTGCCTCCACAATGTGCCCAATACGGCATTTAGCCATAACCGGAACCGAAACTGCATTCATTACAGATTCCACAATGGTAGGATCCGCCATGCGTGCTACTCCGCCGGCGGCTCGAATATCTGAAGGAACACGCTCCAGCGCCATGACCGCCACCGCTCCTGCCGCTTCAGCAATCTTCGCCTGCTCGGCTGAAACTACATCCATGATGACGCCGCCTTTTTGCATTTCGGCCATACCGCGCTTTACTACTTCAGTACCTGTCTTTGCCATTCTCTTGTTCCCCCTTGGTCGCCAGTTATCTGGACATTTTCAGGTTCCTTATGAGTTGTTTTTCATTTTGCGCAGAAAAGCACGTGTCATGAAAAACGCGCCCCCAAGAAACAAAATCACTAATATGGAATTCACAACTATCATTGCAATCATGATCCACGACGACATTATATTTCCACCCCTCAATTGTAGGGTTCGGTTCTATTCATACATTAGTACATTAGAGCCCCGGTAGCAACCTACCGGGACTCTAACTAACTAGCCGTTTGATCCTAAAGCGTGTTTACCACATACCCTTGCAAAATAGGTGTGTTCATCTCCGTGATGACGTGACCTAGCGACGCAGTTTCCAGAGCAACTTTGGCTTAGTAATTGCCGCTGACGTCTGTAGCGGAATTGTCTGTGTCACATCTCCCGTTTGCACCGTCATTTTCGCTGGAGAACTGCCTGCTTTCATTGGTACTTGTTTGGAATGCAGGTCATATCCGAATTTCACAGGCATGCCGGGATAACCAAACACAGTGAGGGGTTTGGCCATTTTAAGGCTGGCACTTTGCTTCCAGGCAGTGGTCAATTTTGCAAAACCCTGGCTCGGATTGTGAATCGTATAGTTCTCAAACTTCGACTTGACCGAGTCAAGCATTTTCACGTTGTTGTTGAAGGCACTGCGCAACGATCTGTAAGTCTTCTGTCCCAGAACGGCACCTATTAAAATATGCTGTTGGCCCTTAACCGTGATGGGCATGGATGAAACAAAGCAGCCGCCGGCTTGATTCGTGCTGCCCGTCTTGATACCCGTAATGCCGTTCTTACCCAGCATGTAGTCTACGTTGTACTGCACACCAGCAACAGGGAACGTAGCTTGCGGCATGGCCACAATTTTTCTGAACACCGGATTTTTCATGTCCTGCTGAGCAATCAGAATCTGATCGTGGGCTGTACTCACCGTCGCAGGACTCACACCGCTTGCATCCGTATAATGCGTATTTGTCATGCCCAGCGACTTGGCTGTAGCATTCATTTTCGCAACAAACTTCGACAGACTTCCGGAAAGCTGTTCTCCAATCAACGTAGCGATGTTGTCACCTGACGGCAGCAGCAGACCTTCAAGCAATTGCCGTTCCGTCAGCTTTTCTCCAACCTGCACTTTTAAAACTGAATCCCCGTTTGCAACATCTTTGTTGTACACCTGCACATCATGCTGCGTGATGGTCGTTGTAGGACCATTTTCGCCGACTTTTAGCGGCTTTGCTTGAAGCAATAAATAAGCTGTCATCATCTTTGTAAGACTGGCGATGGGAACTGGTTGTTCCGACTTGGTCTCTTGGATAACACCCAAACTTTCTTCGCCGATAGCCGCTTCACCCTGACTTGGGAACACAGGCGACAATTTGCCGGGTATACTTACTTGCTTCACATTGGTTTTCATTGCGACGGGCGGAATCGGTCGGGTGAGTTGTACAATCCCGACGACGACAATTGCCAAGACAATAACGGCGACAATAATGGAACGAAGTAGTCTGGACATTGTTTCCTCCTGAGGTTTTGTTGTGTTTTGGGTTTGTGTGAAAGAAGATGCCTCACCAGACCAAGAAACCGGAAACCGGGGATGTATCTTCGGCAGATGAAGCAGGTAAGCACCTGCCATTGACAGTGGTAGACACTGCTAGCACGGATACTAGGCATGCTATAAACGAATCTAGTATATCATACGAAACTATCTCATAGAGGTGGAATCAACTGGAGATTTGGCTCCCGCCTAAAAAGCGAGAGCCATAGTGCTTTGGACTAGATGCTGTAGTTCGGAGCTTCCTTCGTGACTTGCACATCGTGCGGGTGGCTCTCTCGCAGGCCTGCAGCCGTAATGCGGATAAACTGACTATAGTCATGCAGTTCCTGAACATCCGCAGTACCGCAATACCCCATTCCGGCTCGAACGCCGCCGACCATTTGATACAAGGTCTCGGACAGCTGTCCGCGGTAGGCAACTCGACCTTCGATGCCTTCCGGTACCAGCTTCTTCTTGTCCTCTTGGAAGTAGCGTTCGCCGCCGCCTTCCTTCATGGCTCCAAGCGATCCCATACCGCGGTATACCTTAAACCTCCGACCCTGGAAAATCTCCGTCTCACCGGGGCTTTCTTCTGTACCAGCCAACAGACTTCCCACCATAACCGTATTCGCCCCGGCTGCCAAAGCTTTCACAATGTCACCGGAGTACTTAATGCCGCCGTCTGCAATAATTGGAACACCTTTTTCTTTTGCGACAGAGGCGCAGTTGTAAATCGCGCTGACTTGAGGTACACCGATGCCTGCAACAACGCGGGTTGTACAGATCGATCCCGGTCCAATACCCACCTTCACCGCATTCACACCAGCCTCAATCAAAGCCAAGGTTCCTTCCGGCGTTGCGACGTTCCCTGCGACTAACTGCAAATCCGGATAGCGTTGGCGGATCGCCTTCACAGCTTCAATAACGCCTGTTGAGTGACCGTGCGCGGTGTCCACCACCAGGACGTCGACACCTGCTGCAACCAATGCAGCGACGCGGTTGTCCATGTCTGCACTAGTTGAAACCGCAGCACCGCAGACCAAGCGGCCTTGGCTGTCTTTGGCTGCATGCGGAAACTGCCGCGCCTTTTCAATGTCTTTAATGGTAATGAGACCCTTTAGAATACCGTTGTCGTCAGTCAGAGGCAGCTTTTCAATCTTGTGCTGCTGTAAAATTTCCTTAGCACCCTGCAATGTGGTCCCTACCGGAGCTGTAACCAAATTTCCCCGTGTCATAACCTCTCCAACAGGACGTGTTTCATCCGGTTCAAACCGCAAATCGCGGTTTGTGATAATACCAATGAGTTTCTTAGTATTTTCTTCTACAACGGGGACTCCGGAGATTCGGTACTTTGACATGAGGAATTCAGCATCCTTGAGAGGATGGTCCTTGGTCAGATAGATGGGATCGGTGATAACACCACTCTCCGATCTCTTTACCTTATCCACTTCCTCAGCTTGCTGCTCAATAGTCATGTTCTTATGAATAATTCCAATACCGCCTTCTCTAGCCATACCAATAGCAAGCGCCGCTTCGGTTACTGTATCCATCGCGGCGCTAACTATCGGAATATTCAAGCGTATGCCTGTTGTAAATTGCGTACTGACATCGACGTCTTTCGGAAGAACATCTGATTTTGCAGGTACTAGAAGCACATCGTCGAACGTTAGCGCCTCTGGCCCGAATTTATTGCCCCAATTCGTGCTCAACGCAATCCCTCCCGTATTCTTTTCCACCTAGCTACAAGGTATAGTATCCGGCTCTCCCGTGGATATTATTGCGTAGTATAGCAACCGCCTATAGACGTGTCAACGACAAATTGAACCCAGTTTCGACACAAGCGGGACCTGTCATGGGACCGGTGTAGACTAACGCTGTGTGGACTAGGGCGTGTGACATAAGCGTGTATGACATAAAGATGTGGACTAACGCTGTCTGACCTAAGCATGTGTGGCATAAAGATATGGACTAACGCTGTCTGACCTAAGCATGTGTGATTCTAGGAAGTACGCGGCCATCCAGACACAGGCCAGTTGTACAAATTCAATGGCCTTTAAGCTATGCACTTTTAATTGGGGCCGGTTGCTTGAAATGAGGCTGTTCACTTTTGAGAATTGGGATGTGTAGATTTCAATGCTCAACCATGTAGGCATGAGACAACTGCAGAGTGAAGCGTATGCGCTTCGATTGATGAGAAAAATTCATAGGGATCATCCCGACAAGAATGGCAATGGAAGTCCCCATGCGGGCATATTGTACAGAGCCTCTGAAAATGTAGCCAGTTACGCCAGGCAGGCAGTTGCCTACGCAGCGGCAGCGGATTCTGCACCCATGGAAGTAAAGCCCGTCGTAAGGTACTACCAAATGCTGCATACAGTGAAAACACTGTTATACCTCTTTCAGTTGGACTTCCCGTCCTCAACCAGTGTTCTCCAACACGGACTCTCTGTTCGACGCATCAAGCGCAGTGGGTATCGATGGCCATTGGAGAAACTCACTGTACATAAGGAAGGCATCATCCAGTCATTTCATCACTTATTCTCTCAAAAACCTCTGCCTGAAAAGCTTCTTGTCGGAGATTTGATTGGCTCACTCCCACAATTATCGGGCATTTTGGGGCAATTTTACGATCACTTGGAACACGCATACCCTCTATATACAAATTCCAGTCAAATGCCAACAATGGGTCCACCAGAATCGGTGCATGTAGAGGTACGTCAGTCAAAGACACAAGATCAGATGGCACAAGGTCAGACAGCACAAGTCCAGCGCGATCAGACGGACCCTATGGAATCCATGGACAAGCACCTGGATACCAATGAAGAGACAACGGAGTCTCTCACACAAATCGATGATTTAGGGGAGTCTGCGTCCCACGCAGCCACTGTGGACAAAACTGCGTCTTCGAATGGTGTGCAAAAAACGCAAAGAGCACGCTCGACTGGCACTCCCCCAGTTCGTATCACGGCTCAAAGAAGTAGAGCATGGGTCTCTCGTCGAATTGCTTCAAACCAGGGCATGACCGTCGATGAATGGAAGCAAGCGTATCTAAATGCAGGTCCCGTAAACCATGTAGGCACGGAAATTCCCCAGGATGCAAACACCGGCTCATCCACTATGATGGGACAAGTTGAGCGAGCTCACGATTCTAGATACGTGCAAGGACATGAACCAGCCAGCAGTGCCCCACCTGGAGCAAATTCAAGCCTGTTAGTATCATCTGAAGCAAATCGGAAAGGTTATCTAAATATCCCATTGCCAACTCCGAATCATCCGTGGTTCAACTCTTACGACGGAGTAGACTATCTCGTAGACGAACCCGCCTATCCCGTTTATCTCGTACAATACGGATTACTCTTCTGCCTTTCTGCGCTGAGCAGATACTCCGCAACGGAATGGTCTGACATCATTCACTGGAATAATGAACAGGATGCACTTTTAGTGCGTGAGTATTTAAGACTCCCCTGTCCCCGACCCATCGTGCGCCTTGACATTCCTATTACTCCCCAATCCATCGAATGGATTGCGGACGGCCGCATAGTCAACGACTAAGAAGAGAGAGCTTGGAGAAACATCGCCTCCTGCGAGCAGCGGGGCAACCGGGCCCAAAGGGATGGGGGCTCGGGAACAATCGCACGGGCGCAGGGGGCAGCGCAGCACAGGAATGCGCCCGGGGGCTGCGACTGTCGGCCCCGGGGGCTCCGGCTGTCGGCGCATGGGCATCCAACCGGGGGCCAGCTGTCGGCGCCAGGGCAAATAGAGATCCGAGAAGCGCTTATTCGCCGCATCGGAGGCCCAATGGAGCAAATAAGCGCTTCAGACGAGCTTATTTGCTGTTCAGACCCCATTTTCGTTGGTTTTCCGGCCCTTAAGCACTTCTCAGGAGCTTATTTTGTACTCGGCGATAGGCATGTTCCAAATAAGCACTTGTGGGATCTCTATTTTCTGCACCCCTCCCCCTCATCGGGTCTTTGGACACAGTTCCGCCACATCTGAGGCATGTCAACGGGCTGTTTGTGTCCGCCTTGTGAACACAACGTCGCCAGGGACCATGTTTTGGCACTGCCCCCCCTCTTTTGCCCTCAAGCAGACACAATTCCGCCATAAACACCAACTCTACTTCCATGCATTCAGGAACTTCAGACAGTAAATAAACGGGTGTCCCCGTTTATCTTCCTTCTCCTCTTTCTCTCTTTGTCGGTTCCTCCACTTGTACCTACAGTCACACACAAAAACACTTCATCCGCTCTCGTCGTCTTCTCTCTATCGCTCCCCTCACGAAACACCAACTCTGCTTCCATGCATTCAAGGAACTTCAGACGGTAAATAACGGGTTTCCCCGTTTATCTTCCTTCTCCTCTTTCTCTCTTGTTCATTCCGTCACTTGTACCTGCAGTCACATACAAAAGACGCTGCACCCCATCGGGTGCAACGCCTCTCTCTTCTTGCTCTCTCGCCTGGCAATGTCCTACTTTCCCAGGAGCTCGCGCTCCAAGTATCATCGGCGCTGGAGGTCTTAACGGTCGTGTTCGGGATGGGTACGCGTGTGGCCCCTCCGCTCTCGTCACCAGACTGGGTTCATACGGTGTCAGCTCATCCGCTGGCACTAAAGTGAACGCTTCTTCGCAGACACCGCATCAACCCTATGTACTTCCTTGAAGTCACCTTCGCGCTTCAAGTAGTTTGTATACCTGTCTTCCCAGACAGCGAGTCGTCTGTCGTTTCCCTGTTCCTCTGGTGAAGCCCTCGACCGATTCGTATCCGTCAGCTCCACGTATCACTACGCTTCCACTCCGGACCGATCTACCTCGTCTTCTTCAAGGGGTCTTACTCCATAAATGGATGGGACACGTTATCTTGAGGGGGGCTTCGCGCTTAGATGCTTTCAGCGCTTATCCCTTCCAGACTTAGCTACCCAGCTATGCTCTTGGCAGAACAACTGGGACACCAGCGGTCTGTTCATCCCGGTCCTCTCGTACTAAGGACGATTCCTCTCACGTATCCTGCGCCCGCGGCAGATAGGGACCGAACTGTCTCACGACGTTCTGAACCCAGCTCGCGTACCGCTTTAATGGGCGAACAGCCCAACCCTTGGGACCGACTTCAGCCCCAGGATGCGATGAGCCGACATCGAGGTGCCAAACCTCCCCGTCGATGTGAACTCTTGGGGGAGATCAGCCTGTTATCCCCGGGGTAGCTTTTATCCGTTGAGCGACGGCCCTTCCACTCGGGGCCGCCGGGTCACTAAGCCCGACTTTCGTCCCTGCTCGACCTGTCCGTCTCGCAGTCAAGCTCCCTTTTGCCTTTACACGCACTGCGCGATTTCCATCCGCGCTGAGGGAACCTTTGGGCGCCTCCGTTACCTTTTTGGAGGCGACCGCCCCAGTCAAACTGCCCGCCTGACACTGTCCCCACGCCAGTTTCATGGCGCCAGGTTAGAAGATTGGCATCTCAAGGGTGGTATCCCAACACCGACTCCACATTGGCTTGCGCCCCTGCTTCTCTGTCTCCCACCTATCCTGTACATGACATACCCATCTCCCATATCAAGCTGCAGTCAAGCTCCACGGGGTCTTTCCGTCTAGCCGCGGGTAACCTGCATCTTCACAGGTATTACAATTTCACCGGGTCTCTCGTTGAGACAGCGCCCAAGTCGTTGCGCCTTTCGTGCGGGTCGGAACTTACCCGACAAGGAATTTCGCTACCTTAGGACCGTTATAGTTACGGCCGCCGTTTACTGGGGCTTCAATTCAGACCTTCGGGTTTACACCCTAAGCCCTCCTCTTAACCTTCCAGCACCGGGCAGGCGTCAGCCCCTATACTTCGCCTTTCGGCTTGGCAGAGACCTGTGTTTTTGATAAACAGTCGCTTGGGCCTTTTCACTGCGGCTCATCTCTCGATGAGCGCCCCTTCTCCCGAAGTTACGGGGCCATTTTGCCGAGTTCCTTAACGAGAGTTTTCCCGCGCGCCTTCGTGTTCTCCACGCGCCCACCTGTGTCGGTTTTCGGTACGGGCACTCCTTTCCTCACTAGAGGCTTTTCTCGGCAGTGTGATCCTCAGGACTTCGGTACTGTTCTTCCCTCCCCATCACAGCTTGAGGTTAATAGAACCGGGATTTGCCTCGATTCCCCTCTTGCTGCTTGGACGGCCTCTTCCATCCGGCCGCTTCCCTGGACCTCCTGCGTCACCCCTTCGCTCAAACAGTCTGGAGTGGTACTGGAATTTCCACCAGTTGTCCTTCGACTACGCCTTTCGGCCTCGCCTTAGGTCCCGACTAACCCTGGGCGGACGATCCTTCCCCAGGAACCCTTGGGCTTTCGGCGGACAAGATTCTCACTTGTCTTTTCGCTACTTATACCGGCATTCTCACTTCCATGACCTCCACCAAGCCTCTCAGCTCAACTTCGCCGCTCATGGAACGCTCCCCTACCACGCACATCTCTGTGCATCCAAAGCTTCGGTGTCCAGTTTAGCCCCGTTACATTTTCCGCGCAGCGTCACTCGACCAGTGAGCTATTACGCACTCTTTCAATGGTGGCTGCTTCTAAGCCAACATCCTGGTTGTCTGTGCACCGCCACATCGTTTCCCACTGAACTGGTACTTTGGGACCTTAGCTGTTGGTCTGGGCTGTTTCCCTTTTGACCACGGATCTTAGCATTCGTAGTCTGACTGCCCGGGTTAATATTGCGGCATTCGGAGTTTGACTGAGCTTGGTAACCCTGGACGGGCCCCGCACCCAATCAGTGCTCTACCTCCGCAACTCATCCCCGGACGCTAGCCCTAAAGCTATTTCGGGGAGAACCAGCTATCTCCGAGTTCGATTGGAATTTCTCCCCTACCCCCAGTTCATCCCCTGGCTTTTCAACGCCAGTGGGTTCGGGCCTCCATGCGGTGTTACCCGCACTTCACCCTGACCAGGGGTAGATCACCCGGTTTCGGGTCGAGGACTGCCAACTTATCGCCCTTTTCAGACTCGCTTTCGCTTCGGCTCCGGCTTCTCACCTTAACCTTGCTCGCCGCCCTCACTCGCCGGTTCATTCTACAAAAGGCACGCCGTCACACCTCTACGGATGCTTCGACTGATTGTAGGCACACGGTTTCAGGTTCTCTTTCACTCCGCTCCCGCGGTGCTTTTCACCTTTCCCTCACGGTACTCATCACTATCGGTCGCCAGGGAGTATTTAGCCTTAGGAGGTGGTCCTCCCAGATTCCCACGGGGTTTCTCGTGTCCCGCGGTACTTGGGGTCATGCGACAAAGTCGCGTCCGTTTCGAGTACGGGGCTCTCACCCTCTTCGACAGGCCTTCCCAGACCTTTCCTCTACGAACATCGTTTTCTCACTCTGTGAACCGGTTGCAGCCCGTTCTTCGCTTGCCCCGCTACCCCGTCTACGCATCCCCTGCAAGGTTTCCCGCGTATCCGGTTTAGGCTCTTCCGCTTTCGCTCGCCACTACTGACGGAATCACTCTTGTTTTCTCTTCCTCGGGGTACTGAGATGTTTCAGTTCTCCCGGTTGCCTCTACAGACCTATGGATTCAGTCTGCAGTCCTGGCCCATCACGACCAGGGGGTTCCCCCATT
The DNA here is from genome assembly GCF_016406125.1 of Alicyclobacillus sp. SO9. Lineage (NCBI taxonomy): Bacteria > Bacillati > Bacillota > Bacilli > Caryophanales > Alicyclobacillaceae > Alicyclobacillus > Alicyclobacillus sp. SO9. The sequence goes on along the minus strand of NZ_CP066339.1, from coordinate 13,521 downwards.
CGGACATCCACGGATCAAGGCTCGCTTACAGCTCCCCGTGGCATTTCGGTGTTCGCCCCGTCCTTCTTCGGCTCCTGGCGCCTAGGCATCCCCCGTGCGCCCTTTCTACCTTCACCACATTCGGTCCGCATTGCTGCTTCCCGATTTTCGGTATTTCATACTATCACTTTCATTCACATCCCTGTGAACGAAGTGCAGTTACCCATTTCTTACTTGTGAACAGGAAAATTCACTTCTCGCTATCTGGTTGTCAAGGTACACACCTCTGTGTCCAAAGACACAAAAGTTGAAGATACACTTCCCTGCATTCCTGCAGGCAGGGCACCTTCAAAACTAAACACACACACTAACTCCAGTTTCCCAGCGGGACTTGCAGTTAGTTCAGAGACGCTTGCGTTCTGACAGACTCTCGCGGTCTGTCTAGTACTCCATAGAAAGGAGGTGATCCAGCCGCACCTTCCGATACGGCTACCTTGTTACGACTTCACCCCAATCATCAGCCCCACCTTCGGCGGCTAGTCCCCCTAAGGGTTACCCCACCGACTTCGGGTGTTGCCAACTCTCGTGGTGTGACGGGCGGTGTGTACAAGGCCCGGGAACGGATTCACCGCGGCATGCTGATCCGCGATTACTAGCAATTCCGGCTTCATGCAGGCGGGTTGCAGCCTGCAATCCGAACTACGAACGGTTTTCTGGGTTTTGCTCCACCTCGCGGTCTCGCTTCCCTTTGTTCCGCCCATTGTAGCACGTGTGTTGCCCAGGACATAAAGGGCATGATGATTTGACGTCATCCCCACCTTCCTCCGACTTGCGTCGGCTGTCACCTGTGAGTCCCCATCTTTACATGCTGGTAACACAGATTAAGGGTTGCGCTCGTTGCGGGACTTAACCCAACATCTCACGACACGAGCTGACGACAACCATGCACCACCTGTCTCCCCTGCCCCGAAGGGAAGGTGTATCTCTACACCGGTCAGGGGGATGTCAAGCCCTGGTAAGGTTCTTCGCGTTGCTTCGAATTAAACCACATGCTCCACTGCTTGTGCGGGCCCCCGTCAATTCCTTTGAGTTTCAGTCTTGCGACCGTACTCCCCAGGCGGAGTGCTTATTGGGTTTCCTTCGGCACTGAGGGCGGTAACCCCCAACACCTAGCACTCATCGTTTACGGCGTGGACTACCAGGGTATCTAATCCTGTTCGCTCCCCACGCTTTCGTGCCTCAGCGTCAGTCACTGTCCAGCAAGGCGCCTTCGCCACTGGTATTCCTCCACATCTCTACGCATTTCACCGCTACACGTGGAATTCCCCTTGCCTCTCCAGTACTCAAGCCTCACAGTTTCCAAGGCATTCTCAGGGTTGAGCCCTGAGTTTTCACCCCAGACTTACAAGGCCGCCTACGCACGCTTTACGCCCAGTGATTCCGGACAACGCTTGCCCCCTACGTATTACCGCGGCTGCTGGCACGTAGTTAGCCGGGGCTTCCTCTTCCGGTACCGTCTCGACAGGAGCATTCCCTCTCCTGTCCGCTCTTCCCGATTGACTGAGCTTTACAACCCGAAGGCCTTCTTCGCTCACGCGGCGTTGCTCCGTCAGGCTTTCGCCCATTGCGGAAGATTCCCTACTGCTGCCTCCCGTAGGAGTCTGGGCCGTGTCTCAGTCCCAGTGTGGCCGGTCACCCTCTCAGGTCGGCTACGCATCGTTGCCTTGGTAGGCCGTTACCCCACCAACTAGCTAATGCGCCGCGGGCTCCTCTGTCAGTACTGCCGTAGCAGCTTTCAAAGCAGGAAGATGCCTTCCCGCTGTCTATCCGGCATTAGCACCCGTTTCCGGATGTTATTCCAGTCTGACAGGCAGATTGCCCACGTGTTACTCACCCGTCCGCCGCTAACCTCTGGGAGCAAGCTCCCAGAGGTCCGCTCGACTTGCATGTATTAGGCACGCCGCCAGCGTTCGTCCTGAGCCAGGATCAAACTCTCAAATTTGGTCTTGCTTATATCCTGTACTGCTCTTCTCTCAAAGAACAGACGAAGCTCATTTCTTACACAAGCGTCTCTTTCGTGTGTTTAGTTTTCAAGGAACCGGTAAACCTCTAAAATTTCCATTTTGGCTTACAAAATGTGAGGGTTTTTGTCGAACCGCTTTATTAGCGGCGAGAAATAGTATAGCATCGCAGAGTTGGTAATGTCAACCCACGAAACTTCATTTGTATAAGAAAAGCCGTGCAATCTTTGACAGAACTATAATTCATATGTATATGTTTAGTATATCAGGGTTATCTTTGCTGTAATGGCGGTTGTATAACTGTCGAATTGCGGCTTCTATGAAATTGACGATTTCCAGCAGCGTGTACCGTTCCGGATTCTGGGAGGGTCGGCTAATCACACGGACTCAGTGGTTCATTATACTGCAGAGATCATTAGGGTAAGTATGTTATTAAGGTGAGTTTGTGCGCTCACTCGTTTTGAAATAGGGGTAGAAAGTGGTGCATCAATAACACAAGTGCATGAGGTCAATATGCTTGCGCTGGCATTAGCAACTGGATGAGCCAGGGATGAGAGAGTAGGGATGATTAGGCGAATTTTCATTACTTAATAACTGGACGATTCATCCAACTCGATATTCTGGTTGAATTTCCAGAGATGTGGCACTCTGAGTATTCGTCGGACCATCAAAAGCGAGACGTCGGGGGAATGAGGTTAGCACGGATATCATCTGCCCGATTCCGAATGATCCCCGCGATCTCGGAAGTAATTGCTCCACCTTTCATCTACCCGACTTCATCTGTGATACGAGATACTTGTCATTTCTTTAAGACTGCATTGAAAAAAAACATTAACAGTGCAACAAATACAAAGAAACCAAGAAACAAGCCACCTTGAATGATTCCCAATTCCTCAAAATTACTCACGATTCCACCACCTTGCATTACACTTAAAAAGCAGAAATCTATCTTCAAATACCGTCTTCAAGCCGTTGCCCGCGTGAGTCTCGCAGTTTCATGCTGGGTGCATATTAAATATGCATTAGAGATATTCGTTAGAGGCATAGCTTTCAGCCTTCTAGCGAGTCATGGTTTGCATTTAGTTTCTTCATCACATTATCTTCACAAAACGAATTTCCGATACCCTTATTCAACAACGATATTATCAATTCTTGTGTGACAAGTCCACATCTTGTCCTGCAATAGCGCATTTCTAGACTGAAAGCCGAGAGTCCGCCGAAACATGAGAAACCGGCGAGCATTTCCATATCCCCTGTACCATTGACTCGGTTGCCACAAATAAAAAATAAGCAATACAACAAGAAATGATACACCGTCATCTCTTGAGTGTGAACTGACAGCATACCATTTCTCAATGTATGGGAGTTGTATCGGAAATTTGAACGATAGTTACTGATGTCTGAACTTCAAGTTTCTGAACTTCAAGTCACTGAACTTCAGATCACTGAAAATCGTCGTCAACACACGTTATCGACAGAACGTAGTGTTAGTCCTCAGTCCGTTCTCTCGCCACAAGAACCGGTACTTCCGCATGGTGGACGAGTCCGTGACTGACACTGCCAAGAAAGAAGCGGTTCACGGCATTGCGACCATGGCTGCCACAAACAATCAAATCAAATCCTTCGTCTTTTGCCACCTGGGCCAGTACAATAGCAGGAGATGTTACACTTCTTTCATGCCGAAATCGAACGCGATGTTGGTTCTTTTCAGATGGTGCCATCGAGTGTTCTTTGACTTCCTTGGCAAGGTCTTTAGCAAATTCAGCCGACACGTTGACCCCATGGGCGGACGTGAACATCTGCGTTACATAGAAAACGTCAACGGTTGCGTCAGGCCAAACTTCAAGAAATTCATTGGCTAACTTTGCTGCATGTAGAGCCGAGTCCGAACCATCCGCGGCGAACAAAATTTTCTTCATATCAAGCCCTCCTGGCAACATAGATATGATGCGGGACTGATTGAACGGGTGTCTCTACTTTAATTATTACTATTTTATCAAATTACCGAAAGTTCAGTATATACTAGTTCGTATGTACCGATTTTTGAAGATTTGACAGTCCATTTTAACCACAAGTCTTACTACAAGTCCATCACTCTTAAATAGCGCCTTCAATCGCACTTTCAATCGCACTTTCAATCGCACGTTTAACCACACGTTTAACTACGAGGCTGATGGGCTCATCGTTTGCCAATCTCCAATAGAAATAGCGGCCGAGCGCTGTTACGTCGCCGGCCGCATTTATCTTTACACTGTTGTCATGTTGTCATCAAGCTCTCTGGTCGTTCGGCTCCATCTACTGTTTCTCCCCTCAGTATTGAAGCCGTTTTAACGCGTAAAGACCTCTACATGTTTCTTATGGAGAGCTCAAATCAGTATTAGACTCACTTTCCTAATTCGAGCTTAGATCTACATTGGGAAACTTTTACTTACTATAACCCTCTTACTTGCTTTAACCCTCTTACTCGTCCTCAGCATTGTCCGTTTCTTCAGAAGCATCCTCCGCTTCTTCATCGCTTCCATCGTCTTCAAGCTCGTCCTCAACAACATCCGCTTCTTCAGCATCGTCCATGTCCTCAGACCCGTCCATGTCTTCAGCATCTTCAAGCTCGACACCTTCAAGAACTTCAACGACATCATCGACCTCAATGACGTCTGTGATATTCTCAGCGCCTTCTTCATCCTCGTCCCCTGGAATGACACGTGCAACGGTTGCGACTTCTTCGCCTTCAGGTACATTGATGAGTTTTACGCCGCGTGTGAAGCGCCCTTGCTTGGAGATATCTTTTACATGAATTCGAATGGTGATTCCTGCATTGGTTATGATCATCAGATCATCTTCATCGTCCACAATGTTGAGTCCAACAATGAAGCCGTTTTTCTCTGTACAATTTAACGTCTTGATACCCTTACCGCCGCGGGTCTGGGACCGGTAGTCGATAATAGGAGTTTTCTTGCCGTATCCGCGGGTAGTAACCACCAACACGTTTTCTCCGTTTTGAACAACATCCATACCAATGACCTTGTCTTCGGCAGAAAGTTGTATACCTTTGACTCCTGTTGCTGCACGACCCATGCGACGAACATTCTTTTCCGAGAAGCGAATCGACATGCCTTTATACGTTGCCATGATAATATCTTGCTCGCCGTCAGTGAGGCGAACAGAAATCAGTTCATCTTCTTCTCGGAGATTGATACCGATGAGACCTGTCTTTCGTAAATTGCTGTAGTCTGCGAGAGCTGTTTTCTTTACTACACCCTGACGCGTAGCAAAGAACAGAAACTGATTTGACACTTCTTCTGCATTCAATGTGCTAACGGGAATGACGGTTGAAATCTGCTCTCCAGGCTCAATTTGAAGCAAATTAATAATTGGGATCCCTTTGGCCTGTCGACTGTATTCAGGCACCTCATATCCTTTCACACTGTACACTCGGCCCCTGTTTGTAAAGAAGAGCAAATGGTGGTGAGAGGATGTAATGAACATGTGTTCCACAAAGTCTTCTTCGCGGGTTCCCATCATGGATATACCGCGGCCTCCGCGCTTTTGCGTATGGTACGCAGACAGCGGAATTCGCTTAATGTAGCCTGCATGGGTGAGTGTGATGGCCACGTCCTGAACCGGAATCAGGTCTTCGTCGGCAATATCTCCTTCGGAAGCGATAATTTCAGTTCGTCGTGCATCACCGAACTTATCTCGAATTTCAAGAATTTCCCTTCTAATCACGCCGAGAAGCAGTTGTTCGTCTGCCAGGATCTCTCGCAAACGTTTAATGAGCTCGAGCAGTTCGTTGTACTCATTTTCAATCTTTTCTCGTTCCAATCCTGTCAGGCGCTGCAATCGCATATCCAAGATTGCCTGAGCTTGCTCGTGACTCAATCCAAATCGGTTGATTAAACCTTCCCGAGCCTCTTCGGTGGTTTGCGACCCTCGAATCAAAGCAATCACTTCGTCCAGGTAATCGAGCGCAATCCGCAATCCTTCGAGAATATGAGCGCGGGCTTCAGCCTTGTTGAGATCAAACTGTGTCCGCCTGCGGACTACATCTCTCTGATGTTGCAGGTAAAAATAAATCATGTCTCTCAGGTTCAGCACTTTTGGTTGTCCATCCACGAGAGACAGCATGATAATGCCAAAACTGCTTTGCAGACCCGTGTGCTTATACAGATTATTTAAGACTACCTGAGGTCTTACATCTCGGCGAAGTTCGATGACGATGCGCATACCGTCGCGATCGGACTCGTCTCGAAGGTCAGTAATGCCGTCTATCTTCTTATCGCGGGTTAACTCCGCAATTTTTTCAATGAGGCGAGCTTTGTTCTGCTGATAGGGAATTTCATTGACCACAATTCTGGTCTTTCCCCCTTGCATCTCTTCAAATTCCGTTCTTGCCCGAATCGTTACAGAACCTCTCCCGGTTCTGTACGCGTTACGAATACCGGCACGACCGAGGATAATTCCTGCTGTGGGAAAGTCCGGACCTGTAATAATTGCCATGAGTTCGTCCATCGTGATTTCAGGGTTGTCAATCATAGCCACAACACCATCAATAACTTCCGTCAAGTTGTGGGGTGGAATGTTGGTTGCCATTCCCACTGCAATTCCTGACGATCCGTTAACGAGCAGGTTCGGAAACCTAGATGGCAGCACCAGCGGCTCATTTTCATTCTCGTCGTAGTTTGGTCCGAAATCTACCGTTTCCTTGTTAATATCCCGCAGCATTTCCATAGTAATCGATGACATGCGAGCTTCAGTGTACCGCATAGCCGCCGCTGAATCTCCGTCGACAGACCCAAAGTTCCCGTGACCGTCAACTAAGAGATATCTGGTTGAAAACGTTTGTGCCAAGCGAACTAATGCGTCATAAACGGCACTGTCCCCATGAGGATGATATTTTGCCAATACGTCCCCGACAACCCGAGCTGACTTCTTATGAGGCTTGTCAGGTGTCATTCCTACTTCATACATTGCATACAGAATTCTTCGATGTACAGGCTTGAGTCCATCTCGGACATCAGGAATTGCCCGGCTCACAATGACACTCATTGCATAATCCAAGAACGAGTTTCTCAGTTCCTGTCCGAGATCGATAGGTAAAACTCTGCTTTCAAATTCGTCTGACAAACCTTGTCACTCCCGTTGGATAATGTTCTAGTCAATCTGTATAAATTCCAATTTGAATTATCTAGATATCCAGGTTGCGAACGTATCGAGCATGCTGCTCAATAAACTCTCTCCTCGGTTCAACCTTGTCTCCCATCAGCATACTGAAAATCATATCTGCTTCCATCGCATCATCCATACCGACTTGGAGCAGTGTACGGCCGTCCGGGTCCATCGTAGTTTCCCAGAGCTGATTGGGATTCATCTCTCCAAGACCTTTATAGCGCTGGAGAGAGATGCCATTGCGGCCCGTTTCGGTCAAGATTCTATCCAGTTCATTATCGGTATACGCGTAACGAACAGATTTTCCTTTTTGAATCTTGTACAAAGGGGGTTGAGCGATATATACATAACCCGCATCAATCAATGGTTTCATAAAGCGATAGAACAGGGTTAAAAGCAGAATTCTGATGTGACTTCCGTCCACATCGGCATCTGTCATAATGACAATTTTATGGTATCTCACTTTATCTAACTCAAATTCCTCACCAACACCTGTACCAATGGCGGTAATGATAGAACGAATTTCATTATTGGAAAAAATTTTATCCAGACGCGCTTTTTCGACGTTAATAATTTTACCGCGAAGGGGCAGGATGGCTTGGAATGATCGGTCTCTTCCCTGTTTAGCAGAACCTCCGGCTGAGTCTCCCTCAACGATGTAGATCTCACTGATAGAAGCATCCTTGGTAGAACAATCAGCAAGTTTTCCAGGTAATGAACTGACTTCCAAAGCACTCTTTCGACGGGTAAGTTCACGGGCTTTTCTGGCGGCTTCTCTCGCTCTTGCTGCAGTCAGCGACTTTTCCACAATCCGTTTTGCTACGGCCGGATTTTCTTCAAGAAAAGCAGAAAACTTGTCACTGAACAGTCCGTCCACAATACCTCGAACCTCACTGTTTCCCAGCTTGGTTTTGGTCTGTCCTTCAAATTGAGGTTCTGGTACCTTCACACTAATAATGGCAGCTAGTCCTTCACGAACATCGTCACCGCTTAGCTTGCTGTCGCTGTCCTTCAGAATCCCCATTTTGCGTGCATAGTCATTCATGACTCGGGTCAGGGCCGATTTAAAGCCAGACTCATGAGTTCCGCCTTCGTGCGTGTTAATGTTATTCGCGAAGGAGAACATGGTTGTTGCATAGCCGTCGTTGTACTGTAGTGCGACGTCAATAGTGACGTCATCACGAACCCCGCTGACAAACACAGGTTCCTCGTGAAGGACGTCTTTTGTCCTGTTGATATACTCAACGAAAGCAGCAACTCCGCCAGAATAGCAATAGTTATACGCCTTCTCATCGCGCTCGTCTTCTAACTGAATTTCCAGACCGGCATTCAAAAAGGCCAGTTCACGCAGACGTGATTGTAAAATATCGATTTCGAAACTGGTTGTCTCCGTAAAAATCTTATCATCGGGCGTAAATGTGACGGTCGTACCGGTATGGTCTGTAGTGCCCATTATTTTCAGATCGTATAACGGTACACCTCGTTCATATTCTTGAACGTAGAGGTTTCCTTCTCGATGGACTTCCACTTTCAAGTTTTTCGATAGTGCATTGACAACTGAGGCACCGACTCCGTGCAAACCGCCGCTGACTTTGTATCCGCTGCCCCCAAACTTGCCGCCTGCATGCAGGACTGTCAATGCAGTCTCAACTGCAGGTCTCCCGGTTTTCGAATGAATCCCGACGGGAAATCCAGCTCCGTTATCTATGACAGAAACGCTGTTATCAGGGTGTACCTGAACAATAATCTTTGTACACCGTCCAGCCAGGGCTTCGTCCACCGCATTGTCGACGATCTCCCACACCAGATGATGCAATCCCCTGGAACTGGTGGAGCCAATATACATCCCGGGACGTTTTCTAACCGCTTCAAGTCCCTCGAGAACTTGAATCTGTGATTCATCATAGACTTGGTTTGACAAGTGTGTTCCCTCCAACGGATACATAAGTGAGCTTCATAAATAACCTTCAGTTTAGAAAAACTGTCAACAGAAATGAGGTAATTAAGGCTGTTGAAACGTTGTTGAACCTCCCGGCCCCCGTTCCAGTATTGCCGCCCGTTTTCTAAGCGTCAGGGAAGAAATTGGGGAGTAATATAAGGCCTTATTTGTAACGACAAAGGACTTCAGTTCACCAACGTCGATGATCTTCGCTGAATTGGCCCTCTTCGCTAATTCCAAGTAACTGTTTGTATCAGGGCTGTCTTTCGCCGACAAATCAAAAATGCCGATGATATCTTCTAACCGAACCATCGTATCTCCGCCAATATGTATAAACACGAAAGACACCTACCCCTCAGTTTCTATTATACCAGAACGTACCCTTAACAGGTGTGCATCGTTATCCAACTGACTTTGAAGATGATATAGACTGGTGGTCGTAATTATAGTTTGCACTTTTTCCCGCATAGATAAAACGAGATTTCTCTGTCTTTCGTCATCAAGTTCGGAAAGAACGTCGTCCAACAGCAATACCGGGTACTCTTGTACTTCCCTGTGGATGAAATCAATTTCTGCCAATCGAAGCGACAGAGCAATCGTCCTCTGTTGACCCTGACTGGCAAATGACTGAACCGGTTGATTGTCTAGTTTGAAAACGAGATCGTCGCGGTGGGGACCAATGCCTGTATATCCTTGGTTCAGATCGGTACTCTGTTTATCAATCAAAGCCTGATTAAATAAGGCTTCCAACTCTTCAACGGACTGTGAGACTTCCCATCGAACGCCTGGTACTGAGCAGCTGTAGGACAGAGAAAAAGCCTCTTTTCCTGAAGATATGGAATGGTATACCCCTTGTGCAAATTCTCCTAAATCGGTAACAAATGCACGACGTCTGTACATGACTTGCGCACCATGTTCAGCCAGTTGTGTATTGAGAACATCAACAAGTTCCAAATCTGGATTTGGAAGCTTTAGCATAGAATTGCGTTGCTGTAGAACTCGATGATACTGACTTAAGTGATACAGGTATTTCACTTGGATTTGGCCCAGTTCCATATCGATAAAGCGTCGACGCTGTGCGGGGCCCCCTTTGACTAGGTACAAGTCTTCTGGAGCAAACAAAACAACCTGAAAATGACCGACGAAATCGGTCATTTTTGTTTGCGTAATCCCGTTTAACAGTGCCCGCTTGCCCTTGTTACCCAAGTGAACGGCCATCGTCTGCTTGCGACCGCGGCGCTCAATTGCAGCCTCGACGGATGAATACTGTTCTCCCCAGTGTATCAGATCTTGGTCTTTCGCTGTACGGTGAGATTTTCCCACAGCCAGCAAATAGATGGCTTCGAGAACATTAGTTTTCCCCTGAGCATTGTCTCCTAACAAAATATTGACATGCGGATTTAATTCAAGTGACTCATCTGTGTAATTGCGAAAGTGATGAAGACGAATCGCTGTAATATGCATATAAACTATTCCGCCCTGATGACATAAACTTGTTCACCGTATTGAATCTCGTCTCCCGGATACAGCTTGCGTCCGCGTCTCTTGTCGACAATGCCATTAACATACACATTCTCTTCCTGCAAAAAGAACTTTGCTTGTCCGCCGCTGGAGATGACATCTGTCAACTTCAGAAACTGGGCTAAGGTAATGTAGTCTCCTTCAATCACCAATTCCAAAACTTCACCTCGTTATCTCATAAGTACTGGAGAAATCAATTGAAGTGTATCTTCTTGACCGTGTTTACGAAGAACAAACGGTTGATTGGAGCCGTTAAAGTATATGGATATTTCTTCATTGCCCAAGGCTTTCAAAGCATCTAAAACGTACTTCGCGTTAAAGGCAATAAATACATCATCGCCAATTTGATTTAAAACAGACATAGATTCCGATACATTGCCAATTTCAGGAGAACTTGATGAAACTGTTAGGTTTTGGTTCGTGAGCTCCATTCGGATCATATGGTTGTCCCGGTCCCTTGCAATTAATGCAGCGCGATCGATAGCGTTCATAAAGTCGTTGTTAGATACGATAATTTCGGTTTTCTGTGTTGTAGGTATAATGCGCGTTGTATCCGGGTACGTTCCCTCAATGAGACGAGTGTAAAACAAGGTGTTCCCAATTGAAAAGAGGCTGTGGCTGTTTGTGAACTGAATGGAAACAGTCTCCGTAAGATCGGAGAGAACTTTCAGAAGTTCATTTAGTGATTTTGCCGGAAGAATGGCTTCTCTTTCTTCGTCTTCTTCTGATGTCCCGGAAAAGGGGACTGATTTTGTCGCTAAACGTAATCCATCTGTTGCCGTAAACGTCAGTGCATCCTTGCCGAACTGAAGGTGAATTCCTGTCAGAATGGGTCTGACTTCGGATGTGGACGTTGCAAAAGAGGTTGATCGAATCAAAGATTGGAGAGCTTCTGTTGAGAGTTCTATGGCTTCAACATTGTGGAAACTAGGCAGTTTTGGAAATTCAGTTGCATCGATTCCATGCAGGTGAAACTCAACCTGTCCGCATTGAATGTCTGTAGTGTAGTTGTTGTGAATGTCAAAAGAAACAATGTCTGAAGGAAGTTTCTTGACGACGTCCAACAGGTACCTGGCAGGAAGAACGATGGCACCAGACTGTTCGGTATAAAATCTATTTTCCTCATCAGCACGAATAGCACTCTGGATTCCGAGTTCAAGGTCATAGGCTGTCGCAGTTAGCGTATCTCCTTCTGCTTCAAGGAGGATTCCCATAAGTACTTGTTTTGTGCTTCGTACTGCTACTGCCTTTGAGGAAGTTTGAATAAGTTGAAGAAGTGCATTTTGATGAATAGTGAATTTCATGACGATTGTCGTCTCCTTCCAGATACGAGTTCTAAAGTGTTCATTCAGTGCATATATTCTTATGTTAAAGATCTTTAAAAGACGCAGTAATAGTAATAGTACTTGTTCACATGTGGATAAGTCCGAAAATGTTTAATGGGAGCTTGCCTGTGGACTGTGTATATCCTGTGTGTAAGTCCACATAATTATCAACCGTACTTTGGATAATTCAGTACAGGGTCTTAATAGCCTCTGCCAGGCGATTTATTGTGTTGGCCGTGTGTTGATCTGAACTCATCTGCTGGGCCACTTTTTCACACGCGTGTAAGACTGTGGTGTGATCGCGTCCGCCAAATGCTTCTCCTACCTTAGGCAGTGAAAGGTTTGTCAGCTCCCGGCACAAGTACATCGCAATTTGACGTGGAAAGGCCACGTTTTTTGTGCGCTTTTTTGCCTTGAGTTCTTCTACTTTTAAACCAAAGTGATCGGCAATGACTTTTTGAATTTGTGAGTACGTGATTTCTCTTGGTTTGTCCGGTGAAATGATGTCTTTTAAGGCCTGCTCTGCTAACTGCACCGACAGGTCCTCGTTGACGAGAGACGAGTAGGCAACGACTCGAATCAGAGCACCTTCGAGTTCTCGAATGTTCGTATCGACCTGATTGGCAATGTAGTTCAACACGTCCTCCGGAATGACTAACCTGTCTGACTTGGCCTTTCTTTGAAGAATGGCAATTCTAGTCTCCAAATCCGGCGGCTGGATGTCTGTAATAAGCCCCCATTCGAAGCGCGATCGGAGACGGTCTTCAAGAGTGGGAATATCCTTAGGCGGCCGGTCGCTGGAGATTACAATTTGTTTTCCTTCTCCGTGTAGAGAGTTAAAGGTATGGAAAAATTCCTCTTGGGTCTGTTCTTTCCCTGCCAAAAATTGAATGTCGTCAATGAGCAGTATATCTATGGAGCGATAGCGGTTTCGGAAATCTGCTGTCCTGCTGTCGCGAATGGCGGTGATAAATTCGTTGGTAAAACGCTCCGAGGACAAATATAGAACTTTGGAGTCAGGGGAGTATTGGTGTACGTACTGCCCAATAGCATGCATCAAGTGTGTCTTTCCCAGGCCAACTCCTCCGTACAAAAAGAGGGGATTATAAGAATGGGCGGGTTTTTCAGCAACTGCCAGACTGGCTGCATGAGCAAAGCGATTACTGGCGCCGATAACGAACGTATCAAAGGTGTACTTAGGGTTAAACTGGCTGGATTCGGTTTGAGGGCTCTTGGTTGAGTCTTCGCTGGCTTGATGATCAGCAACGATTTCCTCGGCTGGAGACTTCTGCTCGTCTTCATTGCTACATATATATTTAATAGAGTACTCCTGTTCAGTCAGAGCAGTAACTGTGGTGGATATAAAGTCCTTATAATGATTGACAATCCAATTTCGAGAAAAGGAAGAGGGAATATACACGGTTATTTCGTTGGCGGCGGTATCGTAGTTGATGATTTTGCTGCCTCCGAACCATGTGTTGAAGCTTGGGCCGCTCATGCGCTCGTTCATTATTAGCAGCACCTGCTCCCAAAGATCATCAAAATAGGTTGAGTTAAAAGCCAAACTCAT